>DATAZN010000205.1:0-15463 GCA_036272035.1 Mycobacterium sp. | reverse complement strand
CCCTCGCCGGGCCCCGCCTCCCAGTACTTGCGGGGCGGATCCATGGCGATCGTCATGTCGCCGGCGTATTCGCCGTATGTGCGGCATTCGATATCGAGAATCGGTGACTGGTCCGACAGTGTCACCAGGCCCACCGCGGCGCCGTCACCGGGAACCGCTGACTGCGCCTTACGACGTACTCCTGGTTGGTCGAAGACCTGCCCCGCCGTATTCTGCGCGATCGCGATCAGCGCGGTGTGCCCTTCACCCGATGCGAGCAGTCGACGGGCCACGTTGAGCGCCAATACGAACGCCGCACATCCGCCGTTGTGCAGATCAAGCACCCAGTTCGGGTGCATGCCGAGCCGATGCGCCATTCCACCGCCGGCGCCATAGAACGGTACGTCCGGCAACTGAGTGTGGCTTATCAAAATGTCGACATTCTCGATGACATCGCGACCGTGCCGCTCGATCAGGCCCTGCGCCGCACGCTCGACCATGTCGATCGCGGTCTCCTCCGGCCCCACGTGATGACGGAATGAGGGCGCGCGGAACATCAGGTTGTCACGTAATTCGTCGGAGTCGGCGAACTGCGCGTAGTAGTCGGCGCCGATCGGCTCGCCAGGTAGGTAGCTGGAGACGTCGATGAGGCTGACGTTGGGTCGCGTGGTCATCTCATCCACTCCGGGGTGATCGAAAGGCCGTGGCGGTGGCGGTATTCGGCGATGCTCTTGAGGTTGTTCAGTTCCAGCGCGTGGCCGGGTCCGAACAAATCCCAGAAGTCGCCGACCCAGCCGGTACGCTCCGCAGGGGCGGCCTCGGGATAAGGGTTCTCGTCATAGAACGGATGACGGCAATTCGTCCACATCACAACAGAACCCGGCTTGTCCAGCACCACCTTGGCGTCGAGGACGCGCATCAGGTAGATCATCCAGAGATGCCTGCCCTGATCCCACGCGCAGTGATAGTCGACGGTGCGCGCCTGCGAGTTGGCGACGGTGCGGGTGTATATCGTGGTTTCGGGCAGCAGCTTGTCGTAGGCCAGCCAGAGTCCCGGTTCATCGGACGGGGTGAAGCCACGCAGGGTGTAGGTCCACTCCTCGAGGCTTCGGGTGTCCGACAGATATTCGAAAAGTTCGTCAGGCGGGCAGTCGACGTAGTCGTTGACGGTGCAGTACTGCCCGAACACCTCGTTGTGCGGATATGCCGACCTCATCTGCGTGAAGAAGCTTGCGGCCGTCTGCTCCAGCGGCGTGGTCTCAATGCGGACCACGCCGTCGATCGGTTCGGTAGTGCCGGTGTGGGTGGCGATATCATCAAGCGCTGGCAGCGACATGGGTGTTGTCCTCCTGTGGTGAAATATGTTGATTAGTAGAGCGGTTGGTTACAGACGTGCCGAGAAACGGCGCAAAGGGCGGGATTTCGTCGGCGGCGCATTCCACGCTGATCACCGCCGGACCGTCGACGTCCAGCGAGGCGCTCACTGCGGAGGCCAGTCCGGTCCTGTCGCTGACGTCTAACGATGACAGCGTGGGGAACATCGCGGCCAGACCCGCCCCGAGGTGGCTGGGCGAAAACCGGTTATAGCTGTAGAAGTCGTTGTAGTAGAGCTGCTCTCGGGTTACACACATGGCATGGGCGTTGTTGTTGAGTAACACGAAGGTGACCGGAAGCCGGTAGTGCACTGCGGTGTGCACCTCCATGCCGTGCATGTAGAACGCGCCGTCCCCGGCGATCACCACCACTCGACGGCCGGCGCCTCGAGCCTTTTTGCGGGCGAACGCCATTCCGATACCGGCACCGAAGCTGTAGCCCATGCCACCCATGCCCAGCGCGACCGCGAACCGTCCCCTGCGCCGCACCGGCAGATAGTGAATGGCCGCCGCTCCGGTGTTGCCGGCATCGACGACGATGTCGACCCCGGCGGGCAGTAGCTCATCCAGCTCCGCCATCACGTCGCGATAGCGCACGCCCGGGCCGTCGAAAGCCGGTGGGGTGAGTTCGGTGCGCGCGATCGCGTCGGGCACCCGAACGCCGGTGGGCCGTCCCGCGCCGACGAGTGCGTCGGTCAGCATCCGCAGCGACATCTTCAGGTCGTCGGTGTGGACGTGGGTGCACGGGAAGTACGGCGGCGCCGATCCGATGGAGATCGTCTGCACGGCGGCCAGCGCGTCGTCAAGACCCGCGCGCGACGTCACCGGCAACCGGGTGCCCACCACCAGGCACAGGCCGCTACCGGCCACCGCCTCGGCCACACCGGGGTGGCCCATGACACCGGTCACACCCAGCGCCGACGACGAACCGAAGCCTGGTGTTCCCGCGACATCCTTGGCATCGGGCACACATGCCACTCGTGCGCGTAACACCGCGCGAAGCGAGGCCAGCTCGGCACGCGCGTCGTCGCGGGCCACTTGCTCGCCGGCGATGATCGTGACCGGCCCGGTGACCCGCCGCAGGGCGCGCACAATCGGATGCGGATTACCGACTGTCCGTAGCCGATCGGCATCCGTCGAGCGTGCCAGGTCAATGACGGATTGCTGAATGTCTTTGGGCAGCAACAGTACTGCCGGGCCGCCTGTTTGTGCCGCGGCGATGGCCGCCGGCAGCGCGGAGACGATGTCCGCGGCGCTGGTTACCCGCCTGCAGAACACCGATATTTGCGAGAACAACGCCTCGGCGTTCAGCGAGCCGTTGAGTCCGCTGGTGTCCTGAAAGCTCCCCAAGCCATCCATCGTGGTCGCCGGTTGGCCAACCAGCGCCAAAACCGGTATGCGGCTGGTGAATGATTCACCCAGGGCGGGAACAAGATTCAGCGCGCCCCCGCCGGAGGTCGCGGCGACTACGCCCAGGCCGGCGCCGCTGCGACTATAGCCGTCGGCCATCGTCGCAGCGGAAAACTCGTGCTTGGCCAGCACGGCGGTGATGTCCGGCCGGAAATATGCTGCGTCGTAGAGGTCCTCGATGTTGGCGCCATCGACGCCGAATATGTACTCGACTCCGGTCCTCGCGAGATGACCGACTATGTGGTCGACCACCCGGTGCTTTCTCGACATACCAGAGACACGACCCGGGGGCCGCTTGGGTTCAACGCGGTTTGCTGGTGAACCACCCGGCATCGGCAATCGTGTTATCAACGTGCAGCGTGTGTTCAGTGACCACCGGAGCAGACATGACGTCGTTATCGTCGGAGCCGGACCTGGCGGTCTGGCCGTCGCCCGCGAGCTCGAGCACCGGCACCGGATTTCGGCGCTGGTCGTCGATAAAGCCTCCGCACCAGCGATGTCGTGGCGGAACCGCTACGACAACTTCCGGTTGAACACCAATGGTTATCTGTCCCACCTTCCCGGACAGCGGATTCCTCTCAGCGCCGGCCGTTGGCCTTCCAAGGAGGACATGGTCGGGTATTTCGACAGCTACGTCCGGCAGCAGAACATCAGGCTCGCGCTGGGCAGCGAGGTCAACCGCATCGAGCGCGCAGCCGAGGGTTGGCGAGTGGACACCTCGCAGGGTGACATCAGAGCGTCAGCGGTCGTACTGGCCACCGGCCGCTATCGCACGCCCGCCATCCCGCCATGGCCCGGACTCAGCCAATTCGTCGGCGAGGTGGTGCATTCCGTCGACTTCCGCAACGCTTGGCCGTTCCGCGATCGCAACATCCTGGTTGTCGGCGCGGGAAATTCGGCCGCCGACATCGCCGTCCAGCTGGCCGACAACGGCGCGGGTAAGGTCTGGTTGGCGGTGCGTACGCCACCACACCTGGTGCGCCGCGCCATCGGCCCGATTCCCTCGGATATTTTCCTGGAATTGTTCGCCCGGGTGCCGGCACGCATCGTCGATCCGGTGGTAGCGCGGCTCAACCGTCTGCTGCTTGGTGATGTATCGGTGTACGGCTTCGGTAGGCCGCCACTCGGACTGAAGGCGACCGTGGAACAGCGTGGCCGAATCCCCACGCTGGCCGACGAGCTGGTCAACGTTGTACGGGCGCGCCGGATCGACGTGGTGGCCGCGGTCGCGGCACTCGAATCCGAGCGGGTGATACTGGCCGACGGCACCGGCATCACGCCCGATGTGATCATTGCCGCGACGGGCTTCGACCCCGATCTGGACGGCCTGGTCGGCCATCTCGGCGTGCTCGACGAACACGGCAATCCGCCCGGCGGCTTCGCCTCGGACATGGGCGGCGGGATGTTCGCGATCGGCTACGGCATCCCACCCAGCGGCCCGTTACGGGCGATCCGGCTGGCGGCCACGCCACTAGCGGGTCAGATCGCGGCCTACCTGACGGCCACAGCAAAGGGGGATCAATGGCATTACTCACCGCAAAGCGGTTCTTCCACCGCGGTGTAGACGGCTACGAGGCGGCCCGTCGCGAGACGGTGTGGAATAGCCTTGTACCGCAGCGCTTTCCCGAGGTGATCGTGCAGGCGTGCGACACCGACGACGTCGTCGCCGCGATCCGCTATGCCCGGGCGCAGGGCTACCAGGTCGGCGTTCGTTCGGGCGGTCACAGTTGGAACGCAAGCCATCTGCGCGATGGCGGGATGCTGCTCGACGTGAGCCGTCTCGGTCACTGCCGGATCGACGCCGATGCGATGATCGCCCACGTTGGGCCGGGCGTGGTCGCCAGTGCGTTTGCGACCGACCTCGATGCACAGGGCCTGTTCTTCCCGGCGGGCCATTGCGAGGGCATTCGCCTCGGTGGATATCTGCTTCAGGGTGGATACGGCTGGAACAGCAAGGTCGTCGGACCGGCGTGTGAGAGTGTGCTCGGGCTGGAGGTCGTGACCGCCGAAGGCGACACGCTCTACTGCGACCCTGAGCATCACCCCGACCTGTACTGGGCCGCCCGTGGCAGCGGGCCCGGATTCTTCGGCGTGGTTACGTCATTCACGCTGCGACTGCACCGGCGTCCGGCCGTCCTGGGCACGTGTCTGTACCTGTACCCGGTCGACGTCGCCGACGAGGTGTTCAGCTGGGGCCGCTCGATCAGCGGCGAGATCGACGATCGCGTTGAACTGCAAATCCTCACCTCGCGCAACGCACCGGAAGTCGGACCCGACGAGCCGACGATCGCTATCGCCTCGCCGGTTTTCGCCGATTCAGACGACGGGGCCGCGAAAGCGCTTGCGATCCTCGGCACGTGCCCGGTGATCGACCGGGCAACCGCCGCTCTTCCGTACATGCCGACGACCCTGGCCAACTGGTATTCGGCAGTGATGGCGAAATACCCTGAGGGCCATCGGTATAGCGTCGACAACATGTTCACGTCGGCCCCGGCCGACGACCTTCTACCGGGAATCCGCAAGATCATCGAGACCTTGCCGCCGCACCCGTCGCACTTCGTCTTCGCGGGCTGGAAACCGTCCGCGGATCGCACCGAGATGGTCTACGGCGTGGAAGACGAGATTTACCTGGGTCTCTATACCGCCTGGCACGATGCTGCCGACGACGCACGCTACGGCGACTGGGCCCCGTCCAACATGGCCGCGATGTCGCATCTGGCAACCGGCATCTCGCTGGCCGACGAGAATCTGGCACGGCGTTCCGCGACGTTCATCACAGAACCGAACATGGCACGCCTGGATCAGGTACGCGCCGCCTACGACCCCAGTGGCATGTTCCACACCTGGATGGCAAGCGGTTAAATCTCGCGCGCTACAACCTGTTTCACAGTGAGCGCTGCAGCAGTACCTGCCCGTTGTCGGCAGAAACGATTTGCACCGCCGCGATCTGGTCGACGGGCGTCGAGATGCTGCCGGCCGGATTCGCCGTGTGACCCGGGTCGGCGACCCAGGTGGCCAGCTGAGTATGGGCGCCGTCGCGACTCACCACGACCATCGCCAGCCTGTCGTGATGGGCAGTTACCGGGGCCAGGCAGACACAGTTGAGGTCGATGTAGGTGCCCCAGTGCTGGCTGCTGATCGACACCGTCGAGGCCAGCGCATCGGTACCGACCTGGGCCATCTGCAGTGCGGACACGCTGGCCTGCGGCGGCGCCGAGGACGTCGGGTGGTGCCAGGCGAGGCTCACGAACAGACCGATCGCCAGCAGCACGGCCGCAGCGGCCCCTGACGTCCACGTCGCCATGCGTACGCGGCGACGACGCCGATGAACCTCGGACAGCAATGACGGCAGCAGATTGGGCGCCATGTCCGGCGCTGCGGTGAGGTCGTCGGCACCCATCGTGGCCACCGTGCCGCCGTCGAGCTTCGACAGCAGCGCCGGCATGCCACTGAGCTCGCTCACGGCCTGGTTGCACAACGGGCAGACGCTCAGGTGCGCCTCGTATTCGCGCCGATCGGTGGGTGCGAGCGATCCAAGCACGTAGGCGGCGTCCCATGTCGCATAGTCGTGGCTGTCGCCGGTGGGAACGTCGCTGTCACCGGGATACCCGAAACCTCGGATCACCCTCATCGTGTCACCCCAATTGCCGCCATGAACAGGCATTCGTAGCCGCCGGCCCCCCGGATGGCCCAGAATATCGTCATCGGGTCACCCCCATCTCCTGCAAAGAGAGTCGAAGCGCCCGCACCGCATAGTGTAGTCGCGATTTGACCGTCCCTTCGGCGATGTCAAGATCAGCGGCGATCTGGGCAGTGGTCCATCCCCGGTAGTAGGACCGCTCGACAACGGCTCGATGGTCGGCTGACATCTGGGCCATCGCATCGGCGATCAGCATCTTGTCCAGCGTCGAGTCCACCTCGTCGGGGGTGGATCGTTCCGGTACACCCGAATCATCCAGCGAACCAACTACATTGCGGAACTTTGGACTGCGCCGTTCATCGATGATCATGTTGCGCGCAACGGTGAACAACCATGCACGCGCCGAGCGCTCGGTGTCGCCGATCACCTCGGGATGCTGCCAGGCCCGCAGCAGCGTCTCCTGGACCACGTCTTCGGCGCGACTGGCGTCACTGGTCAACCGAAGCGCATAACGCCACAACGGTGCAGCGTGCTCGTCATAGAGCGCCTTCATCAACGCGGCTTCGCCGTTGTCGGCACTGGTGGAGCGAGTCACTCGATCACCTCCTGATATGTGATACGAGTTGCGCGCCTTTCCAGTTCAACGTGGCAGTTCAGCAAGGTGATCTCGCTCAGTCGGGCATCCAGTTGCCGTGGAATCCGTGTGGCACACGGCGCGGCATCCGGATCCGGGCCACTGGCTCGCCCTCGAAGTCTGAAGCGTCGATAACCACCAGATCGCTGCTGTCGGTCACCGAGTTGTACACGTACGTCAAATACCAACCGGCCAGTTCGTCGGGCCGACCGATCGCGGGCGCGAACACCGCCTCACCGGGCGCCCCGGCTTCGCCGGCGGCGTCGAATCGGTGCTCGGCCGCGGTATCACGTTGCAGGTCGTACCGGATGAGCGCACCGCTGCCGACCGCCACCGAGTAGCGGGCAGACGTTCCGGAGAGCCGATCATCGATCCGCGGGAATTCCACTCCGCGGTCATCGAGCTGACTCTCTTCGACCAGCCCGGTGTCCAGGTTGATCGTCCACCGCCACAATGCCGCGTCGGTCCCGAATTCACTGTTATGCCGCCACATTTCGTCATACCGGAACACCTCCAGCACGATGGCGTTCCTGTCGGGCGACGTCACGTCGTGGGCGTTGACGACGTGGAAGACGAAGCACGGATCGATGTCGAACCACCGCAACCGGCCGTAGGGGTCGTCGCGGCGCAGCACACCGAGGCGGGCGCGGTACTGGTCGTCCCAGCGGTACGGTAAGTCCCTTTCGAAGGAACCGGTGAGCGCCGCCTGCAGGTTGAACAGCAATGGCAAATCCAGGAAAACGACATGTTCGGCCGTCAGCGCGAAGTCGTGCATCAAGGTCAGCGCGGGCACGTCGATGGGGCGACTGATCGTCAACCGCCCGTCGGCATCGGCGCGGTGATAGCTGACATGCGGTTCTAAGATGTTGCCGCAGCCGAAGAAATGCAATTCACCGGTGTTCGGGCAGATCTTGGGATGCGCGGTCATCGAGTCGGTCAGCATGCCGCCGAAGTCGTAGGCGCCCAGCGTTTTCAAGTCATTGCTGATTTCGTAGGGCAGCGAGAATTCCATCAGCGCGAGCGTCTTGCCGGCATGGCGCACGACATGGGTATTGGCGATGCTGGAGTGCAGGTTTCGGCTGCCGTCGTCGTTGTAGAGCGGGGCGGGACTATCGAAGCTCTCGGTACGCACCCAGCGGTTGCGATACCAGGCGGCGCGACCGTTTTCCAACCGGATTCCGTGGACCATGCCGTCGCCGACACACCAATGGCCTTCGCCTGCACGCGAATTGGGGCCGTTGCGCAGGTACCAGCCGTTCAGCTCGGCGGGAATGTCACCCTCGACGGGCAGGTCGAATGTGGTCAGCTCGTCGTGGACGGGGGCATAGTTACCGGTGCGGAAGACCGGGAAAACCGTCTCCGCCGCCACGGCCCTCGACGTCAGCAGCGCAGGCTGCAGCTCCACCCGGTTCGCGGCCGACCTCTGGTCGGCCTTCGCCAGCAGCGAGGGCAGCAGATCGGGGCATGGCGGCACCGTGGCGGGCTCATCGTCCAGCAGCGACAGCATCGGCGCGATGGCCTCGAACTCTGCCACGGCTTCCCGGCATGAACTGCAGCCGGCCATATGCATCTCGAATTCGCGCCGGTCGGTGTCCGACAGCGCATCCAGCACGTAGGCGGCGTCCCACATCTCGTATTCGTGGCCGCCCTGCGGCACGTTGCCGTTCCGCGATTCCGTCATTGCGTCACACCCATCTCCACCAGTGCCTGGCGAAGTCCTCGCAACGCGTAATGCAGCCGCGACTTCACCGTGCCCTCAGCGATCCCCAGATCGGCGGCGATCTGGGCGGTCGTCCAGCCCTGGTAGTAGGACCGGCCAATTACCGCCCGGTGTTCTGCGGACAGTTGTGCCATCGCGTCGCCGATCAATGCTCGGTTCAGCACCCCGGTCGACTCATCAAGACCTGCCGGTTCCGGCGGGCCCGCGCCGTCCGCCGGAATGACCTCATGGCGGAATCGGGCGCTGCGCCGGTCGTCGACGACCATGTTTCTGGCAACGGTGAACAGCCAGCCGCGCGGGGACTGCCCGTTGTTGAAGACATGCGGGTGTTGCCACGCCCGCAGCAAGGTCTCTTGCACCACGTCCTCGGCGTGGGCATGATCACCGGTCAACCGCCACGCATAGCGCCACAAAGCCGCGGCGTGCTGGTCGCACAGCCGCTTCAGAGCGATCGCTTCCGCGCCGGTGTCCGGTCTGTCCATCACCAGCCTCTCGGTGATGACACGGTCTAGGTGTCCGTTGGGTTCACTCGGTCCGGGGACGAAGTTAGCCGAGGGTCAAAATGCGTGGCCCGTCCTGGGTCGCAGCGACGGTGTGCTCCCAGTGTGCGGCACGCGAGCCGTCGGCGGTAGTGACCGTCCACTCGTCGTCGAGCACCACGGTTTTGCGTGTTCCCAGGGTCAGCATCGGCTCGATCGCCAGCACCGACCCGACGGCAAGCATGGGGCCGCGGCCCGGAGATCCTTCGTTGGGCAAAAACGGATCCATGTGCATCTGCCTGCCGATGCCGTGTCCGCCGTAGCCCTCGACGATCCCGAACTTGCGCCCGTAGCGGGCCTCGGCCGCGTGCGTGCCGGTTTCGATGGCGTGCGATACGTCGGTCAGCCGGTTGCCGGGAATCATCGCCGCGATCCCGGCCTCCATCGACTCCTTGGTCGCCTGTGACAGCAGTTCGTCGGCGGGGATGATCTGGCCGACACCGAACGTGATCGCGGCATCGCCGTGCCAGCCCTGAAGGATTGCCCCGCAGTCGATGGAGACCAGGTCGCCGACCGTGAGTTTCTCACTGGCCGACGGGATGCCGTGCACGACACGGTCATTGACCGAAGAGCAGATCGACGCCGGATAGCCGTGGTAGCCGAGGAACGACGGCGTAGCACCGGCGTCATGGATCACCGATTCGGCGATCTGGTCGAGTTCGTGCGTCGAAACCCCGGGAACTGCGGCCTCGCGCACCGCGTGCAGGGCGGCGGCGACCACGGCCCCGGCGGCGGCCATCGCGTCGAGTTCAGCGGCGCTGCGTTGCGGTATCACTTTGCGGCTACGCAGGCTGGCCAGGCCGATCACCGTTATTTCCCGAGGGCCTTCAGCGCGCGGGCGAACACCTCGTCCACGGAGCCGACGGCGTCCACGGTTTTCAGCTCGCTGGTGTAGTACTCGATCAGCGGCGCGGTCTCGTCGCGGTAGACGTTCATCCGGTTGTGGATCACGTCGTCGGTGTCGTCCGCGCGGCCACGCGATCGGAGCCGGTCGAACAAGACGTCTTCGGGCACCCGGAGCTCCAGGACAGCATCAAGCGCGATTCCGCGGCGCTCGAGCATGTCGTGCAGTGCTTTGGCCTGCTGCACCGAGCGCGGGTAACCGTCGAGGATGAATCCTCCGTCGGTGTCCGGGTTGCTCAGACGGTCGTCGACGAGTTCGTTGGTCAACTCGGACGGAACCAGATCGCCGGCGTCCAGGTAGCGCTTGGCTTCCAAACCCAGCTTGGTGCCGTTGCCGATGTTCTCCCGGAAAAGGTCACCGGTGGACAGGTGCGGTACCTCGAGCTTCTCGGCCAACTTCACGGCCTGCGTCCCCTTGCCCGCTCCAGGCGGGCCCAGCAACACAACTCTCACTTGAGGAACCCTTCGTAATTGCGTTGCATGAGCTGACTCTCGATCTGTTTGACGGTATCCAACCCGACACCAATCATGATCAAAACCGCAGTGCCGCCGAACGGCAAGTTTTGCACGGTCCCGGTGCTACCGATCTTCAGGAAGAGGTTGGGCAGCACCGCGATGACACCGAGGTAGATCGACCCCGGCAGCGTGATCCTGCTCAGCACGTAGCGCAGGTAGTCGGCGGTCGGTTTGCCCGGCCGAATACCGGGGATGAAGCCACCGAACTTCTTCATCTCGTCGGCACGCTCGTCGGGGTTGAACGTGATCGAGACGTAGAAATACGTGAAGAAGATGATCAGCCCGAAGTAGATACCGATGTAGACCGGGCTGGCTGGGTTCGACAAATAGTTGCCGACGAACTTGTCCCACCAACTGTTGCCCAGACCGCCGCTGCCGCTGCGGACCAACTGGGTGATCAGGTGCGGGATGTAGATCAGTGAGGACGCGAAGATCACCGGGATAACACCGGCCTGGTTGACCTTCAACGGCAGATAGGTGGAGCTTCCGCCGTACATCCGCCGGCCCACCATGCGCTTGGCGTACTGCACCGGGATGCGGCGCTGGCCCTGCTCGACGAACACCACGCCGACGACGATGATCAGCGCGGCCACCAGGACCGTGGCGAACACCACCCCACCGCGGCTGTCCAGGATGCTCTTGCCTTCGCCAGGGATTCGGGCGGCGATACCCGCGAAGATCAGCATCGACATGCCGTTACCGATGCCGCGCTCGGTGACCAGCTCACCCATCCACATCACCAGCGCCGCGCCCGCGGTCATCACCAGCACGATGACGACCAGGGAGAAGATGCTCTGGTTGGCGATGATGTCCAGGTTGCAGCCCTGCAGCAGGCCGCCGTTGGCAGCCAGCGCCACGATGCTGGTGGCCTGCAGGACGGCCAGCGCGATGGCCAGATAGCGCGTGTACTGCGTCATCTTGGCCTGGCCGGCCTGGCCTTCTTTTCGCAGCTCCTCAAAGCGCGGAATGACCACGGTGAGCAGCTGCACGATGATGCTCGCGGTGATGTAGGGCATCACGCCGACCGCGAACACGGTCAGCTGCAACAGCGCGCCACCGGAGAACAGGTTGATCAGCGAGTAGATCTGCGCCGAATCCCCACCGCTGATCTGCGCGATGCACTTCTGCACGTTGGGGTAGTTCACGCCGGGCGACGGGACCGTCGCACCCAAGCGATAGAGCACAACGATGCCCAGGGTGAACAGGATCTTCCGTCTCAGGTCGACTGTTCGCAGCGATGAGATGAAAGCCGAAAGCACTCTTCCTCCTGCGCAGCCGGTCTCTGTTCGCGGCATGCCTACTGGCTGGCGTATCCAGCACCTGGACTGTCCTGCATGGTCCTGCGTCGCGCGCCGAGCACATGCAGGCCAGGACGTGTTCAGGCGCGCGTCAGACAGTCTACGAGACTAACAGCGCATGCAGCGCCATCCTGCAAACGGGTGGGCTGCGCGCCAGCCAGCACACAGCAACGAGGCGTAAAGTTTCATTGGCTCTTTACCTTGGCTAAGTATCAAAGGACTCCAGCTGACCGTTAACGGAAGGGTGAGTATGACGCGCAGTGATACCGACAGTTGGGATCTGGCCTCGAGCGTTGGCGCCACGGCCACGATGGTCGCGGCGGCCCGGGCGCTGGCCTCCGAGGACACCGACCCGATCATCAGTGACCCGTTCGCCGCTCCCCTGGTACGGGCCGTGGGCATTGAGTTCTTCACCCGGGTGGTCGACGGGGAATTGAGCCCGGCCTCCGAAAAAACCGCCGGGGAGAACGGCGCTACGGAACTACAGACCGAAACCGACTCGATAGCGGTTCGCACCCGGTTTTTCGACGAGTTCTTCGTCAATGCCGCCGCGGCGGGCATTCATCAGGCCGTGATCCTGGCCGCCGGCCTGGACTCCAGGGCCTACCGACTGAACTGGCCGGCCGGCAGCGTCGTCTACGAAGTCGATCAACCTCAGGTCGTGATGTTCAAAACGCAGACCATGGCAGAACTGGGCGCCGAACCGACGGCACAACGCCGCACGGTCAGCATCGACCTGCGCGAGGATTGGCCGACAGCGTTGCGCGACAGCGGTTTTGACGACACCGAGCCGTCGGCCTGGAGCGCCGAGGGGCTGTTGATGTACCTGCCGCCGGAAGCGCAAGACCGGCTGTTCGACCACATTACGGCGCTCAGCGCCCCGGGCAGTCAGATCGCCACCGAGTACCACCCGGACAGCGGTCCGACGATGGCCGAGCGCGGCCAGGCGATGAGCGACCGATGGGCCAGCATCGGCTGCGACGTCGACTTGTCGGGGTTGTTTTACGAGGGCGAGCGCAACAACGTCGCGGACTATCTCACCGACCGCGGCTGGGACGTGTCCTCCCGCACTCGTCGAGAGCTCTTCGGTGAGTACGGTCTCGTCTTCCCCGGCGACGACGCACTGGCCGCATTCCGAAACATCGTCTCCGTCATCGCAACTCGCAGATAGGAGGTCTCCAGATGACCGCAAGCGACACCGGACGCCACGACGGCGATAGCTGGGACCTGGCGTCCAGCGTGGGCGCCACCGCTACGGCCGTAGCCGCGCGACGCGCGATGGCGTCAAAAGGCCCCAACCCCCTGATCGACGACCCCTTCGCCGAGCCATTGGTCAACGCGGTCGGCGTCGAAGCCTTTATCAAGATGATGAACGGGGACATCGAGCTCACCGACGATGATCCTGCCTTCACCTCACAGCGGCTCGCCGAGGGGATGGCGGTTCGAACCCGGTTCTTCGACAACTTCTTCACCGACGCCTCCAAAGCCGGTGTGCGCCAAGCCGTCATCCTGGCCGCCGGGCTCGACACACGTGCCTACCGACTGCCGTGGCCGTCGGGAACGGTGGTCTACGAGATCGACCAGCCGCAGGTCATCGATTTCAAGACGCGCACGCTGGCCGATCTCGGGGCGGCTCCGACCGCCGACCGCAAAGCGGTGGCGGTCGACCTGCGCGACGACTGGGTAGGCGCCTTGAGCAACATCGGGTTCAGCACCGAGTGGCCGACTGCCTGGATCGCCGAAGGACTGTTGGGTTACTTGCCGCCGGACGCCCAGGATCGGTTGTTCGACACCATCACCACGCTCAGCTTCAGCGGCAGCAGAATCGGCACCGGCTATGTTTCCGACATCCGCGATCGAATCGCCAAGCGTGGCAACGAGATCAGCGAACGCTGGCGTCGACTCGGGCTGAACGTGAACTGGGCCGATCTGGTGTACGACGGCGAACGCAACGACGCCGCAGAGTACCTGGCCGCCCGCGGCTGGGAGACGACCGTGCACACCACACCAGAGCTGTACGCCGCCAACGGTTTTGAATTCCCGGATGCTCCCTCGATGGTCGCGTTCGGGGATATCAGGTACGTCGCGGCGGAGCTACCGTAACGACGCCAGTTCGATAAACCGGCGGTAGCGCTCCGCCACCGGGCCGGCCCACGCCGGGCTCGGTTCGACCACCCGCTCGACGGCAGCCCATCGGGCCGCGTCGGTGAGCGCCGACTCCGCACCCACCGCCATCCGGGCCAGGAACGCCGCGCCCAGTGCCGCGCCTTCGGCCACTCCGGACACCTGCACCGGTCGGCCGGTGGCGTCGGCGATGGCCTGCATCCAGGGTTGGACCCGAGTACCGCCACCGGCGGCCACGATCCGCGACACGTTCGCTCCGCTCAGATCGATGATCTGGCGGACCACGAAGCCGGACGCCTCGTAGGCGGCCCGTCGCAGCGCCGCCGCGTCGTGAGTGAGGTCGAGGCCGTCGAGCATTCCACGACGGTCCGGGTCATGGAAGGGTGTGCGTTCGCCGCGCAGATATGGCGACCACACCGGCACTCGCCGCGGGTCGGCGGCCGCTGGGTCGCCCGGTCCCAGGACACGATCGACCCAGCCGAGAAACAGCCCGCCGGCATTGCTCGCTCCACCGATCTGGCTCTTGCCGGTCATGGTCGGGATGGTCCAAAGGCCCGGCACCTGCCGCGTCTCGGGGACGGTCACCCACACGATCAGCGTGGTGCCACACAGCACCAGCACGTCGCCGTCGTCATTGGCGCCAGACACCATCTGCTCGCACAGCGCGTCGATGGCTCCGATCGCCAGCACCGCGTCGCCTACCCGTCCGACCGCGGCGCCCGGAGCTTCGACCCGGGGCATCCGATCGACCGTCGCACCGCGCTGCGCACACTCCTCGGCGTTCCAACCGGTGCCGTCGAACAGCGGCAGCCCCATAGAGGCGGTGGGAAAGTCGATGATCGCCTCGCCCGCCAGCGCGTAATTGGCCACCGCCGGAGCCGGCCAGTAACCGGCCGCGTCCGGCGCTTGGGCGGCCGTCCAGCGCAGGAATTCGGCAGCCTCGCCCACTGGGGACGGGCCGTCGGTATCAGCGTCGGCTACCCGACCCCGGCCGTCGCCGTACAGCAGCCCAGGTGTGATCGGCCGGCCGCCGGCGTCGACGGCAGTCAGCGACGGAACCATCGCGGACACTGCGACGGCGAGCGCATCCGGGCGCGCCAATTGGTTCAGCGCCGTCAGGGGGCCCTGCCGCCAGGCCTCGTCCGCGTTGTGCTCCAGCCGGTCCGGCGCCGGCACCCGCAACTCATGCGGAATCCGTGCCCGCGCGACCACCCGGCCATCCTCATCGGCGGCGACCGCTTTGACGGCGGTGCTGCCGATATCGATGCCGATTGTGACCTCTTTGCGTGACACGGGCGTCACCGTACGCCAGCATTGGCAGTCGTGA
>DATAZN010000204.1:0-5097 GCA_036272035.1 Mycobacterium sp. | reverse complement strand
CGGCGGTCCGCCTGGCGGCTTTGGTGGTGGGAACCCTGGCTCTGGTGGCCCCGGTGGGTTCGGCGGTCCGCCTGGCGGGTTCGGTGGTGGGAACCCGGGCTTTGGTGGTGGCAGCCCCGGCTTCGGTGGCGGCCCCGGTGGCTTCGGCGGGGGCCCGGGCGGGTTTGACGGTGGCTTCGGCGGCGGCCACGGCTTCGGCGGCGGTGGCTTTGGTGGGGGCGGCTTCGGCGGCGGTGGCTTTGGCGGCGGCGGACACAGCTTCGGCGGTGGTGGCGGCGGACACAGCTTCGGCGGCGGCGGTCACGGCGGCGGGCACCACTAGTCTTACGGCTCGGCGGGCGGCAAGGTAAAATCGCCTCGGAAGGGTCGGCCGGGGGGCATTGATCGACCGAATGCTCCTGGCCTTAACTTCGCAGAGCACAGCTAAGTCCGCGGTAGTAACGCCGCGCTCCGCAGTGGCGATAACTTCTGTGTTTGGCGCACTGCGTGGCGCACGATCTCAGTCGGCCCGCGGACGGCTAGCAAATTGGTGGGAGGTTTTGTGGACACCGTACTTGGCGTGTCGATGGCACCCACGACGGTCCGCATGGTGCTGGTCGAGGGGCAAAACGCTGACGGGGCGACCGTCGATGAGGACAACTTCGCCATCGTCACCGGCGACGACCCGGCAACTTTCAGCGCGCCGGATCAGGTGGTTGCCGCAATTCTGGGTACCCGCGAGGGCGCCAGCGAGGCCGGATACGACCTGCTGTCGACCGGGGTGACATGGAGTGACCAGTGCGAGGCAGCCGAGCTGCGTGACGCGTTAACCGCTCGCAAGGTCGAAAACGTCATGCTGGTCTCGGCGTTCTTGGCTGCTGCGGCGCTGGCCCAGTCGATGGGCAGCGCGACCGGTTATGCGCGCGCTGCGCTGCTGTACATCGAACCCGATACCGCGACGTTGGCCGTGGTGGATACCACCGACGGCTCGATCACTGATGTGAAGCGTGAGCAACTTCCCGATGACGACGATCAGGCGGTCGCCACGCTAGTCGGCTTGGTTTCTGCTGCCGAGGGCCTTGAAGAGCAGCCGGAAGGCTTGTTGGTGGTGGGCTCGGGAGTCGACATCCCGCTGATCAAGCCCGCGCTGGAAGAAGCGACGTCGCTTCCGCTGACCGTGCCCGAACAGCCCGCGACGGCGCTGGCCCGGGGCGCGGCGCTGGCGTCGGCGAATGCACCGCTGTTCGCTTCGTCGACCGCCGCACTGGCCTACGCGCTGGACCCTGGCACCGGTTCGGTGAGCCAGCACGCGCACGCACCGGGTTATCTGGCCGTCGTTGAAGCGGTTCCCAGCGGCGAGCCGGGCGCCGAGCCGTTGGCCTACAGCGCCGTTGCCGACGAGTCGGCTGCGGTTTACACCCAACTGGGTCCCGACGCTTATGCGGCTGACGATGAGCACCAAGACTTCACCACCGGCATGTACCCCGATTTCGGTCAGCTGGAGGAACACGAAAATGTAAGCCGCACACCGTTTTTGGCGGCAATGAGTGTCTTGATCGTTTTTGTCGCCGGTGTGATGGCGCTGGTGATTTCGCTGGCGTTCAGCATCCGACCATCGGCCAGTTCGCGGCCCAGCCTCAGCCACAACGTGGTGGCCCCGGCCAGGCTGGCACCGTTACCAGCGCCGCCGCCAGCGCCAGCGCCCGCGCCCGCGGCCGCACCTGTGCAGGCCCCGGCGCCGGCGCCGGTCCGGATACCGGGTCCCGCTCCTGCACGCGCGCCGATTCCCTTCCCCGCGCCCGCCCCGGCGGCGCCGCCCCCGATCATTGCGCCGATTCTTCCCGGGCTCCTACCGCCACTGTTCGGCCCGCCGCCCCCTGAGCGCGGCCCGTGGGGTCACGGCGACGAGGGCTGGGGTCACGGCGGCGGTCCTGGCTGGGGTCACGGCGGCGGTCCTGGTTGGGGCCATGGCGGCGGCGGCTGGGGCCATGGTGGCGGCGGCTGGGGCCACGGCGGCCACGGCCATTGATGAGCGTCGGCGATTCTGTAGTCAACGGATAGCCGCCCGGTCCGCTCGTCGGTAGTGTCGTAGTGGCAACACCGGGAAATCGATCGGCGTCGCTCCCGCCAAAGCTTGAGGAAACCCGGCACTCCGCTTGCATGGCCCGGCGTGACAGCCAGTTATGACGCACCCGGCCAGGGAGCGACCAGCTTTGGAGGAGAAAGTGGACACCGTACTTGGCGTGTCGATGGCACCCACTGCGGTCCGCATGGTTCTCGTAGAGGGCGAAAACGGCGACGGCCTCACCGTCGACGAAGACGGCTTTGACGTCAATGCGGCCGCCGATGCGCCGACCATCAATGCGGCCGACCAGGTCGTTTCGGCGATTCTCGGCACCCAAGAGGGTGCTGCCGAGAGTGGTTACCAAGTGCGCTCGACAGGTGTGACCTGGACGGATCCCATCGAGGCCGGTGCGCTGCGTGACGCCTTGGCCGCGCGCAAGGTCGAGAACGTCATGCTGGTGTCGTCGTTCCTGGCCGCCGCGGCGCTGGCCCAGGTCGTCGGCAGCTCCGTGGGATATGCCCAGACCGGCCTGCTGTTCGTCGAGCCCGACACCGCGACGCTGGCCGTGGTCAACAGCTCCGACGGGTCGATCACCGACGTTCATCGTCAGCCGCTGACACCCGGCGCCGATTCGGTCGCCGAACTGGCCACGTTGTTGTCCAGCGCCGACTCGTTGAACGCCCGGCCCGACGGCCTCTTTCTCGTCGGATCCGGCGTGGACATCACCCCCATCAAGCCGCGGTTAGAGGCGGCGACCGGCCTGATCGTGAGTGCGCCCGAGGAGCCGGAGACCGCCCTTGCCCGCGGCGCGGCCCTGGCATCGGCCAACGCGCCGCTGTTCTCGTCGTCCACCGCCGCGCTGGCCTACGCCCAAGACCCCGGCACCGGCTTCATCAACCCGTACGCCGTGGCCCCCGGATACTTCGACGTCGCCACCGACAACGCTTCCGGTGAGCAGGCGCTGGCCTACAGCGCCGTTCCCGATGACGATCTCGACGCCTACACCGCCCTGGCCGGCGAGGGGGATTTCGAGACCGGCACCTACACAGGCGCCTACACCGGTATCGCCGCTGCTCCAGAGGAAGGCCGGCGCAGGCCCCTGGTCCTGGTTGCCAGCGCCGTTGCCGCGATCTTCGTGGTCGGCGCCGCGGCGCTGCTCGTCGCCCTGGCGATCAGCATGCGCCCGACCGCGGCCGTCCGGCCAGAGCCCGGCCACAATGCGGTGGCGCCCAAGCCGGCACCCGCCGCGCCCGCGGCTCCGGCACCAGCGTCGGCCCCGGCTCCGGCGCCTGAAGCGCCCGCCCCCGCACCGGAGGCGCCGGCCCCTGCGCCGGTGCAGGTTGCGCCGGCCCCTGCTCCAGCTGCCCCCGCGCCCGCACCGGTACCCGCGGCGCCCGCGCCCGCCCCGGCCGCGCCGCCGCCTGCTCCGGCTCCGGTCGCTCCGGCGCCCGCACCGCCTCCTGCGGTGGTTCCGATACCTATTCCGATTCCTGGCCTTCCGCCGATCTTCGGCGGCCCTCACGGCGGCGGGTACCCCGGCGGTGGATACCCCGGTGGCGGCGGCTACCCCGGCGGTGGTGGCGGCTTCCCGGGCCCCGGTGGGGGCGGGTTCCCCGGCGGCGGCCACGGCAGCGGTGGTGGCGGCTTCGGCGGTGGTGGTGGCGGCTTCGGCGGCGGCCATGGTGGCGGGGGTCACGGTGGCTTCGGTCACTGATTTGGCATGTCCGGCCTGGGTTTATAACGTCCGACGGTAAACCGTCACCTGGCGTTTGCCCCCCGCTCAGAAGAGCGATGCCGTTAGCTCATTGCGGCAACTTACACACGGGTGTATGAGGTGCACCGTTTTTGGTACGGGTTATCTGGGTGCTACCCACGCTGCGGGGATGGCCGAACTAGGGCACGAAGTCGTCGGTGTCGACATCGATCCCGGTAAGGTCGCCAAGCTAGCTGGGGGCGATGTTCCATTCTACGAGCCGGGTCTGCGAAAGATGTTGCGGGACAACATCGCAGCGGGCCGTCTTCGATTCACCACCGACTACGGCCTGGCTGCCGACTTCGCCGACGTGCATTTCCTCGGGGTTGGCACTCCGCAGAAGAGGGGCGAATACGGCGCCGACCTGAGCCATGTCCACGCCGTAATCGACACGCTCGCACCGCGTTTGACACGGTCGGCGGTGATCGTCGGGAAGTCCACGGTTCCGGTCGGGACCGCTGCCGAGCTTGTCCAACGAGTCCGCGGCGCAGCGCGTCCAGGTGTCGACATCGAAGTCGCATGGAACCCGGAGTTTTTGCGCGAGGGGTTCGCGATCCAGGACACGCTGCATCCCGACCGCATTGTGCTTGGTGTCCAGGATGGTTCGACGCGCGCCGAAACCGCGATCCGTGAGCTGTACGCGCCGATGCTGGACGCCGAGGTGCCGTTCCTGGTGACCGATCTGCAGACCGCGGAGCTGGTCAAGGTCTCCGCAAACGCCTTTCTGGCGACCAAGATCTCGTTCATCAACGCGATCTCCGAGGTATGCGAAGCCGCCGGCGCCGACGTGACGCTGTTGGCCGACGCGCTCGGGCACGATCCCCGGATCGGACGCCGATTCCTGAACGCCGGCTTGGGCTTTGGCGGCGGCTGCCTACCGAAAGACATCCGCGCCTTCATGGCGCGTGCCGGCGAACTCGGCGCCGACCAAGCGTTGACCTTCCTGCGCGAAGTGGACAACATCAACATGCGCCGCCGCACCAAGATGGTCGCGATCGCCACCAACGCGTGCGGCGGCTCACTGCTGGGCGCGAACATCGCCGTGCTCGGAGCCGCGTTCAAGCCCGAATCAGATGACGTGCGCGACTCGCCGGCGCTCAACGTCGCCGGCCAGCTGCAACTCAACGGGGCCGCGGTCAACGTGTACGACCCGAAGGCACTGGAGAACGCCCAGCGGCTGTATCCCACGCTCAATTACGCCGTCTCGGTGGAGGAAGCGTGTGACCGCGCCGACGCGGTCCTGGTGCTGACCGAGTGGCCGGAATTCGTCGATCTCGATCCCAATCAACTCGCCGACCGG
>DATAZN010000203.1:0-10253 GCA_036272035.1 Mycobacterium sp. | reverse complement strand
CGAGGTGACATTGACGGTCGCCTTGCCGGTCTGGCTGGTCGACCGGTAGAGCAGCTGGGTGGTCTGGAGCAACGTCGGGAAGCCAAACAGGTGGTAATGAAAGTGGCGAGTGTTCAACACCGTTCCCGGTGCGATGCTATCTAGCGCCGTGGAGCCAGTGTAGGCGTAGAACGGATCATCTTGCGGCTGCAGCGATGCCACGCCAATGCCGGGTACGCCACTGCGGCCCGGATACCAAATCGGTAGCGGTGGTGTGGTCATATCTTCCCCCTAGCGGTCGGCACAATATTGCGGCGCCACTGGGCCAAGCGGCTCGTCGGCACCTGAATCGCAGCCATGACCGCGCTCATCGGCGAGGACACGGTGATGTTTTATCTGCTGCCAGTCAAGCATCTGGTGAACATCGAGGACATGCGACGCACAGTGAAGGCGACAAGGCTGCTCGCACCGCTGGTCTACGTCGTGCTGTCGGCCGTGCTCGGCGCGATCTTCGTACCGGACCCGCTCTCGGCCGCGAGCAGCGGGCTGCCGTTCGGTCTCCGAAATGCTCTTCCGATATCCTGAATTTGTCCGCCAACAGCCGAATGTAATGCGGCCGTAGGCAAATCGGCATTTCCAGTTTTTCTAATCGGGGTTGTGCGAACAGCGCGCTGTAATACGCTCCTCGACCGTGAATCGAAAAACTGCCGCAATGGCAACTCGCACGTTCGCGGTCGCGCGTTGACGATCGCCGCATGTGGCGGCACTACATCGAGCCCGACTTCTACCGTGACGGTCACGCAATCCCAATCCAGTACTCCGTCGTGGAGCTCAAGCACACCGTCATCGGTTTTTAGCTCGCCAGAAACCACGAGCCCAGTTGCGTCGGCGCCAATCACAATCCCTGACCTGACAGGCGAGAATGCGAAGATCGCTGAGAACAGGCTTAAAGCCCTCGGCTTCACCGACATCGATCTCGTCTCTGCGACAGAGAAGTACCAGAACGTTTTTGTGCCGGCCAACTGGACGGTCGTGGCCATCGAGCCTGCTCCGGGGACCACTGTCAATGCCAGCGATACGGTCATTCTCAAAGTGACCAAGCCCTGATCGCCGCGGCGCACCCACGTCTGCGGACTCAATGCGAAATGCCCACCTCTGAGCGAATTTTGACGCGTCTGCGCGCGTTGGCTACCTACACCCTGACCCAAACGAAAGTCGATGGCGCCGGAGAAGATCGGGCTTGCGATTGACACTGCCACTACCGAGATAGCGCGTGTAAAGTCGCGCGCATGGGGACCGGATAGGACGCCATGGATGATTATGCTGCTCTGAGCGATCCCGAACTCGCCGCCTTGAGCTACGGCGAACTAGCGGACACGATCGAACAAGCAATTGAAGATTCGGTCCCGGCGTGGAACACGTTCATCGACGTCAACAGTGCCCCAGTAATCGTGGGTGACACGCTGTTCGACCTGCCCCTGGTGATGAAATATGTGCCGACCAATCGGGCGAGGGAATACCTTCCCGTCCGCGGCCAGAGCGCCTTTGATACCCCCAGCGAAATCCTCCGTTTAGGCGCCCAATCCCGCACCCCCAACTACTTCATTGGCGACAAGTTCTACACCTGGGGCAACGCTGTCTACGTGGCCGGGATCAATGAGCCGCTGTCCCCGGCGATCTACGGCCGCGTCGGATTGGTGGCCCAGCTTGATCTCACTAGCACCTGGAAGGCGTTCGACGCTAGCGACCCCGCTAAGGCCAAGCTGTATTTGGAGTGGTTGCGCCGCCAAGATACTTACCCCACCGCAGCCCTGACGTTCGATACCGCACACTGGCTGAACGGGCTGCGAAACGACTTCCGCACCGAATTCAAGATCGATGTCGTGCTATGCAAACCGGACGAAGAAGACGCGGACAAGTGGTACACCGTTCAGACGGATACCTGGCTCTGTGTCAGCGATTTCGAACCGGATACAAACAAACCCGCTGCTGGAGCGGTCAAGCAGGCAGCCGGCCGCTCGAAGCGTTTCTGCGATGTGCGGCTCGTCATCGTCGGCGAGGAGGAATTCGCCATCCCGGTCAATCCGAGTGGACCTCCGCGCCCACCCGCGCCCCCACCGGCACGCGCTGCGCAACTTGCCGTCAGCCGACAAGCACCGACAGCACCGCAGAAGCTCGACATCGCCGACGCGTACTGGCGGGGGAAGATCGTGCGGGTGCCGTCATGAGCAGAAGATTCAGGCAGACCGCGCAGCTGATTCGTCTTGCTGCAGTTGACGATAACTATGCGCAGGATCTCTACGATTCCGTCGTCGACGACGGGGAGTCCATGGATTCGCTGGTGTTCAGCGCTGTCGACGCGAGCGATCTTGCTCAACTGACACCGACTGAGTGGCAGTATTACGCGAACTGGCGTCAATCCCTGGGTGGTGGGCTCGACCACACACTTCTGGACTACCTAACAGATTCGGTAACAACGCGATTCGCGCGATTCCAGGTCCGCGCGCTCGTCCTCCGCGACCCTGACACCAATGCGAGCGCGACCGCGTGGAACGGCAACCCATCGGAGCTGCCGAACGACACTGGGTGCAGGTGGCTCGACCGGCAGGCTGATCTTCAGCGAATCAACGAGGTGCTCACGAGACTGCGCGAGCGGCGCGCCGAAAATAATGCCACCTTTGAGCAGCGCGTACAAAGCGATGACGCGCTTGTGTGGCGCCTACAAGGCGAGGCACTGGAGCAAGAACGGGCGCGGCGCGATCAAAGCGACAACGCCTGGGCGGAACAGGCGAACCGCGCCCGCACCGAGGAAGCGTTCGAGTTGATGACCGACGCGCTGCAATGCGGCACCCATGCCGCGCGGTTCCTGCTCACGCAACTGACATCTCGCAAACGGGCGCCGTGGTCTCTGGTCGAACAACGGCTCGCCGTCTACGCCGCGGAACACGGCCTAGACAAACGGTGGTACGAGCATGGCGAGGCCGTCGGCGGGTAATCGTCATTCGGTCGGCGACCCAACGTCAGGTCAGATGGCGATCGCGCCACCGGGCCAAGCGGCTCGTCGGCACCTGAATCGCAGCCATGACCGCGCTCATCGGCGACGCCACCGACTTCGGCAACGTCTTCGGCTTGGCGGCCGGCGGGCTATCACCTTCCCACCAGGTCGGCTGCAGCAGCGCGGTCGTCACCGGGATCGCCCGATCGACGCTGTTGTGCCCCCATCGACTCGCCCGATCGATGGACGCGGCAGAGGGTGCCAGATTCACCGGCGACAATGTGGGCCCGAAGCGGACGAGATGGTCGGCATAGGGCAGGTTGCGTACCATCTGCAGCCGGATCGCCTGGGTGATCGGCACCAACCAGAGGTTGCGCGGATCCCATTGCGGGTGAAAGCAATCGAACGCCAGATAGCAGGCGTTACGGGTGCCGAGCCTGCCGTCACGGACACGCTTCCAGGCCAGTTCGATCGGGACGTTGCTGGCCGTGCCGCCGTCGACGAGGGCCGCGATGCCTTCCTCTTCGAAGAGGTCGTCGAGGAGCGGGATCATCCGCGGGTCGGTCGTTTCATGATGCAGCACACCGGGAATGGCCGCCGAGAACGATGCGGCATCGACGACGTCGAAGTCGCGGGCCGCGACGTCGGCGCCGATGACGATGGGCTTGACGACCCGTAAGTCGATGAAGGCGGCCACTTGCCACATCCGGGTACCGACGACCGGGCCGATGCCGATTGGGCGAAACGGAACCGATCGCATCTGCAGTGCCGCCAATGCGGGACGGCGGAACCGCGACGGCAGCGCCGTATACGGCTGCCTGCGCACACCGGCGATCACGATGTCGAACGGAATCGCCAAGTCCGACATGCGCATTCGTTGTCCGTCTTCGCGGCTGAGCATGGCATGGGCGAACTGGTCGAAGCGCAACGCGAACATGCCGGCCAGGCCGTGACGGCGGCGCAGCCGTTCGGGCCCCAGGATGGCACGGTAGGACACCGTTTTCGCCCAGGCGACGTACTCCTCGATCGGCACCGGCAACTCGCGGCTCACCAGGCTGCCCAGGATCGACCCGATCGACGCGCCGATCATGTAGTCGGGCACCTGGCCGGCCTCCAGCAGCCGTTGCATGCCGCCGATGTAGACGAAACCCGCACCGCCCCCGCCGCCGGGGACCGTGACCAGTTTCTTGTAGCCGACTTCGGCATCCAATTCCGCTGGGGTGAAGTCGTTTCCGTGCCGTTCGATGAGCACTTGCCGTTGATCGTCCTGGTCGGCGGCCAAACCTGGCAGCGCGTCACGTGCTGTTTGCAACGCCGTGATCGAATCCCGCTCCTCGCGCAGCGGTCCGTACAGCGCGTCGGCGACCCGGGAGCGCCACGGCGCGATTTCGGCGCCGACCGAGACGTCGGCGCGCCCGCGGGTTCCGGCTGGGCCAGCCGCACCCGGCTCGAAGTCGGCGAGCCTGGCGAAGTTGAGGATGTAGCGCAGTTTGCGCAGCTCCTCGTCGCTCAAGACATCGGGCTCGGCGAGCTGATGGCGGATCAGCCGATTCTCCATCCGCTGCAACAACAGCGCCGGCTCGGCCGACGGCAGATCATCGGTGTCGACGGATTCGGCCGCCTCGTCTTCGATCTCCTCGAGGAGTTCGAGCCCGGCGTCGCGGCGGCCCAGGCGGCTGAGCAGCGCGTCGGCGAACGGGATCTGCATGAGGATCAGTTTCGTCGTAGCCGCGTCCACGCACCATGGGAGGGTGCCGATCGGCGCGGCATCCGTCGCTCTACCAGTACCTTTGAAGCATGTGCGCTCGGGTTATCGCGCTGCTCGGCGTGCTGCTCGCACTGTCGGGATGTTCCGGCGGGCGGTGCGAAACACCACTCCCTGGCGGCACCAGCGTGCACACAATCGCGTTCGGCGGGCTGGACCGCACCTACCGGCTCCACAAACCGCCCGGGCTGACGGCGGCGGCACCGCTGGTGGTCATGCTGCACGGGGCGACCGGCACCGG
The DNA here is from genome assembly GCA_036272035.1 of Mycobacterium sp. GTDB lineage: Bacteria > Actinomycetota > Actinomycetes > Mycobacteriales > Mycobacteriaceae > Mycobacterium. The sequence continues at coordinate 5,273 of DATAZN010000203.1, read as the reverse complement.
CGAGCAAGCCGAAAACTCCTATGGTTGGGATCAATTGGCCGATTCGGCGAAGTTCGTCGTCGCCTATCCCGACGGTATCGGGCGGAGCTGGAACGGGCACGGCTGCTGCGGCAAGGCGATGCGGGAGAACATCGACGACGTCGGCTTCATCACCGCGATGGTCGGGCAGATCAGCGCCGACCTGCCGATCGACAAGTTGCGCGTTTATGCCGCCGGGATCAGCAACGGCGGCATCATGAGCTACGCGCTGGCCTGCAACAGCGGCATCTTCGCGGCCATCGGCCCGGACTCGGCCACCATGCTCGACGCCTGTTCCGCGCCACACCCGACATCGGTGATCCACATCCACGGCACCGCCGACAAGCTGGTCCCCTATCACGGTGGGAACGTCGAGAGCGCGGTCAATGGGCCACCGGTTCCCGACGTCAACGCGTTCTGGCTCAAGGCCGATCAGTGCGGCGCAGCCAATGTCACGACCAGCGCCCCGATCACCACATCGACCGCCGCCTGCGCCGACAAGCGCAGCGTCGAACTGATCACCATCGACGGCGGCAAACACCAGTGGCCCGGCGGCGACACCTTCCTCGAGAAGCGCGACCCGACGTCGCACGCGCTGAACGCCACCCAAACCATCTGGCAGTTCTTCGCCGCCCACCCCGCCTGAATCGGAGGCCGGGATCAGCCGATTTCCATCCACCGAGGGACGGGAATCAGAGAACCACGATGCGAATTGCCCGCCTCAGAGCGAAAACTGGCGCCCCTAAGCGTTCGCCGCGAAGCGGACCATTGGCGGTGGCGGTGATCGCTGATCGCGATAGCGCACTGGCAATGCCCATCGACTGAAGCAGAACACGACTGGGTGTTACTGGTGTAGCTCGGCGTAGTCGATACCCTGGTTGACTTCGTCGATCGCTAATCGAACCATCTCGATCGCCTGTTCACGGTGGCCACCCGAATCGGAGGGGTCGGCGATCTGCAAGTCGGACAGGCTCTGGTTCAGGTGGTCTCTCGCACTGACCATGTGTGGCTGGATGGCGTAGGCCGCCCCTGCGCCGACGATGCTGAAGCCGGCTGCTGTGATCACGCCGGCAACCGCCAGCCGGAATTTAGAGATCTGCACGATCGTCCCCTTCGTCATGGATACGGACACGCTCGGTCAATCTTCGCAGCCCGTGTCAGCGAAGTTACACACGACCTTGCGACACCGCGCGGACTCCAGACGAGGCGCGTTAGCTGCTGCGCAACTGCGGGAGGTCGCAGACTCCGGGCCCGCCCGACAGCTTCGCGCTCATGTGAGCGAGCACCTCTTCGGTCATGGCGAAGCCGCCCAGGTGGCTCTCGGGGCGCACGGTCAGTACGCCGTCCTGCAGGCACGTGATGGCCGTGTGCACACCGTCGATCGGAACGACGTGATCGGTCTCGCCGTGCCACCATCGCACCGGCACCTTCACGTCGACAAGCCGAAAACCCCAGTCTCGCCCGAGAAGTCGGGCGTCATCGACCATGGCCAGGCAGCGGCCGCGGAAGGCATTGACCATGTCGTCGACGAAGATCGCCTCAACTTCGGGATCGTCCAGGACGCGCCGATCGATCTCCGGCCACATGCGCATGTAGAGGCGATAGGCGTAGTGCGCGAAGGGAATTAGAGGCGCCAGCAGGATGGTGGCGATCACCGCCAGCGGCCGGCGCAACTGGGTGAGGATGGGACCAAACCGCCGGGCGATGTTGGTGGCGCCGGCGCGGGTGGCCTCGGGACCGACCGCCGGAACGGTGCCGTCAAGGACGCCCACCGCGGCCACCCGGTCGACCAGTGGGGGCAGCGCACCGCAGGCCAGTGCGTAGGGACCCCCGCCGGACATGCCCACCACGCCAAGCTGTTCGGCTTCGAGCGTGTCGGCCACCTGGGCCATGTCAGCAACCCACTCGCTCACCGAGGAGTAGCGGTGAGAATCGGACAGCCCCGTGCCCGGCCGCTCGATGACGATGACCCGCAGGCCGAGACTCTCGGCGGCACGCCGACCCTTCGCGAGGAATTGGCGCCGCGCACCGAGTGTGCCGTGGAACCACAGCACCACCGGACCGGTGGGATCGCCGAATTCGGCATAGCCGAGCCGACGGCCGTCGGCCAGGAGGAATTGACCCTCCGCCCGCGGCTTTTCGACGCGCGGGACTCCGGGAGGATGCCGCAGTGGGTTGTCCATCGACTTCGAGACTAGGCGAATGGTTGGCCCGTGGTTGACCACCGAATGTGCAGTTACCCGCAGTGTTATGCAGGAGTTCCCGCGTGATTCATCGCGGCTTTGTCGCGGTGACAAGGTGCGTTGAAACCCAGTGCCGCCATGGTGACTGGTGACAAGTGCGGTGTCTACCTACACTTCGGCTCGTGGAGCAGGAATTGCGCGTGGACACTGCGGATGTGCACGCTATGGCCACTCGGTGGGGTGCTTCGGTAGGTGACCTCAGCGAGACGGGTGCGCCGACGGGTCTGGGGTTGTCGTGTCAGACCAGCGCGGCCGCGGTTGACGCTGCCCATGTCGATGTCACAGCATTCACCGTCGGGCTGGCGGTGCGGGTCGGTGAGCGTGCCAGTGGCGTTGTCCAAGCCGACCTCAGCTATCTCTTTCAGGAAGCTGCGTCGACAGCCGCGGTGGCTGCCGTCTTCCGGCCGATGATCAGCGAGTAGCAATGGCGGCGGTCGCAGGGGCTCCCGGCCTGTCGGCCCTGTTGGCTTGGCCCACAAACCATCTCACCGAGGCAGCCACTCACTGGGAAACCGTGGGCGAGCGTAGCTATGGCGTTTCACATGGGGTGTGGCGCGACGCGCTGACCGTCGATTGGAGCGGCGAGGCCGCCGAGGCGCTGCGAACCGATACGCACGCAGACATGATGACCACCAGCGCGGTGGTCGATCAACTGCAGTCAGCAGCCGGCGTGGCGCGCAGCGGGGCCTCGGATTTAGATGCGGCCCGCTCCCAGATCCGTTACGCCGTCGAGGACGCCCGCTCAGCGGGATTCGAAGTGGGCGAGGATCTTTCGGTCACCGACCGGATGAGCGGCGGATCGGCCGCACAGCGGATTGCTCGGCAGTCGATCGCGCAGGCGATCGCCGGGAATATTGGTGGACGCGCGGCGCAGCTGGTCAGCGTGGACGCGCAGGTTGCGAGCAGGATCACCGCGGCCGTTGCCGGTGTTGGTAATACATTTCCGCAGATCCCGCCGACCAACGGGCAAGTCCGCGCCATCGACAGCCGAACGTTCAAGCAAGATCCACCTTCGCCGTCGCCAGTGGATCCGAAGGACATGACAGCTCAGGAGGCGCAGGCTGCGTGGGCCGAAGTAAATGCCGAGATAAAAGCGTGGAACGCCCGCTGCGGCCTCGAAAACGTCGGGCCGCTCCCGCCGGCGCAATACAGCGCGTGCATGGCCTCGCGGGGTCCTCTTCTGGAGAGGCAAGCCGCGATCCGAGCCCGGCTCGGGCAACTCGGCGTACCAGTGGAGGGCGAAGATCCTGCCGCCCCTGGCGGCAACGCGGGCGAAACGCCGATCCCGCAAAATGTGCAAGACACTCTCGGCCAGATCGATGCTGGGAAATGGCCTGGATCAGCCAACGCACCCGGTACGAAGGGCGGAGGTATTTTCGACAACGACCAGCAGCTTTTGCCAACCAGGGACGCCTCGGGCCAGCCGATCACCTATCAGGAATGGGATGTCAACTCTCGGGCGCCAGGTCAGACTCGCGACTCTGATCGCATCGTCACCGGTAGTGATGGTTCGGCGTGGTACACCACTGACCATTACCAGACGTTCCATCGGATCCGATAGTGATAAGGCACAACCGTGAAGCTTGAAGAATTCCTCTCGCAGGCCGGTAGGGGCGGCCCATGTGTCGCTATCGAGTCCCAGACGCCCTCGCCGGTTGTGGCGCCAGCGGGGCTCGAGCTCCGACTAATCGATGGGTCGCACACCCAAACGCTGGACGCCCTATTCGATGCCTTCGCGGAAGCTTGGCACTTTCCGCCGTGGTTCGGTCGCAACAAGGACGCCTTCAACGATTTCATGCGCGACCTTGACAACATGGTTAACGCCGCGACGGGGAGACCGCCCGCTCCTGGCTATCTGACCTATATCACCGATGCGCATCTGATACTTGCCGACCAGCCCGAAGCTTTTTCCTGGTTCGCCAAAAAGATCCCGTTCTACAGTGATTACTACCGCGACGAAGCAAGCCCGCCAGCGGTTTTCGGCTTGCTACTTGCCGCGCCACCCGGTCGGCTCAACGAAGTTCGAGAACGCTGGCTGAGCGCGGATGTCCCCGTCGCAACTGTGACGGTTTGAATCATGAGTGATGACCACGTAGGCGAACCATCGGGGCAGGGGAATCCGTGAGTAACGCTCTGGACGCCATCCCGCCCGAAGCACGCGCCGTGATCGTGGACGAATTGACACGGCGCGACCCCGCCCTCTTAGCCGAGTTGCGCAACACGCAAGAGCCGACCACCGAGCAGAGTGATGCAGTCAATCACTTGCTAGGGAGCGCGATCGTTGAAAACATGGGGCCCGATTGGACCCCCAACGAGCACGGCTTGGCGGTTGAACGCGCTGTGACAACTTATTTCGAGGTGTGGCCGCTATACCGGTAAGTGCTGCGTGCCGCGCCAACACGCGCCGACCAGCGATGTAGCAATTTGCTACAGTTATAGCAGACTGAAACACCAGGAGACGCTATGACGAATAACGCTGATCGGGTGACTCGCATCGCGGCCGACCTCATGGACAGCGCGGCTGCCGAGGGCGCGCGACAGAGCCGCTCGGCCAAACAGCAGCTCGACCACTGGGCGCGGGTGGGACGCGCGGTTTCGAGTCAGCAGACGGCGGCCCGGCGGCGGGTCGAGGCGGCGCTGGCCGGCGATCTGGAGCTGCGCGAACTCAGCGTTGAAGAGGGCGCGGTGTTCAACGCCGAAATCGCCGCGGCCGTTCAAGAGAAACTGGCGGGATCGAATTACGGGACGCTGCTGGCCGAGCGCGGCATCACCACCGTGGCTCTTGATGAGAACGGTGACATCGTCGAGCACCGTCCTGATGGGTCGTCGGTCGTGCTGACCGCGAAACGCCGAGCGCCGCGACGCGGGAAGGCCAGCGCCGCACCCACCCGATGAAGCGGCTCGATCTCGTCGTCGGACCCAACGGAGCCGGCAAGTCAACGTTCGTCGAACTCACGCTGGCGCCGCTGGTGCCCGGCAGCGCCTTCGTCAACGCCGACGAGATCGCCAAAC
>DATAZN010000202.1:0-17258 GCA_036272035.1 Mycobacterium sp. | reverse complement strand
CAGCGTGTTGACCATCCGCGGCAGGCCATCGCGCCAATGCGTCGCTTCGCCGAGCACCCAGCCCAGGTCGTCGACCTCTGGCACCTCGCGCGGCCGCGACGAAGTGTCGGTGACCTCGTAATCGGTTGCCCAACCCAGTGGGTCGCCGGGGGCGTACTTCGCAGTCAACGTCCTCTGACCGAGCAACGCCGCCGCGGTGCCCGTGCGCCGGGCCGGCTCCAGCAACCTGACCTCGGCAGGCAACGTGATTCCCGGCGGTATCCAGCCGTGGGCAAGGTCGGTCACCAACAATGTGGTGCCGTCTTCACGGGTGCCGACGGCCCAGCGCAACCCGGGTTCTTGCCGCGCCACGAACTTGAGCAGCCGTTCCAGCCGGTCGTGCTCCGATTCGGCGGGCTCGACCACCGGCAGATGCCGCGTGGCCTCGGTGACGTTGGTCCCGGGCTCCGTGTGACCGGCGGCAGGCGCCGGGCTCGGCGGCTCTACTGCTGGCAGTTCAACGGCCAGTGGTTCGACCACTGGTTGGACAGCCGGTGGCTCAACGACCTCTGCGAGAGGCGTGATTTCCTGCAACAGCGAGGCGAGTTCCTCGAGGACCTCCGTGTCGTCGGAGTCGAACGCGTGTTTCGGCTGCGACTCCTCCGGTTCGGCGATCTCCGGCTCGGCGATTTCAAGCTCGAACGTTTCGGGCTCCCCGGTCTCAAACTCCGCGGTCTCAGGCTCCGCGGGTTCAGCGAACGGCGGTCCCCAATCCTCAAGCGGTTCAGGTTCCCAGCTTTTCGTCTGTTCAACGGAAGGTGCCGGCTGGAAGTCCCGCTCCAGCGCCGCCGACGCGGGTACATCGGTGGGCGATGTCGGCTCCGGTCGCGGCGGTGTGAGTTTGAATCGCGTTGTCTTCTCGGTGTCGACGGCACCATTCACGGGCCGGTGCTCCGTCGGCAATTTCGACTTCATGTTGTGAAGGTGACGAACTGTGGACTCGACTCGTCTCACCGCGAAGGCGCGCGCATCGTTGATGACCCTGGCTTCTTCTACCTGTCGGGTGGAATCGATCAATCCCGCGCAACGAATGTTCTTGAGTTCTTCGTTCGCCGAATTGACTATCCGCTGCAAGTCGACCTTCAAGTATTTGACAAGCGGAGCGGTCTCGGCGGTAACCGTGGACAACTCAGCAGGCCACAACCCGGTCACCCACGGAGTGCAGTCCACCGGCGATCGGAAAGCCGGGATCTTCAGCGATTCTTGGGCAGCCCTCCGGAGGCGCTGACGCGCCGTATTTCGCCCGAAGATTGCCACCGGCCAAGCCTACCGTCATCGCCAGTACCTCTCCCGCGCTGTTGTTGGTTGAAAACGGCGGGTGAATTGTGTGAATAACGGCATCTGAGTAGCGTGAGCGTGTGGCTGAATCGGGGCTGCAGCAGCAGTTGAATGAAGTGCGTGCGTTGCTGGGTCGGGCGCGAGAGTTGTTCGGCGCCAATCCTGTCGAGCCACCCACTGATATCGCCCCGGACCGCGACGCCGTCAAGACTTGGATTCGCTAGTTAGTTTAGTCGGTGTCGTCACGCCTCGGTAATTCATGCGCGACAAGCCTTTCGATCGCGATGTCGAGATCATCGTTGGTGGGAACCTCGGCTGACGGGGTGTAGCCGGCGGCCACGATCTCGCTGCGGACTTCCATCACCGCCTTGAGGTAGGAGACGTCGGCGGTAAGCATGATGCCCTGCGTCAAGCTTTCCGCGTCGGTGTTCATCGCGGCCTCGGTCAGCGTGACGCTGTGCATGTAGCCACCGCGGCATGAGCGGACCAGGATGTGGCCGCTCGGATGGACAGTGTCGAACGCTGGATCGGCCTCTGTCATCGACCGTCGTCGGAGATACGTTCGAGTTTCTCGGCTGCCTCTGCCTCGTGCTGTTCCCACATGCCGGCCGATTTTGTCAGGTTGTCGGCGATGTCCGCGTGATTGTCGGCCTGTTGCTCGTAACAGAGCCGCCGTTGTTCTAGCAGCTCCCGTCCGGCCTCGCGCAGCTCGCCGAAGATCGGGCCCAGCGAGTCCAGGCTCTGCTGAATCGCCTCGTGCGACGAGGGCAGGGTTCGCAGATACTCGGATGTCTCTTGGTGGTGGCCGGCGGCTTCACGCAGGTGCGCAGGCACTACGTGGATTCGGTCTGCCATCCGCTGTCTCCTTCTGCCGTGCCGGCGCGAGCCGGACTACTTCTACGCGGTCTCGGTTCTCCGGGCGATCGCCGGCCTGGTGGGCGCCGGTGGGTCGGTTCTGTTCGGTTCGGGTGCGCTGACCGGCACCGGGGGGTGCTCCCAGCCTAGGAAGCCGGGGCCGTTGACGGTGGAGATGTGCTGGATCTGGCCGTTCAGCAGTGCCCGGCTGTCGCCGAGCGCAAGCGCGTGACGGTCGGTGAACATACCGATGTCTCCGGGCGCAAGCTGCGATGTGTCCACCGGATCGCTGACCGCGGTACCCGGCGGCGGGATGGTCATGCCCTCCTGCCGGAACGCGTCCGCGATGGGAGTCCCGTCGGCCGCGGCCTCGATCGCGGCGGCCAGTTGTGGGCTAGCGGCGGTGAGCGTCTCGCCGTTGGGCAGCGTTGCGATCGTCGGCCCGGCGGCAGGCTCGGCGTGTTCATGGCCGGCCCGTTCGGGATCGTCCTCGTCGGACGTCAGCCGGTCGTCGGGCTCGTCGAACTCCAACCGCGCGTCGTCGAGATCCTTCGGCGACAGTTGCTCGTCACCACTCGGCAGGGGCCCTGGCAGCGCCAGTCCCCCGGGCATCCCCCACCCGGCACCGCCCGGCAGCCCGCCCCCGCCGAATGACGGAATGCTGGGCGCCCCCTCGGCGGTCGGCGCCGGTGTCGACGCGACGCGCGCCGGTATGTCCTCGGACGGCAAGCCGAGATCGTCCTCAGGCAGCGCACCGAAATACGGATCGGAGTCGGGTTCCGTGGCAGGCGGGCGGCTTTGGGCGGCATTAGGCTCCGGCGCAGCGGGTTCGGATCCCGCAGGCGGGCGCTTGTCGTCGGTGGCATCGGTGCCGGGCTGGGCCGAGTTGTAGAGCGACGTCCAGGCGGCCATCAGCGCCGAGTTCGAGGTGTCGTCGAGGTTCGCGCCGGCCACCACGGCGCGGATGTCTCGCAGCTTGCCGATCAGGTACCGCTGGAAGTCACGGGCTCCGGCCGGTGTGTCCAGATCCGACCGCGTTGCCACGGCACCCTCGATGTCGCGCTGCAGTCTGTTCAGGGCTTGCGTACCGGCGGCGGTCTTCTGGTGTGCGTTGAGAACTGCTGTTACTACCTGCAGGTCGACCTGTGCGGTGGTCGAGTTCTGGTGTGCCAGAGCAACTTCCGCATTCCTTATCGCGTCCGCCGCATCGCCCTCCTGATGTTCGGAGGCGGGCGCGTCGTCAGGCGTTGTCATCGCTGTCCTGCCTGAACATGCTGGCGACAGTAGCCACGGGACCCCCGGTCGACAATTCACTCGTGTGCACAACCCGGCGGCCCTCGGGTGCTAGCCGGCCGACCCGGTGTAGTGCTCACGCAGTGTTTCCAGGACGGCCTTCTTCGCGTCGCCGAGCTCGCGAGCGGTCGACACCACCGCCGAGATTTCGCGCTGCTTGGCGATCAGAAACTTCTGGAACTCACGCGCGCCCATCGCGGTATCGAGCCCAAGGGCGGCCTGATTCGTCACCGCACCATCGATCTCGGCGGCGATTCCATCCAGGCGACGGACCGCTTCGACCGTTGCCGCATGCGCTTCGGCGAGCGCATCGGCCAGGGCACGGTCGGCGTCGGCAACCGCAGCATGCCGCGTCGACAGCGCGGCCTGCCCCTCCCCGATCGCAGCCATCGAGCGTCCGGCCTGCTCTGGCATCCCTGGTCCGTGCTCGCCCACCATCGCCGCTACCCCGTTGGACGCCGGATCTGCACGCCGGCGCCGAGCGGACTGATCCGCACCGTCGCGCCGGAGTGGGGCGCTTCGACCACCAGGTTATTGCCGATCGCCAGTTGCACGTGCCCCGCGGTGGGAAAGACCAAGTCGCCCGGCCGGACGTGCGAGCGCGGGATCGGGATTCCGTCGTAAATCTGCTGATATGTGGTGCGGTCCAAGTGAATTCCAGCCCGCGCGTAGGACCACTGGGTCAACCCCGAGCAATCGAACTGGTCAGGGCCGGTCGCGCCCCACACGTAGGGCCGGCCCAGCCGCGACAGCGCCGCCCGCACCGCGATACCCGCGCGGCTGTTGGGCGGCGGCAACCGCAACCCCGCCGGGTAGGCGCCGTGGTGCAGCATCCGATAGCGCACCGCTCGCCACCTCGACCGATGACGACGCGACTTGCGACGGGCGGCCAGTACATGCGCCTGCTGTGCCCGCAATCGTGCTACCCGGCGTCGGATCGCTTCGCGCTGAGCGATCGCGTTGTCCGGCAACGCAGTATCGGCGCGGGCTTCGTCGAGAACACCTTTGGTCAACCCCTGAGCGTTGGCGTGATCCCGGTGGGCTTCCTCGACGGTGCCGGCCACCGCGGCGTCGGCCGTCGCCGCGGCTCGCAGATCGTCGCGGCTACGGTTCACCGCTGACCGGTAACCGCCATGCCCCGCGGCGGTATTCAGGGCCGCGGCACGTTCCAGGAGTCCGTCGTACGGCGCCAGTCGGGCGTCCACCGCCACCGACCGGGTGCGGCCGGCGAACAGCTGATGGGCACGGCTCAAGGCCGCCAACTCGTTTCCGCTCACTGTTGCTCCCCCTCGTCGATCGCCGCGTCAACATCGGTCTCGTCGGCGAGATCGGCGAATGCCCGGACCCTCGGAAGCGCTCCCGGTGGGATGACTCCCCTGTTGCGGATGTCCCACATCTCGGCGACGGTGACACCGATCAGCGCGGCGATCACCGGCTCGGGCAGCGACGACTCCGCGCAGGCCCGATCGAAGCGCGCGCTGAGGCTCATCGGCATCCCCTCGATGAGCCCGCCACGCGTGTTTTCCAACGCCTGCAGATGCCGCATGAGCCGCCCTGCCGATGCCGCGTCGGCGTTGACCACCTTGCGCCAGGAGTTGGCGGCGAGCATCTCGGCCTTCACGCACTGTCCGATCACAGAGAGAATATACGTCTCGTATTCGTTTGATGTGCGCGCGGGCAATCGGCCGATCAACGACTTGATTGCATCAAGATGCGCCTCGGCGTATTCCTCGTGCATGTCGGTGTCGGTGTGCCGGTCGACGACGATCGGTCCAGTGATCCGCTGCGGCGGCGGCTCCGGCGGCGTAGGCGCGGTCAGGCGTTCGAGTTCGGCGGCCGGATCGGCGGCCACCACGAGCCGCGAGTAGGTGCCCGGCGGCAGGCCAAGTCCGTTCTCTACCTTCTGAACTGTGCCTTTATGCGGCTTGCGGGCGCCTCGTTCGAGGTAGCTCAGGCCCATGATGCTCACGCCGGTCACCGATGCGAAGTCGGCCAGAGACCAGTCGCGCGCCTCACGCAGTTCCCGGATCGCCGCCCCCGCCGATTCGCGGCTCACCGTGCGGCTCCGGCCATATCCGGATACTACACAGCCGTATACGTTCTCCAGGCGTTATATGTTTTTGTAGCCTTTCTCTTGTCAAACTCGTACCTGTCTGTATACGCTTCTGCATACGTTTTTGTTATGAAGGAGGCGGACAGATGGGGCATCCATGCTCGGTCAACCCGGAGATGTGGTTCGGCTACGCCGATGACGACGGCGGCGACGGCGCCGCCAAGGCGCGTGCGTACGAGCAGTCGGCCACCGAGGCCCGGCTGCAGTGCCTGCGGCGCTGCCCGTTGGCGCAACAGCGGCTGTGCGCGAAGTATGCGGTGGAAAACGGCGAGGAATACGGCGTCTGGGCCGGCATCAAGCTGCCCGGCGGCCAGTACCGCAAGCGCGAGCAGCTGGCGCAGGCGCATGCCACCCTGCGCCGGATCGCGGCGGGGGAGATCAGCCCCCGCCAGCTGGCCGACAATGCCGCCTTGTTGACGCGGCGCGAAGGAGACACCGCGCCGGCCACCGCGACCGTGTTTCATCTGCCCATTCGCCAGGTGGGGCCGCGTTCGGCGGCCTGATCCGTCGCCGTCTCGGCGGCGGGATTGAATGCGTCGGCAGCGGGTAATAAGAGGTCAACCGATTCGGGGGATCTTTCATGACGTTCGACCTGACGCCGACCGCAGCACAGCACGACCTGGCCCGACGAGCCCACGATTTCGCCGAATCGGTCATCCGGCCAGTGGCCCTGGAGTACGACCAGAAGCAAGAGTTTCCCTGGCCGGTGCTCGAAGAAGCTGCCCAGCGCGGCTTCTACAGTCCGCTGTTTTATCGCGATCTCATCGGCGACCCGACCGGGCTTTCGCTGCCGATGTTCATGGAAGAGCTGTTCTGGGGTTGCGCCGGAATCGGTTTGGCGATCGTGATGCCGGCGCTGGCGCTCTCGGCGATCGGCCAGGCCGCCTCCCCCGAGCAGATGCTGGAGTGGGCGCCGCAGTGCTTCGGCTCACCGGGTGACCTCAAGCTCGCGGCGCTGGCGATCTCCGAGCCCGAAGGCGGCAGCGACGTTCGGAATCTGCGGACCACGGCCAAACGCGACGGCAGCGACTGGATACTCGACGGCCACAAGATGTGGATCGGCAACGGCGGCATCGCCGACGTTCACGTGGTCAACGCCGTCGTCGACGAAGAACTCGGTCACCGTGGCCAGGCGTTGTTCATCGTCCCGGGCGGTACGCCCGGCCTGGAGCTGGTGCGCAAGCTCGACAAACTCGGTTGCCGAGCCTCGCACACGGCCGAGCTGAAATTCAATGGCGTCCGGATTCCCGAAGGCAACCTGCTGGGCGGGCAGGACAAGCTCGAGCACAAACTCGCCAAGGCGCGCGAGGTCGTCGCGGGTGGAAAGCGCTCCGGCTCAGCCACATTGGGCACTTTCGAGCAGACTCGTCCGATGGTTGCCGCGCAGGCGATCGGCATCGCGCGAGCGGCCCTGGAATACGCCACCACCTACGCCACCCAGCGGGAGGCGTTCGGCGGACCGATCATCGACAACCAGGGCATCGCCTTTCCGCTCGCCGAGATCGCGACACAGATCGACGCGGCTCGGCTGCTGACCTGGCGGGCGTCCTGGATGGCCGCCCGGGGGATTGCGTTCGAGAGAGGGGAAGGTTCGATGTCGAAAATGGCGGCCAGCGAGGTCGCGGTGCGCGCGACCGAACGGGCCATTCAGACACTGGGCGGCTACGGCTACATCAACGACCACCCGGTCGAGAAGTGGTATCGAGATGCCAAGCTGTACACCATCTTCGAGGGCACCAGCGAGATTCAGCGGATCGTCATCTCCACCGCGCTCGGCGCCACGGAAGGTGCGCCGCCGCTGCACGTCGAACTCGAACCGACTGGCGGGCCCCTGAATCGGGTGTTCGGCCGCGGCACCCTGGTGCGGGGCCGAGTTGCGGACGCGGCGCTTGCCGCCAAGGACCTGGTGCCCGAGCCGCTCATGCGGGTCGCCATGCGGGTCTTGCGGCCACCGCGAAAATGAAAGGAAATAAATAGCTATGCTTACCGATAAGACCGGCGCTGAGGCCACCGTCAGCGCCGCTGAGGGGAAGTACACCATCGCCATCGACGGCGAAACCGTCGGGCTTGCAGCCGTCGCCGACCGCGACAACCAGCGGGTTTTCTACCACACCAAAGTCGAGGAGCGGTTCGGCGGACGCGGGCTGGCCACCATTCTGGTTACCGAGGCGCTGCAGGCGACCCGCGCGGACGGCATGCGTGTTGTCCCGGTCTGTCCGATGGTGGCCGACTTCATCAAAAAGCATCCCGAGTTCAACGACATCACCGACAAGGCCACACCGGAGATCCTGCGGTGGGTGGAAACGCTCTAGCGAGGACTCTGATCAGTTTTCCCGGCCGGCCAACTCGGCGACGAACCGGTCGATGAAAGCGCCGGCCGGCCCCGTACTTGCCTGCCGGATAACGAATTTCGTCAAGCCGGCATCCAGGTACGCGTCGAGCTGACGGTGCAGCTGATCCCAGTCGGCGGCAACCAACTCCGCCGGATCGACGTCCGGCCGACGGCGACGGACCGCGGCGGCCAACTCCGCCGGCAATTCGCCGTCGGCGACCGCCAACGAGATGCCGAAGTGATCGGGTTCGATCTGCCGCCCGGCCTCCGCGGCTGCCCGCTCGATCGCCCCGCGGCCGGCCCGCGCCTCGTCGGGAGTCAGGAAGCTGCCCAGCCATCCGTCGGCCAGCGTGCCGATTCGCCGGAACGCGGCCGGTGCCGAGCCGCCCAGCCAGATGTCCAGCGGGGGATTGGGCCGCGGCGCGACGGCGGCCGCGGTCACCGTGAAGTACCGGCCACTGTAGCTGGCCGGCTCGTCGACCAGTGCTGCACGCAGGATCCGCAGCGACTCGTCGAACACCGCCGCGCGCTCGCCGTCGGGAACCATGAACACTTCGCGCTCAGCGGGAATGGCTGATCGGAGACCGAAGACCGGCAGGACCCGCCTGGGCGCGACGGCGGCCAGTGAGGCCAGTTGCTTGGCCACCAACACCGGATGCCGCCCCGGCAGCACGGCCACCGACGTCCCCACCTTCAATCGCTCGGTCCGGGCCAGGGCGTACGCCATGCCGACTACTGGGTCCACCGCCGGCGAATAGACGAGCTCGGAGAACCACAGCGAGTCGACCCCGCTGGTCTCCAGATGATCGACGATCGGCGCGAGCTGATCGGCATGCGTGTTGAGGCCGAGCCCGATCCCGAAGCGAACCTTCATTCCCATGGCAACACGGGAGACCCGCTAGTTGTGCCCGCTACTGAGTATTTGCACGCGCACCGCTCACGAGGCGTCGGCCGCGCTGATGAACCGCGTTTCTGCTCGTGGCCCGGTGCCACGGTTGAAGGCCGCACGGACTTGCGCGATCAGCCTCTGTTAGCCGTGTGAAGTTGAGGATGGAGGCTGCACCAGTTTGACCGGTGCTCCAGGTGAGGAGGCCGACTCGCGCAACACGATCTGGGTGGGGTGCACGCCGGGAGGCACATCGAATGCCAGCCTTACGCTCACTTGAAGCCCCGGGTCAATGTAATTGACTGACTGCGGTTCCATGAGGGTTGCCGAATGCCCACGCCCATCGCTTTCCTTCAGCGACTGAGCGGCCATCTCGAAAGGCCGCGGCCGTGTGCCGACATTCCTGACTGCCATTGACACGATCGACCAGACACCTCGGGCACTGGCGTCGCCGAACGTTGGCGAGGTGCTGACCTCGTTGACGATGAACGCGAACTTTCCGTCAACGACCTCTTGCCCCACCCCGGCCGATTCGGAAGTCCTGTGGAAGAAGCCGCACGATGCGAGGAACACCGCGACTGGCACGAAGAGCAATGGGGCGAACCTGCCGGGGCGGCCGAAGGACATGCGGCCAAGAGTATTTAGGTTTTGCCACCGCACTATCAGCTTCCGCCGCAGTTCATTTTTCGTTTGTCTAACGGTTGATCTAGTTGACGACAGGGGCCCTGAGACAATCTGGTCTGTAGCTCAGAGAAAGCTCAGCCGGATCGCGGCAGCAGCAACGTGTTTGCCACCAGCGGAGTTCCAAGCTTGCAGCGACCGGAGCGCAAGGGCGCCGATCAGCTAGCCAGCGCCCGCATCGCGGTGGCCACGATGGCGTCGGCGTCGACCGGGGTCAATCCCCCATGCCCGGTCGCCCTCCGATACATCGCCGGCCCAAAGATGAGATCCAGCGCGACCTCGGGGTCGAGGCTCGGATCCAGTTCGCCGCGGGCGACTCCGCGGTCCCAGATCTTTCTCACGGCTCCTCGGCGAACGTTCACCTGGTGTGTTCGTATCCGCTCGCGTTCGGTTGGGTAGAACTGCGACTCGCCGACGAGTTGAGCGTAGATCGCGCCAAGTGAGCTGGTGTAGAAGCCCATCATGCCGCGCAACGTCAGGCGGAAGTCTTCGGCCGCCGACCCGGTGTCGGGCACCGGCGCGTCGGTCATCATTTGGTGCAGGAATGCGTCGATCGCCACCGCGGTCCTGTTCGGCCACCATTTGTAGATCGTTGCCTTGCTGACCCCGCTGCGAGCGGAGATGCGGTCGATCGACGCCCTGCGCAGATCGTCCTCCAGCATCAGTTCCATGGTGGCTTTCAGGACGGCGTCGCGGTGTTCCTCGCTGCGCGGTCGACCGCGCGGGCGACTTGGGGTCATTCCTCCAGTTTCCCACCCGCAGTCGGTACAACGGTAATTACTAGACGTCCCGCTGTGAGTTCGCTTCTGCGCGTTGCCAGAAGCCAAACCGCACATGCAACATCTGACGTGAAATCTCTCAGATCCACATCAGACATCCTTCAGCTTTGTCTCAGCCATATCTCGAACGTGCGAAAAGGGCCCCTTCATGCAGCGCAATGTTCAACCCTGGATCACCACTGGTGTCGTTCTCTTGGGCGCCAGTGTGATAGCCGTCAGTCCGATGGCTACACCGCGGCCTGACGTGCAGCACCGACCGGTCCGGCTCGTCGACTATGACGAGTTCGACTTGTCGCAGCTGGTCAGCACGACCGAAGCCAACTGGTCCGGGTTGGAAACGGCTCTCGGCAGCAGTAATTGGCTGACCGACCCGGACATCTCCCAAGGTCTCAGCACCCTGTTCAGCGATCTGTCGACCGGCACCTCGAACCCCGTGACCAACCCGATCGCCCTGCTAACCGAGGGCGCGCTGCTGCTCACCAGCAGCAGCGATGCGTCCAACGCCGCCTCCACCGCGCTAACGGCCGTCACGGACAACGTCGAATCGGCGCTCACCAGCGGCGACTACTCCGCGGCGCTCACCGACCTCGAAGACGGGCCCACCACGGTCTTGTACGCATTCCTCAACGGCTATCCCGAAACCGTTGGCTCTGGGCTGATTTCACCCGAGTTGGGGCTACTCACCAACACCACCAACGGCGCGGTTACCGGCCAGATCGACGCACTTCAGCAGCTGGGCAACACCCTCGCCGACGAGTTGTCCGCGGTCGGCGGCGGCAATGTGACGACAACCCCGACCCTGATAGAACCGGGCTCCCTGGACCTCTCTGTCAACGTCAGCACAATCCTCAACGACCTCGCCCCCAGCGGCACGCTCTCCCTACCCGTCAGCCTGGACAGTCTGCTCAGCGACGCCGCTCCCAGCGGCACGCTCAGCCTGCCGGTCTCCGTGGACGATCTCCTGGGCGACGTCGCACCCAGTGGCGGTCTGACCCTGCCGGTCAGCCTCGACAGCCTGCTCGATGGCGCCGCTCCCGACGGCACCGTGTCCCTGCCGATTTCGCTGGACGGGCTGCTCAGCGACGCCGCCAATGATGGCAATATCACCGTGCCGGTCACCATCGACCAGGTCCTCGGCGACGCCCTCGGCAACGGCGGCAGTATCAGCGTCCCATCGATATCCGTCGACACGATCGTCGCCGACCTCGGCGATCCCTCGTACACCATTAACCTCGGCATCGCCAAAGAAACCATCTCCCTCCAAAGTTTCATCAACGACCTCGGTATCGGCAACGAGACCATCACTCCCCCATCGATTTCCGATGCCACCGTGCTCAGCGACCTCGAGTCGGTGCTCGGCAGCTCCGGCAACCAGGACATCACCGTGTCCGTCAGCAGTCTCGAGAACCTGCTCGGCAGCACCGGCAGCCAGGACATCAGCGTCTCCACCGCCACCCTCGAGGGGCTGCTGGGCACCTCCGGCAGCAGCGACATCACCCTGTCGGTGTCCGACTTGCAGACGCTTCTCGGCAGCGCCGGCAGCCAGGACATCAGCTTGTCGGTCAGCACGCTCGAGTCGCTCTTCGGCGCGGCCGGCAGCTCGGACATCAACATCCCGCTCAGTACCCTTGAGGGGCTTTTCCCCAGCACGCTCAGCCTGGACCTGGACATCCCCGACGTGACCGGGGGAGCCGTGCCCACCTTCGACGTGGACTTGGCCCAAAACCTGTTGGCCGCGCTCGGCAGCATCGCGCCGATCTCGTCGGATCTGCCGAGCCTGTTGGGCACCGACCCGACGCTCGACGTCACATCCCTGTTGACCAGCGTCGTGACTGACCTGGGCCTGCCGATCTCGATCACCGGTGGCGACCTCACAGTGAACCTCACAGGCCTTGCCTCAGAACTGCTCGCCGGCTCGGTGCCCTGAGTTCGGACGCGGCGCCGGCGGGCTGGGAGGAACCGTCGGCGCCGCCCGGGCGCCGCGTATCAGCTGATCACGGCAACGCAGTCGCGGGCGATCGCCAGCTCTACCTTGTCAAGGGAGCATCCCAGGTCAGGCCCGCTCGGCGTCGCGACCGTAGGTCAGGCAGGCCCTCAGTCTGTGCCGGCGAGTCCTGGTAAGAGGATGGCGACCAGTCCATCGGCGTGAGCCCGAATCCACCTGGGGCTACTGGGATCCCGCCCGGTGAGAAGGCGGACTTCAGGGGCGTTCACGTAGGGCAATGACGCCGCGCCGAGGAGCACGTAATACAGGATCTCGTTGTCGATAGGTGCAGCAAAGCCGGCATCACGAAGGATCTGCCACGCGGGCCTAATGGCATCGAAGACCGGTTTCACGTGGGTCTTGGTCATCCATGTCAGCCGGTCGCTGGCCGCCGTGCCCTCGTGGACCATGATTTGGTTGAGTTCGGGGTGCTCGGCGGCGAATTGCACGAGCCGACGTATCGCCTCCGCAAAGGCAGCGGCGAGTTGCGGGGCATCGAACTCAGTCAGCTTCGCGGGCAACACGCCTCCCAATGCCTCGCCCAAGAGCCCGAAGAGATAGTTCACAGCGGCGGTCCATAAGGCCGTCTTCGACTCGAAGTGATAGTTGATCTGCGGTTGGTGCGCCTGAACGCGCGACGCGATCGCACGCGTCGACGCACCGTCGAAACCCTTGGCCCCGAACTCGACCAGGGCCGACTCCAGCAGGGCCTCGCGAATATCGGTCCTCGTCCGGCGCACGCGCACCTTGTTCGGCATTGGGGTCTTGCGTTCCATCGTTCAAAGTGTACCGTTATTATCACTTGATAATATCGATGGAAGGCTGGATCCATGAGCACTGCCCCTCAGACCCACGACGGAGTCGCCACATCAGCGCGCCTGTTGCCGCTGTCGAAGGCCCCGTTTCAGGCGCCGACGGATCGCGACATGCTGCCCTCTGAGCGGCGGGAATTCGTCCGGACCCACCGAACCTGCGTATTCGGCTACGGCCGCCAATCGAACGGTCCAGCTATGTCGATCGTCTACTACGTCCCTGACGACAACGACGACCTGCTGGTGGCGACCATGGGCGAACGCGCCAAGGCCAAAGCCGTGGCACGCAACGGCAAAGTCAGCCTCTGTGTACTCGACGAAACCTGGCCGTTCGCCTACCTGCAGGTCTATTGCGACGCCGTGATCGACGACGACGAGGAAACCCTGATCGACGTGATGATGGCGGTGGCTGAACGCATGTCGGGTGAGCCAGTGCCCCCCGAGCTGCGCCCCGCCGTCAAAGCTGTTGCAGAGCAAGAAGGTCGGGTGCTGGTGCGCTGCCGACCGTATGCGACATTCGTGACGCCGCCGCGACACTTGGAAAGCAACGAGCAGCGAGAACTGACCCACTGGGTCTCGGCGTCGATGCCGTGGGACGCTCCCGACACGCAGCCGAACCCATGAGCGACGTCACCGAGAAGTGGCGCTCTGAGCGTGTCACCGCCGCCCTTTACGACGCCGGCGTCCAGCACGCCACCATTGCAAGGGCCGGGGCCTGGGCGATGTGGGGTACCGACCTAAGGCCGATGTTCACCGACATCGCACGACTGGCCGACCTTCCGGTCGGCGCCTCGGTACTCGACATCCCCTGCGGGGGCGGCCTGGCCTTCCGTGGTCTGAGCACCGGCCAGGCCGTGCGTTACGTCGCGGCTGACATCTCTCCCTACATGCTCCAGCGGGCGCGCCGAGAGGCGGGCCGACGCGGCGTGCAAGACGTGATCGAGTTCGTCGAAGCCGATGTGACCTCACTTCAGTTCGCCGACGCGAGCTTTGATCTCTGCGTCACTTATAACGGGCTGCACTGTCTGCCGGACCCCGGCGCGGCGCTAGCGGAGCTTGTTCGCGTGCTCCGGCCGGGTGGGACGCTGCGCGGGACGTCATGCGTCACGGGTCAAGGCCCGCGCACGGACGCCCTGATCGCGATGAGCCGCCGCGCGGGGGTGTTCGGAAACCCCCCGCACACGGGCCAAATCGAGAAATGGCTCAAGGAACTCGGCCTCGATGTGACACTCGAGCGCAGCGGAGCAGTCGAATTTTTCGAGGCGCGGTTGCCGTCTCGAAACGAGGTGGATTGATGGGCGATCGTGTCGCCGGCCCGCACAACGATCTGCACAGTGATCAGGGCGCTCGCCAGGGAGAGCATCCGGGGCGATCCTCCAACCCCATTGTGAAGGTTCACGACATCGCCTGGTTGGAGTTCGAGAAGCCGGATCTGGTTCGCGCTGAAGCATTTTCGCGAGCGTTCGGTTTTAGCACCGTCGTTCGCACGGTCGACGAGCTGCATCTGCGCGGCACCGATCCCGGCTCGCCCTGCGTGTTGATCCAGCGAGGTCCACGGTCGAGATTCGTCGCAGCCGCATACACGGTCCAGGATCAGTCCGATGTGCTGCGGCTGGCCGAGGCGACCGCGACCAAGGTGCGCGCGCTGCCCGAACCACTCGGTGGCGTGGCGGTCGACCTGGTCGATCCCGTCGGTATGACGATCCGTGCGGTGGCCGGCACTCATCAGCTGGCGGCCCTGCCGGCACAGGCCCCGAATCAGTACAACTTTGGGCACAAACTCGCGCGGATCAACATCACCCAACGCCCGCCGCGCGAGCCGACACGGGTCCAGCGGCTTGGGCATCTGGTGTTGCAGACCACCAAGTATCGCGAGGCACTCGACTGGTACCTCGATCACCTCGGGATGATCGTCAGCGACTTCCTCTACCACCCCGGGCGGCGCGACCGCGGACCGGTCATGAGCTTCATCCGCTGCGATCGCGGGCAGGCGCCGGCCGACCACCACACCCTGGGTTTGGCGTTGGGCCCGGCCAACCGTTACATCCATTCGGCCTACCAGGTCAGCGACATCGATGCGATGGCCGCTGGCAGCCGCTACCTCGCCGAGCTCGGTTATCACCGTTCGTGGGGAATCGGCCGGCACATTCTGGGCAGCCAGATCTTCGACTACTGGCGCGATCCCGACGGATTTCTGGTCGAGCACTTCAGCGACGGTGACGTGTTCGACGGCAGCCTAGAGCCAGGTTGGGGTCCCTTCACCACCTCCGGGCTCTACCAATGGGGACCCCGGATCACCAAAGACTTCCTCGGCATCGCGCCCGGCCGCGAATCCCTGCGCGAACTTCGCTCGGTGATCAGCGCGCTGCGCGACGACAACGAATTCGACCTCGCCAGCCTGCGCGGCTTGCTCACCGCGGCTAATTCCTAACCCCGACAACCGATTACACAAGAACCCCGATGACCGTCTCGATCCTGCGCACTGCCGACGAGTGGTGGGTGCAGACCCCAACCGGGGCCGCTCGGGTCACCACCACCGCGACCACCACACGCCAGCTGCTGGCTGATCGGGCCGCCATCGAGGCCGCCGCCCGCAACAGCGACACCGTGCCGGTGGACAGTCTGCAATTGCAGTCCCCGATCACTGGGCCATGCCGGGTGGTGGCACAACTGACCAACTACGCCTCCCATGTCACAGACGCCGGGCGGAACCCGGCAACCACCCCACTGGCCTTCTTCCGCAAAGCATCCGGCTCCATCAGCGGCCCATTCGACGACATCGTCCAACCCGGCCACGTCCGACTGCTCGACTACGAAGTCGAGATCGGTCTGGTCATCGGCCGCGATATGCCGGTTGGCACCACGATCACCGAAGCCAACCTCTCGGAGTACATCTGCGGGCTGGTGGTGGCCAATGACGTGTCGGCGCGCGACGTGCAGTTGACCAAAACACAGTTTTACGAGGCGAAGTCGTATCCGACGTTCACTCCGGTCGGGCCCGCGCTGGTGCTACTGAGCGGCGACGAGCTTAAGCGCTTCGGTGAGTTGCGGCTGCGGCTGCGAGTCAACGGTGAAATCCGACAGGACACGCTTGTCGACGGCGACATCATCTACCCGCCCGCGCAAGCACTGCAGGCGTTGTCGCGTTTTCAACGGCTCGATGCCGGCGACCTGGTCTTGACCGGAACCCCGGTCGGCACGGCAATCAGCGCACCCCCCAAGCCAATCGAGATCATCGGGTCGCTGCTCCCCGACCAGCTCAAGTGGAAGATCTTCTTCTCACGGCAAGCCAAAACCCCGAAATATCTACACCACGGCGACACCATTGAGGCCACCGTGGCGACCGATGACGGCGCAATCGACCTCGGCGCGCAGCACACCGTCGTGAAGTACACACGAGCTACAGCGACTGACGATGAGAACGCGCGCACGCGTGTCTAGATCCTTCGGCATCCGTGCCGTCCAGGGCGCCGGTCGGGAGATCGCCGCCGCGGCGCAGCTCCCACGGCGGAGGGTAGGCAGGCCGATTGCTGCTGGCGGCGATCGGCAATTGGGGGTCAGCACCAATGACAGCGGGCGCTAGGAACGCGATCCTTGAAGCTATGGCCGCCACGCTCCCTTCGACGGGTACACCGGCGCCACGTGGCGCTGGTTGCTATACGTTCCCAGTCGCCAGTGGCGACCTCGACACACCGCCGATCGTCGGTGCCGCGCGCGCCGGTACGTGCTCCAAGATTCTCGACGACGGGACTTGCCTATGAGCCGGGCACTCGTGGCAGGCGGATCCCTCGGGGGCCTCACGGCGGCGCTGGTTCTCCGAGACCAAGGATGGGACGTCGACGTTCTCGAGCGTAGTGCGGTTCCCCTGCAGGATCGCGGGGCCGGCATCGTCGCGCACCCCACCACAGTTCGCTATCTCGTGGAGCGGGTCGGTAAAGCGATTAGCGACATCGGCGTGCCTGCCAGCAGACTTCGTTATCTGGGAGATGACGGCTCGGTCGCCTACGAGCAACCCTGCGCATATCGGTTCGCGTCGTACTTCGAGTTGTACCAAGGGCTGCTGGACGCCTTCGGCACCGAGCACTACCACCTGTCGACTCAGCTTGCGCACCTCGACAACCGGGGCGATGAAGTTGCGCTGTCACTGACCGACGGTCAGATTCTGACCGCAGACCTCGTGGTGTGCGCCGACGGCATCCGCTCGAC
>DATAZN010000201.1:0-15497 GCA_036272035.1 Mycobacterium sp. | reverse complement strand
GACGCCCCGTCACCCACCGCAGTGCTGGACAGCGCCCACGTTGGCGATATTGAGGGCGCGCTGGGCCGGATCAGATTGAGCGACAACGATCGTCCGCGCACGCTCAAAACTCGACTCGCCACCCTGCTGGCGATCGGCGGGCCCGGCCTGATCGTGATGGTCGGCGACAACGACGCGGGTGGTGTCGCAACCTATGTGCAGGCCGGGCAGAACTACGGGTACAGCTTGCTGTGGGTGCTTCTGCTGTTGATCCCAGTGCTCATCGTCAACCAGGAAATGGTGGTCCGACTCGGTGCCGTCACCGGCGTCGGGCATGCGCGATTGATCAACGAACGGTTCGGCCGGGGCTGGGGCTGGTTTTCCGTCGGCGACCTGTTTCTGCTGAATTTCCTCACTCTGATAACGGAATTCATCGGCATCACATTGGCCGCCGATTACATCGGCATACCCCGATACGTGGTGGTCCCGTTCGCCGCGATAGCGCTGATCGTCATCATGGCCACCGGCAGCTTCCGGCGGTGGGAGCGCGCGATGCTGGTTTTCATCACGATCACCCTGCTACAGATTCCGATGTTGATGATGTCGCATCCGCATTGGGGACACGCGGCGAAATCCTTCGTCATGCCGGGTGTGGCCGGCGGTGTCACGTCCGATGCGGTGCTGTTGATCATCGCCATCGTCGGCACCACGGTGGCGCCATGGCAGTTGTTCTTCCAGCAATCCAACGTCGTCGACAAGCGCATCACGCCGCGCTTCATCGGCTACGAGCGGATCGACACCGCCTTGGGGGCCTTCGTCGTGGTGATCGGCGGGGCCGCTTTGATGATGACCGGCGACTGGGCTGCACGCGCCACCAATAGCCGCGGAAGTTTCGTCGACGCCGGCATGCTCGCGCACCTGTTGGGCCAGCACAACTCGGCGCTCGGATCGGTGTTCGCCGTTGTGCTTCTCGACGCCTCCATGGTCGGGGCGGCGGCGGTAACCCTGGCGAGCAGCTACGCGTTCGGTGATGTGTTCGGCCTCAAGCATTCACTGCATCGGGGTTTCGCCGACGCAAAGCCGTTCTACTTGTCCTACGGCGTTATGGTCGTCATCGCGGCTGCGGTTGTGCTGATTCCCGGCGCCCCTTTGGGTTTGATCACCACCGGTGTGCAGGCGCTGGCCGGACTGCTCCTGCCGAGCGCCAGCGTATTCTTGCTGTTGCTGTGCAATGACCGGGAAGTGTTGGGCCCTTGGGTGAATCGGCCGTGGCTCAACGTCGTTGCCGGCATCATCGTGAGCGGACTGCTGCTGTTGTCCGGAATCCTGATGGCAACGACCATGTTTCCCAACCTCGATATCGTCTCGATCTCCGTCGGCCTTTGCATCACCTTTGCGGTCTGCGCCGGAGCCGCTTTCACCGTGCTGTGGTGGAGGGGACGACAGCGACCGAGACCACCAGTGCTCGAACAGCTCTCCGATGCATTGGCACGAGCCGATCGGGAGTCGTGGCGGATGTTGCCGCTGGCCCTGCTGAAGCCGGTTACCTGGTCCCTCGGCACGCGAGTAGGCATGCTGGCGTTGCGCGGATACCTCGTGGTCGGAGCGATCCTGTTGGTAGTCAAAGCCATCCAGCTCGGCAGTACCTGAACCTGTTCACGCCGCCGAGGTGAGCGGATCACGCTACCGGCGTGGTAACCCGCCAATCTCGCGCAACGTCGTCCACACTGGATAGTTAGCGCAGTTCGGAGGAAAGGAGAGCCGCGTCATGCAAACACTGAGTATCGCTGAATTTGCGCTGCGGTTGGGGGTCGGGCTCGGCTGCGGTGCCCTCATCGGCATTGAGCGGCAATGGCAGGCGCGAAGGGCTGGACTGCGCACCAACGCGCTGGTGGCCACCGGTGCGACGCTGTTCGTGCTTTATGCCGTCGCCACCAACGACAGCAGCCCGACCAGGGTGGCGTCCTACGTCGTCTCCGGAGTCGGCTTCCTCGGTGGGGGTGTGATCCTGCGCGAGGGATTCAACGTACGCGGGCTCAACACTGCGGCTACCTTGTGGTGTTCGGCCGCGGTCGGCGTGCTCGCGGCCGGCGGGCATCTGGTGTTCGCATTGATTGCCACCGGCACCATCGTCGGAATTCACCTGTTGGGTCGACCGCTTGGCCACCTGATCGACCACGGTGACAGCGTGGAGGAGGATGAGGACGACCAGCCGTATCAGCTGCAGCTGATTTGTCGGCCCAAGTCCGCGAAGTATGCGCGCGCTCAGATTGTCCAGCGCACCGGCGGCGGAGGAGATCGTCTGGTGTTACGCGGCATCCATACGGGTCGGACGGGCGATGACAGCGTCGCGTTGACCGCGTACCTGCTCAGCGATGGCCACGCGCCGGCTCGGCTCGAGCAGCTCGTCGCGGAACTGTCGCTGCAGGAAGGTGTTCAGGCGGTGCATTGGTACGCCGGCGATGAGGACGAACCCATGCCTCGAGCGCCCCTGACCGATTAATCCGATCGGTTACTCAGCACAGGTCACCGACGTCCTAAACTGTGAGACGTGAATGCGATCGCCGGTTTTCTGTCCGTTCTGCCGGAGCAGATGCGAGACCCGGTGTTGTTCGCGATTCCGTTTTTTCTCTTGCTGCTGATTCTGGAGTGGACGGCGGCCCGCAAACTCGAACGCATTGAGCGGGAGACCAACACCCACGACGCCAGCGCCGGTCAGCAATCGGCACGCCCGAATTCAGGTGCGTATCTGACCGCTGACTCGTGGGCCAGCATTCGGATGGGGCTCATTTCGGTGGCCACCACTGCGGGCTGGAAGTTCATCGCCGTGCTCGGCTACGCCGCGATCTACGCCTACCTGGCTCCCTGGCACCTGTCGTCGACGCGTTGGTACACCTGGGTGATCGCGATCCTCGGTGTCGACTTGCTCTATTACTGCTATCACCGCAGCGCGCACCGGATTCGGCTGATGTGGGCCACCCATCAGGCCCACCACTCCAGCCAGTACTTCAATTTCGCCACCGCGCTGCGCCAGAAGTGGAACAACAGCGGCGAGATCCTGATGTGGATACCGTTGCCGCTGTTGGGCATTCCGCCATGGATGGTCTTCTGCAGCTTCTCGGTCAACCTGATCTACCAATTCTGGGTGCACACCGAACGGATCGGCAGAATGTGGGCACCCTTCGAATTCGTCTTCAACACGCCTTCTCATCACCGCGTGCACCACGGCATGGATGCTGAATACCTCGACAAGAACTATGGCGGGATTTTCATCGTCTGGGATCGGCTGTTCGGCACCTTCCGGCGGGAGACATTCCGTCCGCACTATGGGCTGACCAAACAGGTGAACACCTTCAACGTCTGGAAACTGCAGACTCACGAATACCTTTCTATCGCCAGAGATTTCCGGTCGGCGACGCGCCTGCGCGACCGGCTCGGCTACGTCTTCGGACCTCCGGGCTGGCTGCCGGCATCCGTCACGCGACCCGATGCCGCCGCCGCTCCGCTGACGCCGTCCCGGTAGTCGCTGGGAGCTTCGGTGAGCCCCTGTTCATCCAGCGTTTTTATTACGGCGAGCCGAAAGCCCCCAAGGCTAAGCCAAGATCAGTAAGTTCGATGGCGAGGCCGGTATCCGCCAGGCCGCGACGACAGGAGGAATGCAGTGGGAGACACGCTCACCGAGGGGCAAAAGCTTGTCAAAGGTGAATCGCTCACGTCGAGCAACGGGGCCTACACCTTGACGTTGCAAGACGATGGGAACCTGGTCCTGGCATCGCGTGGTCAAGCGATCTGGTCGTCAAAGACCAATGGAGAAGACGTAGTCCGCGCCGAGGTCCAAAGCGACGGCAACTTCGTTGTCTACACCGCCGACAAGCCGGTGTGGCACACCGACACCAAGGGCAAGAAGAACGTGCGTCTCGTCCTGCAGGACGACCGCAATCTGGTGCTGTACTCCGCTGACGGGTCCGCATGGTCGAGCAAGACCGAGACCGACGCTCCACCACCGCCCGAGCCAGAAGCCGCCGCGCCGGCTGCCGAAGAGCCTGCGGTTGAGGAAGCCGCTGCCTCGGAGCCAGAGGCCGAAGCCGCGCGCACGTACACCGTCGAGTCCGGCGACACGTTGTGGGCCATCTCCGAGCGGTTCTACGGTGACGGCAACAAGTACCAGATCATCGCCGATGCCAGTGGCATCGCCAACCCGGACCTGATCCAGCCCGGACAGGTGCTGACCATTCCTTGATCGCGAGGGGGAGCGCGTCGACCGGTAATTCGGCCGATGCGCTCCCAACCGATCGGCTCTGCGGCATCATCTCGCCTAATGTTGGCTAGGTAGCCAAATGGCCGGCCGGTGCAGCGCCGGCCTCGACGGATCGGAGTCGACGGTGCGCGGTTCGGCTATCCGCGCGTTCGGCGCGACGGTTACCACAATCCTGGCGGCCGCCTGCTTGCCCGGCAGCGCCAACGCCGACCCCATTCTGGTTTTTCCCGGAATGGAAATCCACCAGGGCCCACACCTATGCACCCTGGGTTATGTCGACCCGGGAATGCGGGTGGCGTTCACGGCGGGCCATTGCCGGGGCGATGGCCCGGTGTTCGACAAGGACAACAAGGTCATCGGCAACCTCGCGACGTTCCGCGACAACACCCCGAACGGCGCGGTCGTCAAGACTGATCAGCAGGTCGACGACTACGAGTCGATCGTGCTGGCGCCCGACGTCGCAGTGAACAACATCCTCCCGGGTGGACGCGTATTGGAGTCGGATCCAGGGCTGGTCGTGACACCCGGCGAACCCATCTGCCATTTCGGCGTGATCACCGGCGAGAGCTGCGGAACCGTCGAAAGCGTCAACAACGGCTGGTTCACGATGGGGCATGGCGCCATCAGCCAGCAAGGCGACTCCGGCGGCCCGGTCTATCTCACCAGCGGCCCCGGTCCCGCCCGGATGGTCGGCATCTTCAACAGCGTGTGGGGCGGATTCCCGGCCGCCGTGTCATGGCAGTCCACCACCGCTCAGATCCGTCAGGACGTGGGCGTCGGCGGTCCGGCGATCTAGGTATCAGCCGAGATCGGCCAGCGCGAAAACCGGTATCGACGACGCCGCAGCGCTTAACTGATCGTCGCTGGAATCGGGTGTCAGCCCGGCGATATGGCCTTTGACCTCCCAGAACCACTTGTCCAAGTACCGGCGGAGCAGCTCGGGCTTCGCCGCGTCATCCACTTCGATGGCCCTGACTCTTCGGCTCCGCCAGCGGGGTCCCATTTCGACTTCACCGGCCGCCCTGACATTGCGCACCCATTGGGTGGTGCCGCGCGGCGACACCAGATAGTCGACGTCGTCGACGGTCAGCACATTGATCACCACGCCGCGAAGCCGGCCTGTCTTGCGACCGCGCACCCGAAGAGCCCTGGTACCGGCGATGCTGATCCCGATCTCGGCCAACCAGCGAATCAGCGTATTGGCGGCCTTGGCCGCGACGTGGGGCTCGTCGTAACGCACCGACATGTTGCTTCCTTTCGGGAGGTCCAGTTAGAGAGCACTGCTCTCATCACACATAACCATGACACGCCGGGGCACGAAAAAACAAGAGCACTGTTCTCTTTCGTGTCAAAATAGGCAGATGGCGAAGCGTCGCGACTCGCGTGAGCGCATCGAAGCTCAGATCATCGAGCTGGGCCGACGCCATTTGGTGGAGCATGGTGCGGCCGGGTTGTCGCTGCGCGCCATCGCCCGCGACCTGGGAATGGTGTCGTCGGCGGTGTACCGATACGTCTCCAGCCGCGACGAGTTGCTGACATTGTTGCTGGTCGACGCTTATTCCGAGCTCGCGGACGCGGTGGATCGTGCCCGCGACGCCATGTCGGAAGTGTGGAGCGATGACGTTGTCGCGATCGCGCATGCGGCCCGCGACTGGGCGATCGCGCACCCGGCCAGCTGGGCGCTGCTGTACGGCAGCCCGGTACCCGGCTACCACGCACCGGCCGACCGAACGGTTGGCCCCGGCACGCGTGTGGTCGGCGCGTTGTTCGACGCGGTGGCCGCCGGTATCGCGACCGGCGACATCAAGCTGACGAATCAGCCTGCACCACAACCGATATCGTCAGACTTCGAACGACTCCGCCACGAGTTCGGATTTCCCGGCGACGATTCCGTCATCGCCAAATGCTTCGTGATCTGGGCGGGCGTGGTGGGTACGATCAGTCTCGAGGTGTTCGGGCAGTACGGCGTCGACACGCTGAGCGACCCGCAGACGGTGTTCGACACCCAGTTGCGGCTGTTGGTCGGCGTGCTCAACCAGTCCGATGTCGGCGCACAGCCGTTCGGGGTCCCGGCGACGAATTAGAACGTGTTCAGCGCGAACTTCGGCGCCGCAAACGCCTAGCGGTGGCAACAACATTTCCGGTGGTTTCTGCCGGGGCGGACGCTGGGTTATCCTGCGATGCGATGAGCCTCTCATTCGGATCACCGGTCCAAGTCGCCTGGGTGACGAACGACTTGAATGCCACGGAAACGGCTCTCACCGGCCTATTAGGCGTCAAGAAGTGGGTACGACTGCCCGACGTCCACTTCGCGCCGGACACCTGCAGCTACCTCGACAGCCCGGCCGATTTCGTCGCCGACATCTCGCTGAGCTACCTGGGCGACATGCAGCTCGAGCTGATCGAACCGGTCAGCGGCCCTAATATCTATAGTGACTTTCTGCGGGACCGCGGGCCGGGTCTGCACCACATCTGCGTCGAGGTCGACACCCTCGAGAACTTCGATGCCGCGCTGGCCTCAGCCGCCGAACAGGGAGCCTCCGTGCCACAACAGGGTGTGATGCCCGGTGGCCTGCGGTTCGCCTATCTGTCAGCCCCGCAACATGGGGTTCCGTTTCTGGAGATCGCGCATTTCTCAACCGAAATGCGGCAGTTCTTCGACTACATCAAGCAGGAGCAGCGCCAGTGAGCCGCGCCGGCGACGATGCTGAAGGTAGCGATGAGGAGGAGCAGCGCCAATGACTACTGACATTCCAGCAACCCTGAGCGCCGACGATGTGTCGTCCTGGTCGGACGATGTCGACGTCGTGGTGATCGGCTTCGGGATCGGCGGCGGTTGCGCCGCGGTCACCGCGGCCGCCGCCGGAGCGCGGGTACTGGTGTTGGAGCGCGCGGCCGCGGCCGGCGGCACGACGTCGCTTGCCGGCGGCCACTTTTACCTCGGCGGCGGCACCGCGGTTCAGGAGGCGACCGGGCATCCCGACTCCGCCGAGGAGATGTACAAGTATCTGGTCGCGGTGTCGCGCGAGCCCGATCACGAGAAGATCCGCGCCTACAGTGATGGCAGCGTAGAGCACTTCAACTGGCTGGAGGACTTGGGTTTTCAGTTCGAACGAAGCTTCTACCCGGGCAAGGTAGTTGTTCCACCGGGCACCGAAGGACTGAGCTATACCGGCAACGAAAAGGTGTGGCCGTTCTGCGAGCAGGCCGTCCCGTCGCCGCGCGGGCACTCCGTGCCGGTGCCCGGCGAACTCGGCGGCGCGTCGATGGTGATCGATCTGCTGATCAAACGCGCCGACGACCTGGGGGTACAGATCCGATACGAGACCGGGGCGACCAACCTGATCCTGGACGCCGACGGAGCCGTGGCCGGCGTCGCCTGGAAACACTTCACCGAAACCGGTGCGGTCAAAGCTAAATCGGTCATCATCGCCGCCGGCGGTTTTGCGATGAACCCGGAGATGGTCGCCGAGCACACTCCCGCGCTGGGGCAGGCGCGGCGCACCAAACACCATGGGCTGGTAGCGCCCTACATCCTGGGTAATCCCAACGACGACGGTCTGGGGCTGCGGATGGGCATCTCGGCGGGCGGGGTCGCCGAGAACATGAACGAACAGTTCATCACCGCGGCGGCCTACCCGCCCGAAGTTCTGCTGACGGGTGTGATCGTGAACAAGGTGGGCAAGCGCTTCGTCGCCGAGGACTCCTACCACTCGCGCACATCGGCTTTCGTGCTTGAGCAGCCGGAGCAAACCGCATACCTGATCGTCGACGAGGCCCACACCGAGATGCCGGCGATGCCGTTGATCCGGTTCCTCGACGGCTACGAGACGATCGCCGAACTGGAGACCGCACTCGAGTTACCTGCGGGCAGCGTCGCGGCGACGCTGGAGCGCTACAACGAGTTCGCGGCCAACGGCGAGGACCCCGATTTCCACAAGCAGCCGGAATACGTTGCGCCGCAGGCTAATGGACCCTGGGCGGTATTCGATCTGTCGCTTGGGCGGGCGATGTACTCCGGATTCACGATGGGCGGTCTGGCCGTCACCGTCGACGGCCAGGTGCAACGCCGCGACGACAGCGTCGTCCCAGGCCTGTACGCGGTGGGCGCGTGCGCGTCCAACATCGCCCAGGACGGCAAGGGATACGCCAGCGGCACGCAGCTCGGCGAGGGATCATTCTTCGGGCGCCGCGCCGGCGCGCACGCGGCCGGTAAGCGCTAGACCGGCGCCGGCTCCCTGCTCACCGGGCCCAGCCGCCACGGACCGCCGCCGAGCAGCTTTAAGTGTCGTTCGTGGAACAGCTCAACGGCCGGCCGATGGCTGACGCTGACCACGACGCAATCCGGTAACTCGTTCTGCAGCAACTGATACAGCGCGTGCTCGAGCCCTTCGTCGAGCGCCGACGTGCTTTCGTCGAGGAAGACCGCCTCGGGTTTGTTCAACAGAATCCGCGCGAAGGCCACTCGTTGTTGCTCACCGGGGGAGAGCACTTTGGCCCAGTCACGCTCTTCGTCGAGACGATCGATCAGCGGTGCCAGTGCGACCCTTGTCAAGGTGTCGCGCAACGACTCGTCCGAGATGTCGACCGGCGAGCTCGGATAACACACCACGGTCCGCAACGAACCCAGCGGCACATAAGGCAACTGCGACAAGAACATCGTCGCGTTGTCGCCGTCCGGGCAGCGCAGCGTCCCCGAGGCATACGGCCACAATTCGGCCAGGCTGCGCAGCAGCGTGGTCTTGCCGGCGCCCGACTGCCCGGTGATCACCAGTGACTGACCGGATTCCAGGCGCACGTCCAGCGAATCGACCAGCGGGTCGCCGTCGGGTGTCCGCACCTCGACGCCGTCGAATTCGACCGACCCGTCGTCGGTGGGCCGGGTCAGCACCGCGGGCAGGTCGCGGCCTTTGTCGTTCGCATCGACCAGTCCGTGCAATCGGATGATGGCCGCGCGGAAGGCAGCGAAGGCGTCGTAGTTGTTGCGGAAGAACGACAATGAATCGCTGATCTCGCCGAAGGCGGTCGCCGTCTGCGTGACGTCGCCGAAGGCGATCTGACCGGCAAAAAGCCGAGGCGCCTGAACGATCCACGGCAGCGGCACAATCGCCTGCGACATCGACCAGTTCCAGCCGTTGAACGCGATCGTCCGGCGGACATATCTACGGTAGTTGCCGATGACCGGGGTGAAACGGTCCCACAGCTGCGTTCGCTCGACCTGCTCACCCCGGTAGAAGCCGACCGCCTCAGCTGCATCGCGCAAGCGGACCAGCGCATAGCGGAACGCGGCGTTGAGTTTCTCGTTGTTGAAGCTGAGCCAGATCAGCGGACGCCCCAGCCGGAACGCGACGCCCGTCGCGATCGCCACAAAGACCACGACAATCCAGAACATCGCGCGGGAGAGCTGGAAGCCGAAGATGTCCAGCGGCCCGGACAGATCCCACAGGATGGCGGCAAACGACACCACCGAGACCACCGCACGCACCGCGCCGAACAGCAACGTGTTCGCAGTTTCGTTGGACGGGATGTTCGGGGTGCCGCCGGCTCCGGCGGTGAAGATGTCGACGTCCTGCTGGATGCGCTGATCGGGGTTGTCGATGGTGTTGTCGATGAACAGATCCCGGTAGTAGGCCCGGCCACGCAGCCAGTCGTCGGTGAGATGGCCGGTCAGCCACATGCGCCAGGCGATCATGAAATGCTGGGTCAGGTAGATGTCCACCAGAAGCCGGCCGATGAACAGCGACGCCAGCACGCTGAAATGCACCAGCGACATCCAAAAGCCGTGCGTTCCAGAATGTTTGATTAGCTCGTTACCCGTGGCAGCGCCTTCGAACGCGGTTTGCAGCGACGTGAACATGTCCTTGCTCTGAAAACTGAGCAGGACCGTCAGGCGCACCGAAAGCAGAACCAACAGCAGCAGGGCGGCTAACTGCAGCCAGACCGCCACCGCGTGTCGTCCGTTGAAGTAGTCGCCGGTGATCCGCCAGTACTGGCGGCCCCACCCGGTGATGTATCGCAGCAGGATCAGCACCAGCAGGACGCACACCGCGGCGATCGCCCAGCCCTTGACGAGCCACCACAGTGATTCCGTGGTTGCCGCGGACCAATCGATCGAAGGCTCGAAAGGCTTTGGCTCCAAAGTCGCGTCTCCTTGCCAACGCGGCTGTCCGGCCAACGTCTCGTGGATGCTTCCCCGCAAAAGTACCGCAGGAGGGTCGATAGGCTGCGCCCATGGGCAACGACGCCGAGGACACCTTCCATGCCGGCCGACTGATCGCCCGGCGGCTGAAAGCCAGTGGAATCGATACCGTCTTCACGTTATCCGGCGGCCATCTGTTCTCGCTCTACGACGGTTGCCGCAGCGAGGGTATCCGGCTGATCGACACCCGTCATGAGCAGACCGCCGCGTTCGCGGCCGAGGGCTGGTCGAAGGTGACACGTCAGCCGGGCGTGGCGGCGCTGACCGCGGGCCCGGGCGTGACGAACGGGATGAGCGCAATGGCTGCCGCCCAGCAGAACTCGTCACCGCTGCTGGTTCTCGGCGGCCGGGCGCCCGCGGGACGGTGGGGCATGGGCTCCCTGCAAGAGATCGACCATGTGCCATTCGTGGCACCGCTGACTCGATTCGCCGCCACCGCGCCGTCGGCCGAGGCGGTCAGCGGCCTGATCGATGACGCGCTGCGGGCCACGGTCGGCGCGCCGTCGGGGGTGGCGTTCATCGACGTTCCGATGGACCACGCATTTTCCGTCGCCGCCGACACCGGACGGCCCGGCGCCCTGACCACGTCGCCGGCGCCGTCTCCGCCCGACGGCGACGCGCTCGACCGCGCGGTCAGCCTGCTGGCCGCCGCGCAGCGACCGGTCATCATGGCGGGCACCAACGTCTGGTGGGGTCACGCCGAAGCGGCGCTGCTGCGACTGGCCGAGGAACGACGGATCCCGGTGCTGATGAACGGCATGGCCCGCGGCACCGTGCCCGCCGACCATCCGCTTGCGTTTTCGCGGGCACGCTCAAAAGCGTTGGGGGAGGCCGATGTTGCGATCGTCATCGGGGTACCGATGGACTTCCGGCTGGGATTCGGTGGGGTATTCGGGCCAGACACCCAGTTGATCGTTGCCGATCGCGTGCAACCCGACCGCGGACATCCTCGGCCGGTTGCCGCCGCGCTCTACGGCGACCTGTCGTCGACCCTGACCGTCCTGAGCGACACGCCGCGGGCCGATACCGCCGGCCACGAGGAATGGATCGCCGAGCTGCGGGCGACCGAAACCGCGGCGCGCGAGCGCGAACACGGCGAGCTGGCCGATGACCGCAGCCCGCTGCACCCGATGCGGGTCTACGCCGAGCTCGCGCCGCTACTGGACCGCGACGCGATCGTCGTCGTCGACGCCGGCGACTTCGGCTCGTACGCCGGCCGGGTGATCGACAGCTATGTCCCGGGTGCGTGGCTCGACAGCGGCCCGTTCGGATGCCTCGGTTCGGGTCCCGGCTATGCGCTGGCCGCCAAACTGGCCCGACCGGACCGTCAGGTCATCTTGCTGCAAGGCGACGGCGCCTTCGGATTCAGCGGCATGGAATGGGACACGCTGGCCAGGCATGACGTTCCCGTCGTCTCGGTGATCGGCAACAACGGCATCTGGGCTCTGGAGCACCACCCGATGACAGCGCTGTATGGCTATTCGGTGGTGGCCGAACTGCGGCCCGGCACCCGCTACGACGAGGTTGTGCGTGCGCTCGGTGGACATGGCGAGCTGGTCTCGACACCCGCCGAGCTGCGGCCGGCGCTGACGCGGGCGCTGGGCAGCGGGCTGCCCGCCGTCGTCAACGTGCTCACCGATCCCGACGTCGCCTATCCACGCCGGTCCAATCTGGCGTGACGCACGCTGGGCCAACTTGACCGGCCGCCCCCGCAAGCGGGTGGGGGTACCTCCAGCCGCGTAAGCGGCGAGGGGGCGTGCCCCCCACCTCAGGGCGTCCCACCCTGCATCGTCACCGGCCGGTACCGTTGACCTGTGCCAAAGACCACCAGCTCTTCGTCCGGCCGGTTGAGCGGCCGCTTCTGGCGACTGCTCGGCGCCAGCACCGAGAAGAACCAGGGCCGCTCGCTGTCGCAGGTCACCGCGGCGGCCGAGTATGACGAAAAAGCCGCCGGGCTCGACGACGAGCAGTTGCGCAAAGCCGCCGGCCTGCTCGACCTCGACGACCTGGCCGAGGCCGATGACGTCCCGCAGTTCCTCGCCATCGCGCGCGAAGCCGCCGAACGGGCCACCGGCCTCAGGCCGTTCGACGTGCAGCTGCTCGGAGCGCTGCGGATGTTGGCCGGCGACGTCGTCGAAATGGCAACCGGTGAGGGCAAGACGCTGGCCGGAGCGATCGCCGCGGCCGGCTACGCGTTGGGCGGTCGGCACGTTCACGTCGTGACGATCAACGATTATCTGGCCCGCCGCGATGCCGAATGGATGGGTCCGCTGCTCGAGGCTCTCGGGCTGACGGTCGGATGGGTGACCGGCGAATCGACCGCAGCCGAGCGTCGTGCGGCGTACAAATGCAACGTCACGTACGCGTCGGTCAACGAGATCGGCTTCGACGTGCTGCGCGATCAGCTGGTGACCGATGTCGCCGACCTGGTGTCGCCCAATCCGGACGTGGCCCTGATCGACGAAGCCGACTCGGTGCTGGTCGACGAGGCGTTGGTGCCGCTGGTGTTGGCCGGAACCAGCCACCGCGAGAAGCCGAGGCTAGAAATCATCCGGTTGGTCGGCGCGCTGCAAGCCGGCGTGCATTACGACACCGACTCCGACAGCCGCAACGTCCACCTGACCGATGCCGGGGCGACCAGAGTCGAAAAGCAGCTCGGCGGAATCGATTTGTATTCCGAGGAGCATGTCGGCACCACCCTCACCGAGGTCAATGTCGCACTGCACGCGCACGTCCTGCTGCACCGCGACGTGCATTACATCGTGCGCGACGACGCCGTGCACCTGATCAACGCCTCCCGCGGCCGCATCGCCCAGCTGCAACGCTGGCCGGACGGTCTGCAGGCCGCGGTCGAGGCCAAAGAAGGCATCGAGACCACTGAGACCGGCGAGGTGCTCGACACCATCACCGTGCAGGCATTGATCAACCGCTATCCGACGGTGTGCGGCATGACCGGAACAGCGTTGGCCGCAGGCGAACAACTCCGCCAGTTCTACAAGCTCGGGGTGTCGCCAATCGACCCGAACACTCCGAACGTCCGCGACGACGAGACCGATCGCGTCTACATCACCGCCGCCGCGAAGATCGACGCGATCCTCGTCCACATCATCGATGTGCACGAGACGGGACAGCCCGTCCTGGTCGGTACGCACGACGTCGCCGAATCCGAAGAGCTGCACGAGCGGCTGCAGCGTCGCGGTGTGCCCGCGGTGGTGCTGAACGCCAAGAACGACGCCGAGGAAGCCTCCGTCATCGCCGAGGCCGGCAAGCTCGGCTCCGTCACGGTGTCGACGCAGATGGCTGGCCGCGGCACCGATATCCGGCTCGGCGGCTCCGACGAATCCGACCACGAGAAGGTGGTCGAACTCGGCGGACTGCATGTCGTCGGCACCGGACGTCACCACACCGAGCGACTGGACAACCAGCTACGCGGCCGCGCAGGTCGCCAGGGCGATCCCGGTTCGTCGGTGTTCTTCTCCAGTTGGGAAGACGCTGTGGCCGCCGCCAATCTCGAACCCAACAAGCTACCGACGCAGACCGACGAGGACGGCCGCGTCGTCAGCAACAAGGTCGCCGGATTGCTTGAGCACGCCCAGCGGGTCGCCGAGGGCAGGCTGCTCGACGTGCACGCCAACACCTGGCGCTACAACCAACTGACCGCCCAGCAGCGCGCGATCATCGTCGAGCGGCGCAACACCCTGCTCAGCACCGCCGCCGCCCGCGAGGAGCTGGCCGAGCTGGCCCCGGACCGCTATGAGGAACTCTCGGAGCAGCTTTCCGAAGAGCAGCTGGAGAAGATCTGCCGGTTGATCATGCTGTATCACCTCGATCGCGGCTGGGCCGATCACCTCGCCTACCTCGCCGACATCCGGGAGAGCATCCACCTGCGCGCGCTGGGGCGGCAGAACCCGCTCGACGAGTTCCACCGGATGGCGGTCGACGCGTTCGCATCGCTGGCCGCCGACGCGATCGAGGCGGCCCAGCAGACGTTCGAGACCTCACCGGCTATCGAAAACGAGCCGGGCGTCGATCTGTCGAAGTTGGCCCGTCCGACGTCGACGTGGACTTACATGGTCCACGACAATCCGCTGTCCGACGACTCGCTTTCCGCGCTGAGCCTGCCCGGAATCTTCAGATAATGATGGCCCGCCTCCTCCTCATGCCGTTGCACGGCATGCATCGTCGCCGGGCGTAAGCTCACCGCACATGAACCGGCCGCCTGCCCACGACCGGGTACTGACGGTGCCCAATGTGCTCAGTGGCCTCCGCCTGGCCCTGATTCCGGTCTTCATCTACCTGCTGCTGTTCGCGCACGCCGACGGCTGGGCCGTGGCCCTCCTGATGTTCAGCGGAGCGTCGGACTGGGCGGACGGCAAAATCGCCCGGCTGATGAACCAATCCTCCAAGCTGGGCGCGTACCTCGACCCCTTCGTGGACCGGCTGTACATGGTGACCACGCCGATCGCGTTCGGACTGGCGCACATCCTGCCGTGGTGGATCATCGCCATCCTGCTGGTCCGCGACGTGCTGCTGGCCGCCGAGTTGCCGCTGCTACGCACCCGGGGCATCACCGCGCTGCCGGTGATCTACGTCGGTAAGGCCGCGACGTTCTCATTGATGTCGGCCTTTCCGCTGATCCTGTTGGGCCAGTTCGACGCACAGTGGAGTCGCGTCGTATTGGCTTGCGGCTGGGCGTTTTTGATCTGGGGCACCTACATGTACCTGTGGTCATTCATGGTGTACGCCTGGCAGGTCGCCGTCGTGATGCGCCGAATGCCACCGGTGAAGGTTCGCCATGCCTGACACAGCCCTGGGCGGCTATAACCCCTACTCCGGCCTCAGCGCGCATGAAGCCGGACGGGTGCAGCGGATCCCGGTGCCGTCGCTGTTGCGGGCGTTGCTCTCCGAGCACCTCGATCCCGGTTACGCCGCCGCGGCCGCGCAGCACGACACCAGCGAGAAGCCGACCGGTCGTGCGCGGGTCCAGGGGTGGTTCTGGCAGGCGCTCGCTGCCCTCCTGGTCGCGGTGGTGTTTGCCGCCGCCGTCGCTCAGGCCCGACT
>DATAZN010000200.1:0-6116 GCA_036272035.1 Mycobacterium sp. | reverse complement strand
TCCAGGCCTGAATCGGCAGGCTCGGCTGCAAAGGATCGCCGCAGATTTGGCGAATGCCCGCCGCCGCTCAGAGCACCCGGCGGTGCTGGCGGCGGACCGGGCATTTGCGGCGGTGCCGGCTCCGATACTGCGCTGGGGTGTGAGCCTCTTTGATCCCGAGGTGCGGCCATCGCAGGTGTCCGGCAACACCGTGGTGTCAAGCATTTACCGCGTGCCCACCGACCTGCGCCTCGGCGATGCACCGGTGCTGCTGACTGCCGTCTATCCGGGTCTGTCACCGGCGATGGGTCTCACCCACGGCGTGTGGGGCGTCGGCGACATGGTGACGGTCAGCGTGCACGCGGCCGAGTCGGCCGTCGGCGACGTCGACGACTATGTCGCCCGATTAGACGCCGAGCTGTAGCGAAAACGGTTAAGCATCATCGGTTTCGCGGGTCCGACCGGCGGCCAGGATCAGCTCCTCATGCAGCTCGAACCACACGGTGTGGTACGAGTCGATCAGCGGCCGAGCCAGCCACATCGTCTCGCCGGCGCGGATATTGTCCAGTGCGATCTGCAATTTCACCGAGTAGCGGTCCAGTCGCGGTAGCTGCGCGGCCGCGGCGGCGATGATCGGCGTCACCCGCCCATGCACATCGTCGAGGCGGGCCAGCACCGCCGCGTCGTAGCCGGCGTCCTCGTGCGTGTTGGGCCGGCCGTCTTTGAGCTGCCAATCGGTGACCAGCGGCTTGAATTCGGCGTTGACGGAACGAAATTCGCCGTAAGCCGCCAAGACTGCCGCCTCGTCGACATGCGACCGTTCGTCGGCCAGCAATCCCTCAAGGCGCCCCCGGCCTTCGGGGCTGAGCCGCAGCGTCGGACCGTCGAGCAGCAGACCCGAGTCGACGAGCCGGTCGATGACGTCAAAGCGATCTTCCCCCAGCGTCGCGGCCAGATCGTCACGGCCGACCCGGCCTTTCAGCCGGACGGCCTGCAACACGCTTAATTCGCTCACGACACTCCGCTGAGCCGTATCGCGGCCAGCATGGCCAGCAGCGGACTGGCGGACACCACGTCGCTGTGCCCGCTGGCCATAGCGCTGCGTACCTCGGCCTCGGTGTGGCGATCCAGTCGTGGATAGTCGCCGCGGGCATGCGCTCGCAACGGGCTGACTCGCCTTGCGATATCGGCTAATTCGCGTAGCTCGGGCGTGTCGTCTTCCGACCACGCGGACAGCTGCAGGCTACCTTCGCGCACTTCGCCCTGATTGCCGTCAACAGTGACCACCTTGCCGGCCAGCGACTCGGCGACGCCACTGCCACAGCCGACGACGGCTGCCCGGCCCAGTTCGCGGCTGACTACGGCCGCGTGGCTGGTGGCACCGCCGGTTTCGGTGACGATGCCACGGGCGACCAGCATGCCGTGGATGTCGTCCGGACTGGTGTGGTTGCGCACCAGGATTACGTCCTCGCCGCGATCGGCGGCATCGATGGCCGCGTCCACCTCGGTGTAGGCGCGCCCTGACGCGACGCCCGGCCCGGCCGGCAGCCCGGTGGCCAAAAGCTGTGCAGCCATTCTGGTTTCCGGCTGCAGTGACGGCTGTAGTAGTGCCTCCACATGCGTCGGTGCTATCCGTCGCAGCGTCTCGGCCTCGTCAATAAGGCCGTCGTCCAGCAACTGCAGCGCCAGTCGCACCGCCGCCTGCGCCGACCGCTTGGCCGCTCGCGTCTGCAGCAGCCACAGCGTGCCGTCCTGAATGGTGAACTCGACCTCTTGCACATCGGACGACAGTCGTTCCAACGAGCGTGCGGCGCTGGTTAATTGGTCATAGACGCCCGGCTGCTGGCTGCGTAGTGCGGCGATCGGCTCGACGTCGACGGTACCCGACACCACGTCGTCTCCCTGGCCGCCCGGCAGCCACTCGCCGAACTCTTCGTTGGCGCCGGTCATCGGATTACGAGAGAACACTACGCCCGCACCGGAATTGGCGTTGATGTTGCCGAAGACCATGGCCTGCACGACTACTGCGGTGCCGTCGTTATCGTCGAGCCCGTGGTGGGCGCGGTAAGCGACGGCGCGCGGCGAATCCCACGAGGCGAACACCGACTCGATCGCGGCGCGCAACTGCTGGTAAGGATCGTCGGGAGCCGGTCGGGTGACGATGCGCTGGTAGGGCTCGGTGAACCGGCGTCGCGAGTCGCGGGCGAACTCGGCCGAACCCTCAGCGGCTAAGGCCTTTTCGACGTCGTCGCTGAACCCGAGGTCCAGCAGGGTGTCCATCATGCCGGGCATCGACACCGCCGCGCCCGAGCGCACGCTGACCAGCAACGGATGCGGCCCTCGTCCGAAGGTGCGCGAGGTTGCGGCTTCCAGTGTGCGCATTCCGGCCAGCACGTCGTCCCAGATCGCGTTGATTGTCGCCTCCGGTCCGGCACGGTAACGCGCGCCTACCTCGGCGGTGATGCAGAACGCGGGCGGCACGGGCAGGCTGTTGCGCCGCATCATGTCGATGCCGTGGCCCTTGTGGCCCAAAACATCCGGCGGAGACGACGCGTCGCCATCCAGCAGTATCACGGGTCGTGTGGGCATCCTGATGTTCAGGCTCGGCCGCGAAGGAGGCCGAATCCGAAGTCGGTACCGAAACCGCGGCGCACGGGGGACAGCGGGATGGTGGCGTCGCTCAGAACCTTCCCGCTGGCGCCGCCGCCTTGCACCGCCTCCTGCGTTCCCTGCCACGGCGTGCACAGCACCACGACCTCGGCGGCTTCGTTGGCGCTGACCGAACCCAGCGATCCGTACCTCGGGTCGTCGGGATTGCGGACGCCGAACGTGACATCGTGGCCACGGTTATGCCACGCGGTGCCCAATGAGCGCCCGACGTTGCCGGCGCCAATGATCGCGATCTTGATTGTCGCTCCTTTGCGGTGTGTGCGGCTGGCAGGATACCTCTATCTATCTCCTCCTACCTGATGATCTAGGTTGGCGTCTATGAATGATGCCTATGACGTCGGGTTGCTGATCCTGCGGCTAGTTCTGGGTTTGACGCTGGCCGCGCACGGCTTCAACAAATTCTTCGGTGGCGGCCGGATACCGGGAACCGCGCGGTGGTTCGAAAGCATCGGCATGAAGTACGGCACGTTTCAGGCCGTCGTTGCCGCGACGACCGAAATCAGCGCTGGCCTGGGCTTGGCTGCCGGTCTGCTGACTCCCATCCCCGCCGCCGGTTTCGTCGCGCTGATGCTGGTCGCGGCGTGGACCGTGCACCGCCACAACGGCTTCTTCATCGTCAAGGAGGGCTGGGAGTACAACCTGATTCTGGCAACCGCCGCGGTGGTCGTCGCGACTTTGGGCCCGGGGCGGTACAGCCTGGATTACCAGATCTTTGGCCCTTACCTCTTCCACCCCGGCTGGCACGGACTGTTCGGTTCGCTGCTGCTGGGCATCGGAGGGGCGCTCGGCCAGCTGGCGCTCTTCTACCGGCCGCCGGTCAAGCAGGCTAATTAGCCGCTGTCGTTTCGCGGGCCAGCACTTCTTCTGCGGCGCGCTCCCCGGAGCGGATGGCGCCGTCTACCCATCCGCACATGACGGCCGAGCTCTCGGTGCCGGCCCAATGGATGCGGCCGCACGGCTCACGCACGGTGTAGCCGAACTCGGTTAGCACGCCGGTGGGCGCGTGGCTGATCATCCCGCCACCGGAATAGCGTTCGACACTCCAGTCCTGCTCGTGGTAGCCGATGGCTGAACCCGCCTTTTCGCCGAACCGATCGACCAGCTCACCCACGACCGCCGCTTGGCGATCGGCTGGCGCAAGTCGCCCTAGCCGTCGCGCGGCCGGGCCTTCGGTGATCACACACATGACCCCCGGCGTGCCGGCGTCCGTGCAGGCGTCGATGGTCAGGGTGGCCGGCGACCCCGGCGCGGCCGTCTGGCCGGACAGGCCGGCGGCGCGCCAGAACGGCTCGTCGTAGACGACCGAGATCTTGACTATCGCGCCGCTGGGCATCCGCTGG
Organism: Mycobacterium sp.; assembly: GCA_036272035.1. GTDB lineage: Bacteria > Actinomycetota > Actinomycetes > Mycobacteriales > Mycobacteriaceae > Mycobacterium. The sequence continues at coordinate 2,127 of DATAZN010000200.1, read as the reverse complement.
TGCAGAAACAACCGATCGAGCGGTAGCGTCGGCTGGTAGTCGATCTGGCCGGCGATGGCCAGCGGAACGGCCACGATCACCCGTCGTGCCCGCACGGTCAGCTCGTCGGCGCGGACCGTGACACCGTCAGCGTCCTGGGCGATGTGCCGCACCGGCTGGGAGAGCTGCAGTGTATCGCCGAGCACGGCAGCCATCGGTCGGTAGATGGCTCCCATCCCGCCCACCGGGCGGGAATCTTGGGCGCCGTCCTTGCTCGACACGACGAAGTCCGGTCCGCCGCCCGAGGCCATTTGGTACAGCATCCACAGCAACGACACCTCTGACGCAGCCGAGGTGTAGGGGCCGGCCAGCGCCATGTCCAGCATGTCGCGGGCCTGCTGCGACAAGATGTTCTTGTCCAGCCATGCCGCCAAACTGGTCTGATCCCACTCGGCGGCCTTGCGAGCCTGCCATGGAGCTTGCAGCGGAATCGATCGGCACATCTGCCGTACTTTGATCAACCCCACGCCGAGGTTCATCGTCGCCCACGGGCTCACCGTCCACGGGATCGCGCCGGCATAACGGTGCTGCTTGCCGGCTACGATCATCAGCGACTCACCGTCGATGTATTGCTTGTAGGCCGGCACCCCGAACTCGCTCATCATCGCGTAGACGCGATCCTGGCCCGGCCCGATCCATGCGCCACCGCGATCGATCCACGACCCGTCGCTGAGAATCTGGGTGTAGGTGCGCCCGCCGACTCGATCCCGGGCCTCCAGCAGCGCCACCGAGCGACCAGCCTGCTTCAGGCGCAGGGCGGCCGTCAAACCGGCGAATCCGGCACCGACAACGCAATAGTCGACATCTGTCATGGCTGATCTCAGCAGCAAGCTACGCCGATCGTGATGCGGAAATCCGAAATCCGGCAATTCTTAGGTGAATTCGCGCGGTAGTCAGTCAAACGACCTCAGTAACCGGCGAGTACGGCAGGCCGCTGCCGGTGTTCTCGTTGACCGCGACGCGTCCGCCGAGGTAGGGAAACGCCCGCTGCGCGCAGGCCGAGCGATTGCAGATCTTGCAGCCCGCGCCGATCGGGACGGCGGTGCTCGGATCGTCGAGCGTGATCCCGGTCGAGTAGACCAGCTTGTCGGCGTGCATCAGGTCGCAGCCCAAGCCGATGGCGAAGCTCTTGTGCTGACCGAGATAGCCCTGACCTTCGGGTGCGGTGGTCTTGGCCAGCCAGAAATACGAACGGCCGTCCGGCATCTGGGCGACCTGCGTGACGATCCGCCCCGGCTGGGCGAAGGCGTCGTGCACAACCCATAGTGGACAGCTGCCGCCGACCCGACTGAAGTGAAATGCGGTGGCGGACTGACGTTTGGAGATGTTGCCGGCCTTGTCGGTTCTGACGAAGATGAACGGCACGCCGCGTAGCTGCGGCCGCTGCAACGTCGAGAGCCGGTGACACACCGTTTCGAAGCCGACCTCGAAACGGCGGGCCAGCAGGTCGATGTCGTAATGTAATTCTGCTGCCGCGCTGTGGAATTCACGATAGGGCAGCAGAAATGCGCCGGCGAAGTAGTTGGCCAGACCGATGCGTGCGACGCCGCGGGATTCCGGGGTGAGCTGGTCGTCGGTGGCCACGATCGCCGACAGCAGCTCCGGCTGGCTGACCAGGGCCAGCTGGGTGGCGATCTGAAATGCGCGCTGACCCAGCAACAACCACTGCGCGATCCGCAGCACCTTGGTCTCCGGGTCGTACGAGCGCTTGGCGTGCGCGGGAAGATCGGCGTCGATGACCACCCGCACGCCGAACCGTTCGTGCATCAGCGCCGACAGCTGGACGTCCAGGCCGCCCACGGTCATCCCGCTCTGCGCGAACATCCGCTCGGCCGCGATGTCGAGTTCGCCGATGTAATTGTTGCGGTCGTAGAAGAAGTCCCGCACTTCCTCGAATGGCATCGGCCGCTCCGCGGGCAGCGACGTCTCGGTCGTCGCGTGCGAGCGATAGGCCTCCAGTTCCTCGGTGGCGTCCCGCAGTCGCCGGTACACGGTGACCAGGTTGCGACCCACCTCGGGCATCCGTGCCACCAGTTCCTCGATGTGCATCGAGCTGACGGAGTCGTCGGGCGCGGTGGCGGTGAACAC
>DATAZN010000199.1:0-1747 GCA_036272035.1 Mycobacterium sp. | reverse complement strand
AAGCCAAGACGAAACACAATGCACCACCCCCCACCCATGCGAACCTGACCGTCCAAGACGAATGGGATCCACAGTTAGGACGCGCGGCGACGTCATGACCAATGGTTGCGGCTACTAACCGGGATCAGTCGATCTCGCCGCGGGCGGCTTTGGCCAGTTCCTCGCCGAGGATCGGTTGCCAGTGGAAATCGAGGTCGGGGAAGCGGCGCAACGACGTCCCGCCGTCGACGGTCAACGACGTGCCGGTGGTCCAATCCGACTCGGGACCGGCCAGGAAGCGGATCGCATTCGCGATGTCGGTCGTCTCCCCTACTCGGCGAATTGGCTGCTGGTCGTAATAGGCGGCTAGTACCGCCTCGTTCTCGCTGAGGTGACCGTCCCGGCCGTTCTTCGTCAACCCGGGCCGGACCAGGTTGACCCGGACTCCGGACTGTCCCAGCTCGTCCGCGGCCACCCGGCACATCATCTCCAGGCCGGCCTTGGCAGCGCAGTAGAAAGACATCAGCGGGGCGGTCTCGGTCGCTTGCATCGATGACACGGCCACGATCGAGCCGCCCCCCGCGCGCACCATGCTGGCGCCCGCGTGCTTGATGACGTGGAACGCGCTAGAGACGTTCTGGCGCATCGTCTGCTCCAGGTCGGCCGACTTCGCCCGCAGAATCGGGCCGAAGGCGGATGCGCTGCCGACGACGTTGACCGCGATGTCGACCCGGCCGCGCCGGCGTTCGGCCAATGCGACTAGATCGGCCACGTCGTCCTCGACGAGCGCGTCACCGACCAGCCAGTTGATCGAGCCGCCGGATGCTGCGGCGATCGGGGCCAAGCGGGCCGCCACGGCCTCCAGCTTGGCCGCCGTCCGGCCCGAAATCAGCACGTCGGCGCCGTCGCGCAGCAGTGCCTCGGCCGTCGCGCTCCCGATGCCGCCCGCGCCACCAGTGACGATCGCCGTTAGTCCGTGCAGCGCCCGATGTTCGCCCGTTGTGTCCATGTCCCGCGTCCCCTGTCGGCAGTGATCCAGCGGCGCGGTGCTGGCGCCGACCCGGTGCACTGCACCTTACGTAGGCGACTTTCTCCCGCACCACTGGATCCCGCGATAAGGGCCCGTGCCATGATCGCGCTGGACACGATCTCGATACGTTTGTTCCGTGCATGAGGACACGGCGACCGCGCTTCGAGAGCTGGTCGAACTCGCCGACAACTTCCCCGGACAATTCAAGCCAGAGTTCGAATTGGGCTATTGGGCGGGTGTCGCGGAGGGCGCGCAACAGTGGTACGTCCGGTTCGAGGGCGATATTCGCGACAATGAGTTCACGGTTCTGGGTCACTCGGCGGCGGAGGCGCTGCTAGCGGCCGCGCACCGTGCGCGGTCCCTCGCTGAGTAACTGGACGCTGAACATCCACTCATGCCGCGATGCGACTCGACCCGACGACCAGATTTACCGATGTGCGTGCGAGTCGAAGGACGGGCCAAGGAACGCTGGCGGCGGTTCCTGCGAGGATCGATCTCATGCTGCCCGAACGTCGCATCCCAACCCGCTCGCCCGAGTGGCGCGAGCTATATCTACGCGTCCAAGCCGCGATGGAATTGACCTCGCGTCTCAACGCGTTGCCGTTCAGCGATGTCGACTCGCGTCACTCACTGCTCGGTGAACTATTCGGCGATCCGAACCCCGAGAAGTCATTCGTTCATCCACCGTTCTACTGCACCTCTGGCGTCGGGACTCGACTTGGCGAACGAGCATCAGTC
>DATAZN010000198.1:0-4983 GCA_036272035.1 Mycobacterium sp. | reverse complement strand
CTGACCGTTCGCAAAGGTGCGGGCGATGTCAGCGCGGCGCAACGGTCGGTTCTCTATAAAGTCGACGATGCTCACCAGGCTGGTTTCGTTGTGGGCGAGGATCTTTCGCTAACTGACACTCAAAGGTCACGCAACGCGGCGGAGCTCGCGGCCCGCCAGGCTCAGGCTCAGGCGCTTGCGGCTGACATTCGGAGCCGCGCCGCCCAACTCCTCGCCGCCGACAGCGAAGTCGGCGCGAAGCTCACCGCCACAGCTGGTGATGTCGGCAGCCTGAACTTCAACGAGAAACCGGTCGCTCACGACGGCAAGATTCAGCTCGTCGACTGGAAACAAGCACCCGCACCCACACCTAGCCCGGGCCATACGGGCCAAGATGTCCCCAACGCGATCAAAACCTTCCGAGGGGTACCAAGGACAACTTTTTCGAAGTTCGCAGCGAACACAATCGTTGGCATACGCAAAAGTGAAAAGCACGGGCCGACGATAGACATCCGTTCTCCCAATAAAGATTACGCGAAGATTCACGTCAATTCCGATCGAGGAGGTGTTCCGGAAATTCCGGTTCGCACGGCGGGACCGCCGGAAGGGGCTGTGCCTGAGCAGCATGCGCCAGTCGAGCCTCGCCAGTGGAAGGCGCGCCTCTGGAGCAGGTCGCACCGCGCCCCGCACCAGCCGCGCCAGAGCCGAGTATTCCGATGGGGCCTGCCGGCTTAAACCCGCTCCCGCACTTTGTTGAGCCGCCCCACAGCCATCACGGTCCGCCAATAGTCGGAGAAGACGATCTGTCCGACCCCGAGTTCCAGTCACCATGATGGCGCCTCGACAAAGCAGAGCCGAACACTTTGCAGACAGGATCAGTCAATGACCACAGCACGTGAGAAAGTTCGCATCGAGCTAATCACCGATGGGCTAGCTGACTACGTAGACCTCGGTGCCGTCGATTCGCAAGTCAGCCGGCACAATCCGTCGGCATCGGTGTCGGAGGTGCAGCGCGAAAACCTGGAGACGATCCGCTCCTTGATCAGTGACGGACTATTCGAATTAGGCGATCTGTCTGGCGAGGGCGGCAGTTTGGTTGCATGGACCGGATCGCTCGATGAATCAATATGGAGAGTCTCCGATGTGTATGTAGCACAGTATGACGATCCGCCGGCCTGGGTGTTTTCCGCTTGGCTTGAGCTCACCCACAAAGGCGAGCAGGTGGCACGCGCGCTTCAAGAAGGCGCTGGAGACTCGCTCCGATAAACGCGCGGGTGTGCGGGCGACGCTGTCGACTCAACCGGCGCGTAACTCTTCGTCATCCTCGTCGTCTGCGTCGTCCCGCAGCAGCTTCTCGGGGTGATGGAACGTGTTGACACGCACTTGGCCGCGGTCCAAATGCGGCGGCGGGATCCACTCGGTGTCACCGCGCTGATTTTTGCGGGTGGTCCAGCCTTGTTCGGCGAGTTTGTGGTTGGGGCCGCAGGCCAAGGTGAGGTCGTTGATGTCGGTGATGGGGTTGGTGGCGTAGGGGTTGCAGTGGTGGGCCTCGCAGAGGTTGGCGGGCACGGTGCAGCCAGGGAATGTGCAGCCGCGGTCTTTGGCGTACAACACGATTCGTTGGGCGGGTGAGGCCAGTCGCCTGGTGTGATAGAGCGCCAGCGCTTTGCCTTTGTCGAAGATGGCCAGGTAGTGGTGGGCATGGCCGGCCAGCCGGATCACGTCGCTCATGGGGAGTAGGGCCCCGCCGCCGGTCAAGCCTTGACCCGCAGCCGCCTCGAGTTCGCGCAGGGTGGTGGTGACGATGATGGACGCCGGTAAACCGTTGTGCTGACCCAAGTCACCAGACGACAGGAGAGCCCGCAAGCCGGCATTGAGCGCGTCGTGGTTCCGTTGGGCACAGGTACGCGTATCGCTTCCGGCGACCGGTTCCGACGGCGCGCCATCAACGCACGGCTTCTCATCTTCCGGGTTGCACATGCCCGGAGCGGCCAACTTCGCCAACACGGCATCACACGTGGCCCGCGCCTCCGGGGTCAAATATCCATTGATGGGACTCATTCCATCGAAACCCTGCTTGCCAATCACAATTCCGCGCCGTCTGGCCCGGTCGTTGTCACTGAAATTGCCATCGGGGTTGAGGCAGTCGGTGAGTTTGTCGGCAAGCTTGGCCAGCTCGTCGGGGCGATGCTCGCCACCGAGCCGGGCAAGCTGAGCTTCGGCCTTCACCTGGGTCTCTACATCGACAAAGTCAGGTAGCCGCTGACAGAAGCCCCGGATGACCGCCACGTGTCCGTCACCGATCGCACCGGCGCGCTGCGCGGCGGCGGTGGCCTCTAGTAGTGGCGACAGCGGTTCACCAGTGATCGAATGCCGTGGTCCAAGGTCTTCTGCGTCCCGAATCCGGCGGCCGGCTTCGGCGCGGGTTATGCGCAAGCGGTCAGCCAACGCGTGCGACAACGTGCCCCCGAGTTCAGTCGCGGTGGCCTGATGCCGCACACCGTTGATCAATTCATGGCGCGGTGTCGGCAGCCGGCGAACCTCCTGCTCGATTTGTTCCAGCACCACGAGCCGTTCCGGAGTGGTCAAGACATCGAAGGACAGCTCGAGCAGCCCGGAAACTCCGTCACGAAAAGCGCCGATCCGCTCGACGATCTCTTCACGACTACTGGAACGCATGTTCGAATTATATTGCCGCACACCGACATGCCAACGCCAGCGAAGCGCAACTGTGGATGAAACTGCAACTGTGGATAACCGCCAAACCTCAGACCGGCATCCCGGAGAACATCACCCGGGCGGGATCGTACTTCTGCCGAACGGCGCTCAACCGCGACAGGTTCGGTCCGAAGTACCGTGACGCCGGCTGGTTGGCCTCGAGGTAATTCACATACCCGCCAACCGAATACGGTTGCACCGCCCGGTGCGCCGCACTGAGCCACCCGCCCGCGGCGGACGGGTCACCGGCTGTCTCGACGTACCACTGCACCAACGACGACTGTCGGCGCCACGGAAAGGCTGTCGATCCCGTCGGCACGTCGGCCAGCGCACCGTCGAGCGCGTGCATGATCGCCAGCATGCGACCCGCCCCGCGCGGGAACGCGTCGACCGCCGCCGCGATGCCCTGGGCAGCAGCCGGGCTGATCGCCGCGAAAACGTCTGAGCCGCCGGCATATCCAAGCGGCGACGGGTTGAGGTTGCCGACGGCCAGATAGTTCGTCAGGTCCAAGTAGTTGAACGTGTGACTTTCGGTGCCACTCGGCTGGATGCCGACGGCGGAGGTGATAGCGGATGCCACGCCGGCACCCGACCCGGCCGGGCAGGTCGCCAGGATGCGACAGTGCGTGCCCATTTGGTCGACAGTGGCATCCGCCAGCGCCCAGCAGCTTCGATCGGCGGTACGCAGCCAGCTCTGCCAGCCCACCAGCACCTGAGCGAACGACTGCGGCGGGAAGTTGAGATTGACCGCGTCGATTTCGCCGGTGGGAAACGTCGCGAAGGTCAGCGAGGTGGTCGCGCCGAAGTTTCCGCCACCGCCGCCGCGCAACGCCCAGAACAGGTCGGGCTGGGAGCTGGCGGACGCGGTGACCGTCTGGCCGCCAGGCAGCACCACCGTGGCCGACCGCAATGCGTCCGACATCAGCCCGGCGTGCCGGGAATGGGCGCCCAGCCCGCCGCCCAGGGCGTGGCCCGCCGCGCCGACTGACGGGCAGGTTCCCGTCGGGATACCCCGGCCCGCCGCCGCCAGAACCTGGTGCATCGCATACAGACTCGTCGCGGGCGTCACCGTGACCTGACTGGTAGCGGCGTCGTAATCGATGCCCCCGGGCAGTTGCCGCAGATCGAGCACCATCGTGCCGTTCGCCGTGGACGCCCCCACATAAGAATGCCCACCACCGCGCGGAGCGACCTTGAGGTTGTTCGCGGAAGCGAACGCCATCGCCTTTTGCACATCGGCTACCGACGTCGCGGTAACGACCGCAGCCGGCGTCAGCCCGTTGTAGTTGGTGTTGAAAACTGCTTTGGCCGAGCCAAATTGCGGAGCATTCGGCTGGATCACCTGTCCGCTGATGGATCGGGACAGCCCGTCCCAGCCGGAGGCGACCGGTTCACCACTGGCGCGACCCGAGCCGATGAAAGCGCCGGCAGCCAAGGCTCCGGCGGCGCCGCGCAGAAACGTCTGACGCGAGATCTCACGCGTCAACGTCGGGCTCCAAGGGTGCCATCATGACCTGCATTGTCAACCAGGTAAGCCCAAGAACGGCGGTGGCACAGCACGTGTCGACACGGATCGACCGAAACGTACGCGAACCTTTACCGCGCCGTGTTCTGGACGTGACAGCGATAGACCAATGTTCGATGCGACCGCAGAACGTTGAGGGGGTGGGTATGCGTCGCAACTGGATGTCGCAGTTGAACAATCAGCCGTTGACGGTGCGGGCGCTGATCGGTCTCGGGTGTCTGATCACGGTAGCCACCGCGTTCTCGACGCCGGGCGAGGCAGATCCCAACGATGACAACTTCATCGACGCGCTCAGCCACGCCGGCATCGAGTACGGCGAACCGGGCAATGCGATGGCCGTCGGCGAGTCCATCTGCCCGATGATCGCGCAGCCGGGCGGCAGCTTCGCCGCCGCCGCATCGGGTGTCGCCCGCCACGGCATGTCGCCGCAAGCGGCCCGGATGTTCACCACCATCGCGATCCGGACGTACTGCCCAGAGCAGATGGCAAACCTTATGGGCGGCAACCCTTCTGGTCCGCCACAGTTCCCGGGCGTCACGGGGATTCCGGGGGTCTAGCGCGTCCCCAGCGGGTCGATCGTCCACGCGATATAGACCATCGCGGCCGCGACGGATGCCATCGTCGCAAAGTCAATCCCCTTGCTGCGCACCACCAGAAGCCCGGCACGGTCCTCGGTTAGCGCGAGCCGCAGCACGGCGGCGAGGCCGACTCCGATGCCGATCAACAGTGCGCCACGGCGCCAGAAGTTGGCCGCCGCCAGG
>DATAZN010000197.1:0-1987 GCA_036272035.1 Mycobacterium sp. | reverse complement strand
GCAAGCCGCGCACGCCACAGCGGCCGAGATTGCCGACAACCCGCCGCTGACGGTCCGCGGCGTCAAGGATGTCCTTGACCAGCAACGGATTTCGCAGGTGTCGGCGAGCCTGCGATACGTGGCGGCGTGGAATGCGGCGTTCCTGCCGTCGAAGGATCTGTCCGAGGGAATCTCGGCGACCTTCGCCAAGCGACCGCCGAAGTTCACCGGCGAGTAACGCGATTCGGCGTGCCCGCAGCGGGTAACCATTCGGCATGTCTACCTATCGAGTACTCAATCCGCACGGCGACGTCGTCGACACCAAGGACATTGCCAGCGCCGATGACGCACACGCATGGTTCGTCGATGCCAAGGCCGATAATTCTGAACTCGGCTGGCGGATGGAAGTCGACGTGGACGGTGACTGGCGATTCTTCGACGACACCGAAGGCGATCGAGCGTGACTGTTTGACGGCGCGGTTCCTGGGCAACCCGAAACTCCATGGACTCTGAACGCTTGCGCCCGCTGCTTAGCGCCCCCGGACCGTTTGCATCGGTTTACTTCGAAGACTCCCACGACACTCAGGACGCCGACACCCAGCTCCAACTGCGATGGCGAGGTTTACGCGAACAACTCGAGGAACTCGGGGCCGACGAATCGGTGACCGCCGGCATGGAGCACGCTGTGCTGGACGTGCGACCACCGATCGGCCGCAGCGGCCGCGGCGTAGTTGCCGGCGCCGACGGTGTCGTCCTCAACGAGCACCTGATCCGGCCCACCGCCGCGCCGATCGTACGGCTTTCGAAGCTTCCCTACGTCATTCCGATCGTCGAGCACGGCTTCCAGGATCTGAGCTACTTGCTCGTCGCCGTAGATCACACCGGCGCCGACATCACGATTCACGCCGGTGCCACCGAGCGCACCGAGAGCGTCGACGCCGAGGACGGGGACCCGCAGTTGCGGAACGACGAAGCCGCCAGCAAGAACCTGCGTGCGGTTGCCGCCCGGGTCGAGGACCTCGTCGGCGATGCCCAGCCGGAGGTGGTATTCGTAGTCGGCGAGGTCCGGTCGCGCTCCGACTTTCTTGCCACGCTGCCCCACCAGGTCAAGGCTCTGATGGTGGAGTTACAGGTCGGTGCCCGCCACAGCGGACAGGACTCCGATAAGGTGCACCAGGCCATCAGAGCCACGCTGATCAAGCGCGAGCTGGCAACGATTGACGATGCCGCACAACGGTTTACCGCTGAAATAGGCCGACAATCCGGGTTGGCTGCCGACGGGCTCGGCCCGGTGTGCTCGGGTCTGCGTCAAGGCGCGGTGGAAACCCTGATCATCGGCGACCTGGGCGAGGAGACGGTGGTCGCCGATGAAGATCTGACCACCCTCGCGCCGAATGCCGACGTGCTGTCGGAGCAGGGCGCAGCGGCGGCTCGAACGCTGCGGGCTGACGAGGCGTTGCCGATGTTCGCGGTGTCGGTGGGCGCCTCGCTGGTTCGCACCGACGAGCGGATCGCGCCGGCCGACGGCATCGCCGCGGTATTGCGGTACGCGCCGACGCTGCACTAGCGCAAGGCATTACGGAACTTCGTCGTCGTCTCGTAGGAGTTTTTCGGGGTGGTGGTAGGTGTTGGTGCGGGGTTGGCCGTGGTCGAGGTGTGCTGGCGGGATCCACTCGGTGTCGCCGTGGGCGTTTTTGCGGGTGGTCCAGCCTTGTTCGGCGAGTTTGTGGTTGGGGCCGCAGCCAAAAGTCAGGTCGTTGATGTCGGTGACCGGGTTTACGGCGTAGCGGTTGCAGTGGTGGACTTCGCAGAGATAGCCCGGGACGTCGCAGCCGGGGAATGTGCAGCCGCGGTCTTTGGCGTACAGCACGATTCGTTGGGCGGGTGAGGCGATGCGTTTGGTGTGGTAGAGCGCCAGCGCTTTGCCGTTGTCGAGGATGGCCAGGTAGTGGTGGGCGTGGCCGGCGAGCCGGATCACATCCGACATGGGTAGCAGGGTGCCGCCACC
>DATAZN010000196.1:0-6951 GCA_036272035.1 Mycobacterium sp. | reverse complement strand
GTTGCAGGGCGCGGGGTTGTTCCTGCTCGGACTTGCCATGCTGGTTTCCGGAGTGGCGTTTAAGGCCACCATGATCGGAACCTTCCCGGTGCTGTCCGTGCTCGGTTTCATCGTGATGTTCGGCGGTGTGGTGTTTGCCATCACCGGCCCGCGACTCGCGCGCCGGGGTGAGCGCGCCGGACCGTCGACTGGTGCACGTCAGCGCCGCGGCAAGAGTGCCGGCGGATCGTTCACCAGCCGGATGGAAGATCGGTTCCGCCGTCGCTTCGAGGAGTAGGGGCGGCGACAAAAAAGGGCAGCCGGGTGGCTGCCCTTTTTTGTGCCCGCAGACGGCGGCTTGGCGACAATGCACGTCAGGGTGACCCACTACGCCCCACCTAGCTAATAACTGCAGTTCAACAGCCAGTTCTCGAGCTGTTCTGCACACCCGCTCGATCCCGAGACGCCATCTTGATGGCCGAGAACCTGCTGAAACGACACCAACTGGTGACATTCATGTCGTTAAATGGAGTGAAGTGGGGGGTTGTGGGGTATCGTGGCCGAAGTCAAAGGGCATGGAGGTAGCCAGATGTTTCTCGGCACCTACACGCCAAAGCTCGACGACAAGGGGCGGCTCACGTTGCCCGCCAAGTTCCGCGACGCACTGGCAGGGGGATTGATGGTCACCAAGAGCCAAGACCACAGCCTCGCCGTCTACCCGCGAGTGGCGTTCGAGGAACTCGCCCGTAAGGCCAGTCAGACGTCGAGGAGCAACCCCGAAGCCAGAGCCTTCCTGCGAAACCTGGCCGCCGGCACCGACGAACAGCATCCCGACGCCCAGGGCCGGATCACCTTGTCGGCCGATCACCGCCGATACGCGAACCTCTCCAAGGACTGCGTGGTGATCGGATCGATTGACTACCTGGAGATCTGGGACGCACTGGCCTGGCAGCAGTACCAAGACACCCATGAAGAGAACTTCTCCGCGGCCAGCGATGAAGCACTCGGCGACATTATCTAAGGCGCGTGCCCGTGCAACGTGGCCTCTGTCCGAACCGACCCTGACGTACTTCCCCAACGCCAGGTTCGTGAAATCGGACAGGGACCTCGATGCAACGGTCGGGCGATCGCAAGCCCGGCTAGGCCGGGCGCAGCGGGTCGCCCGTGCAGTCATGCGAGTCGCCTCCCAAGTCACTCATCGGGAAGGTGTTGTCATGGCTGACGCCACTGGCGAATTCGGCCATGTGCCCGTTCTGCTCAACCGCTGCTTCGCACTGCTGCGCCCGGCATTGACGCGCCACCATCCCGACGGATCGGGCGCGGTGCTCATCGATGCGACCGTTGGTGCCGGCGGGCACGCCGAGCGGTTCCTCAGCGAACTGCCCGGGCTGCGACTGATCGGCATCGACCGCGACCCGACCGCGTTGGACATCGTCCGCGAACGGTTGTCACGCTTTGCCGACCGGCTCACCCTGGTCCAGACCCGGTATGACGGGATCGACGCCGCACTGGCCGAATCAGGCCATGGCTCAATCGAATCCGTCGACGGCGTCCTCTTCGACCTCGGTGTCTCGTCGATGCAGCTCGACCGGACCGAGCGAGGCTTCTCCTACGCGCAGGACGCGCCGCTGGACATGCGGATGGATCCCACGTCGTCGTTGACCGCGGCCGAGATCCTCAACACCTACGACGAGTCCGCGCTGACCGACATCCTGCGTCGTTACGGTGAGGAAAAGCTGGCCCGCCGCATCGCATCGCACATAGTCCGGCGCCGTGCGCACTCGCCATTTGCCTCGACCGGCGAGTTGGTAGAGCTTATCTACCAAGCGGTTCCAGCGCCCGCCCGGCGGACCGGTGGGCATCCGGCCAAGCGGACGTTTCAGGCCCTGCGCATCGCGGTCAACAGCGAGCTGGACGCGTTGCGCGACGCCCTGCCGCCGGCGCTCGATGCGCTGACCGTCGACGGGCGGATCGTGGTGATGGCCTACCAGTCGCTGGAGGACCGCATCGTCAAGCGGCTGTTCGCCGATGTCAGCACGTCCAGCTCGCCGGCCGATCTACCGGTCGAATTGCCCGGGCATGCACCGAAATTCACGCTGCTGACGCGCGGCGCCGAACGTGCTGACGACGCCGAGATCCAACAGAATCCGCGCAGTGCCGCTGTGCGACTGCGTGCGCTGCAGCGTGTGCAATCGAAGGGAGGCTCATGAAGGCCAAGCGCGACCCGCAACCGCCCCGCGCCGGCGATCGGCGTCGCGGGCAGAGCAACGCTTCCCGGAAAGCGGGGCGAGCAGCCGAGCCGTCCGCCACACGCCGTACCCGTCCGCGCGCCGGGAAAGCTACCGCGCCGGCCCGTGAGCCACGAGTGTCGCGATCCGCGCCGCAGACCTCGCCGATGGCGCGGCCCGTCGAACGACCGGCCCGACCGAAGAGCGCCACCCAGGCCAAGGCCCGGGCGAAGGCGCGGAAGGCCAAGAAGCCCAAGGTTGTTCGGACCCCCTTGCGGGAACGCCTGCTCAACCGGCTCGCGTCGATCGATCTGCGCCCGCAGACTCTGGCAGCAAAAGTCCCATTCGTCGTACTGGTCATCGGCTCGCTCGGCGCCGGGCTCGCTCTTACGTTGTGGCTGTCCACCGCCGCCGCCGAGCGCTCCTATCAGCTGGGCAGCGCGCGTCAGCGCACCGAATTGCTGCAGCAGCAAAAGGAAGCGCTCGAACGCGACGTCCAAGAGGCGCAGGCCGCTCCGGCGCTGGCCGAGGCGGCCCGCGGTCTGGGGATGATCCCGACCCGGGACACCGCGCATCTCGTGCAGGATCCCGCGGGGAACTGGGTCGTGGTGGGTACGCCCAAGCCCGCGCAAGGTGTTCCGCCGCCACCGCTGAACAACAAGCTGCCCGACGAACAGCCAACGCAGCCCAAGGCTCCGCCGGTGAATTCGGTTGAGGTGCCCTCGTTGGTACTCCCCGGCAACGGCGCTCCGCTGGTCCCATTGGCGCCCGGTCCCGACGCCATGGTTCGCACCCCCGACGGCGCAACCACACTGGGGCCGCAGCACATTCCGGTGCCTGACGGCCCGCTGCCACTACCGGGTGCGGGGCCGGCGGCCACGCCGGGAATGCCGATGGCACCGGGAATGCCGATAGCACCGGCATTGCCCCCAGCGCCCGGGTTGGCGCCCGCGGCGCCGGTCATGCCCCCGCTCGTCGTCGCGCCCGCGGTACCGCCCGCTCCGGTTGCGCCCCCGGTCGCCGCGCCCGTGCCGCTGGCCGCACCGGTGCCCCCGCCGGCCCCGGCCGACGTCCCGGGCGTGCCGCATCACATCGTGCCCACCGGCCCTCTCCTTGGTGAGCAGTTCGGTCCCCTGACGGTCACGACGCCCGGCGTTCCACGGTGAGTCGCGCGGGCCGGCCGGGCGGCCGATCTATACGACTGAGGCAGTCACGCAAGCCAAGTCAGCCGAAGGCGAGTCCGGCCGCACGCTCGGCGCGTGAACGCCGAACCCGCCAGGCCGTCGAGCTCGCGAACCGAGGAGGATCGTTCGTCTTCCGGCACCGAGTTGGCAACGGGGTCATCTTCTTGGCGTTGTTGGTGGCCGGCACCCAGCTGTTCTACCTGCAGGTGCCACACGCCTCGGGGTTGCGCGCAGAGGCCGCGGGCCAGCTCAAGGTCACCGATACCGAAAGGGCGGTACGTGGCAACATCATCGACCGCAACAACAACCAGCTCGCCTTTACGATCGAGGCCCGAGCACTGACCTTCCAGCCGCGCCGCATCCAGAAGCAACTCGCCGAAGCCAAGCAGAAGAACGCGAAAGCTCCTGACCCGCAAGAGCGGTTGAAGGAGATCGCCAAGGAAGTGTCGGCTCGACTGAACAACAAGCCGGACAAGGCCACCGTGCTGAAAAAGCTGCGCAGCGACGAGACGTTCGTCTATCTCGCCCGTGCCGTCGACCCAGCGATCGCCACCACGATCACCCGGAAATTCCCCGAGGTCGGTGCCGAGCGTCAAGACCTGCGCCAGTATCCGGGCGGGTCGCTGGCGGCCAACGTCGTCGGCGGAATCGACTGGGACGGGCACGGTTTGCTCGGCCTGGAGGATTCTATGGACGCGGAGTTGGCCGGCACCGACGGGTCGGTGACCTACGACCGCGGTTCCGACGGTGTGGTGATTCCGGGCAGCTACCGCAACCAGCATCAGGCGGTCAATGGCGCGACGGTCCAGCTGACTATCGATGACGACATCCAGTTCTACGTCCAGCAGCAGGTGCAGCAGGCCAAGAATCTGTCCGGGGCACGCAACGTGTCGGCGGTTGTGCTCGACGCCAAGACCGGTGAAGTGCTGGCCATGTCCAACGACAACACCTTCGACCCGTCCCAGGACATCGGGCGCCAGGGCAAGAAGCAGCTGGGTGATCTGCCGGTGTCCTCGCCGTTCGAGCCCGGTTCGGTGAACAAGGTTGTCACCGCCGCCTCGGTGATCGAGTACGGCCTGACCAATCCCGATGAGGTGCTGCAGGTTCCGGGCTCGATCAACATGGGCGGGGTCACGGTGCACGACGCCTGGGTCCACGGCGTCGCGCCCTACACAACGACCGGTGTGTTCTCGAAATCGTCCAACGTGGGCACGCTGATGCTCGCGCAGCGGGTCGGACCACAGCGCTACTACGACATGGTGCGCAAATTCGGTCTCGGTCAGCGCACCGGGGTCGGCCTGCCGGGTGAAAGCGAGGGTCTGGTGCCCCCGATCGACCAATGGTCAGGCAGCACGTTCTCCAACTTGCCGATCGGCCAGGGTCTTTCGATGACCCTGCTACAGATGACCGGCATGTATCAGGCGATCGCCAACGACGGTGTGCGGATTCCACCGCGGATCATCAAGTCCACCGTCTCGGCCGACGGCGCACGCACCGAAGAGCCACGCCCGCAAGGTGTTCGGGTGGTCTCACCGGAGACCGCGCGGACCGTGCGCAACATGCTGCGCGGCGTCGTCCAGCGTGACCCGACCGGAAACCAGCAGGGCACCGGGCCCGCGGCCGCCGTCGACGGCTACCAGGTGTCCGGCAAGACCGGGACGGCACAGCAGATCAACCCGGCTTGTGGCTGCTACTACGACAACGTCTACTGGATCACCTTCGCAGGCATGGCCACCACCGACGATCCGCGCTACGTCATCGGCGTCATGATGGACAACCCGGCCACCAACGCCGACGGGAGTCCCGGCCACTCGGCGGCCCCGCTGTTCCACAACATCGCCGGCTGGCTGCTGCAACGCGGAAACGTCCCGCTGTCACCTGATCCCGGTCCGCCGCTGACGCTGCAAGCCATGTAGTCAGAGGTGAATTGCGGCCGGCCACCACCCGGTGATATGGGAGTATCACGAACCACATCGGGAGGTGACGGCGATGGCGGCAGGCGGGAATTTTCGGGTCGACATTGAAGCATTGGCGAGCTGGGCGGCGCACGTGGCCGGCCAGGGCGACGATCTGGCGAGTGCCCATTTGTCGTCGGACAGCCGGATAGCCGCGGCCCAGTCGGGCTGGATTGGCAGTTCGGGGGCGGCGCTGCAGATCAGGACGGCTGCCTGGTTGGATACCTCACGCAGACTGCTGACCAGTGTCGGCGATCATGCGTTGGCCCTGAACAACGATGGCATCGATTTCACCGCGCTTGAGAATGAGAACGTCGAGAAATTGCGCGCAGTGCACCCTGCCCCTGAGTCGTGACGTTGACGGTGGCCGACATTGATTCGGTGGAACGCCGCCGGGATCGCCGATTCACCCGATGGCGGACGGCAATTGGTGATGGCGCCCACGCCGTTGACCCCGTACCCACACCCGGGTCGATGATGACGGTTCGGGTGGCCGCGTGGATTGTCTGGATGGTGGTGATATCGATGTCAGTTTTCGGTTGTGGCGCAACAGATTCGGGATCGCAAGGCAATCCTGGTCCGCAGCGTGTCGCGGAACTTGAGAACGGGCTGCGTTCGAAACCGAGTTTCGAAGCTGCGCGTGCGCAGTATGTGGCGGCGGCGGATCAGATGGCCACCCAGATCGTTGCGCTGGTGCCAGGCATGACGTGGAAGGTTGACGAAAACAGCTGCAACGGCTGCGGCGGCGACTTCGTGTGGACCCGCGGGGCGCAGGTGTACTACCGACTGGTGTTCGACAGGGCCATCCCTGACAACGTCTGGCCGATGGCGGTGCAGATCGTGAAAGACGGCGCCGCGAGATTCGGGGCCACCACCGTGAGCGTGTTCATCGACCAGCCGGGCAACAACAACCTCGCCATTGCCGGGTCGGGGCCACAGTTTCATTTCGGCACCAAGGCGGGGACGGTCTTGGCGGCCACATCGGACTGCAGGCTGCGCGAAACCGACATCCCGGCGCCAACACCCTAAAGCGTGAGATGACGAGCCGAACCGAGCATCGCGTTCGCTTGGTGGTGAATTAGCTCCTGGCGGGAACTCTACCTATCGTTCAAGCCGTAACGGCTTTCCGCCGAAACACTCCCGCTCGATAAGGTGTCAGGGCTGATGGAGGCGCTGACCCAGGCGTCGGATACCGGTCGGCGGACGGAGGTGATGGCGTTGCCCGCTGCGCTGCGCCCCGCCACCGGCGCCGGCGTGCCGCTCTCGACGCTGGCCGCTCAGGTGGGCGCGGTTCCCGCCGAGGGCAGCTCCACGTCGGTTTTGCCGGTCACCGGTGTGACCCTGCGCGCTCAGGATGTCCAGCCCGGCGATCTGTTCGCCGCGCTGCCCGGCGGGGCGACCCACGGCGCCCGCTTTTACGGAGATGCGATCGAACGCGGGGCCGTCGCGGTGCTCACCGACGCATCTGGGTTGGCGCAGTTGAACCGCGACGCCGGCGTGGTGCCCGTATTCGTCCATCCCGAACCCCGCAGCGTTCTGGGTGAGCTCGCCGCCACCGTGTACGGGCATCCGTCCGAGCGCCTGGCGGTCATCGGCGTCACCGGG
>DATAZN010000195.1:0-25810 GCA_036272035.1 Mycobacterium sp. | reverse complement strand
GGCCCGATCACCGCCCACACGGTCTTTCCCGACGACGTGGGCATGCTGCCCCAAGCGCGGCACACCGACGCGACGATAGCCAGTCCCGACACCGGATCCCCGCCGCGGTAGGGATCCTCGTGGCGCACAGCCGGTGCCGCGCAGCTGTCCTGTACCGAGATGCTCACCAAGGTGCCGTTGGACTCCAGCACCACTACGGGCGCGCAAGTCGTGTGCTGCAAGACGTTCTCGACAAACACATTCACGATCACCATCGCCACTGGAGTGAGTGCGCCATGGGACCAGGCGCTGAGGCACTCGGCGACCAACGCGCGAGCCAAGTGCAGGCTGGCAAGTGCGGCGGGGAATTCCGCGCGGACCCGCCGGCGCGCACCTCGTCCGTCATCGCTGAGAGCCGCCAGCGCTGCCTCGACGGAGGCCTGCACCGGTACGTAGCGGGTGACACCAGTGCGTGCGATCGCGGTCCGTCGTCCGGTATGCCCGCAGATCAGCACGATCGAAATGTCGGGCCAGGTGCTGACGTGCCAGCGTGCGCTGGTGAAAACCGCCCACGCGGAGGCTGCCGGTACGTCGAGGTCATTGACGTCGACGAGCACTACTCGCGGTTCGTCCAACGCGGCCTTGATGACGGCGTCACGCAGCTTCAGGTAGGTGCTGGAGTCAAGGACACCTTCGACAGTGAGCAGGCAGGCAGTGCCAGCGGTTCCCGGGAAAACCGCCAGCTGGCTGACTGGCCTAACCACCTGACTCCTCATGTTGGTGATAGAAGTCCGACAGCCGGGCGCCCAGGACCGACATGGCATGCTCTGTCTCGTCGGCGATCGCCCGATACCGATCGTGCAGGATCCCGGCATCGACCTGTCCGGCCAGTCGGCGCGATAACTTGGCCTTTTCCTGCAGGCTGCGCATGGCGACCCACAGCGCACCGTCGACCTCTCCGTCGCGCGCATCGAGCAACGCATCGGCCGTCCAGGCGTGACCCACGTGGCAACGGTAGTTGCCCTCGCTGACGTCGATCAGCGATCCATTGCAGTCCGGGCAGGTATAGCCGGAGGGTGAGCCGAGATCTTCGGTATTGAAGTCCGTCGAGAACCGCCGCGTCAGGGCGATGCGGTTTTCCAGGTCCATGCTTGCATCCTGCTTCATTGACGGCTCCTCAAACGTCCGATCCGCTAATCGCATGAGCAAGGAGCCCACCTCGCTGGCTGCGACCTGGTGGTCGACCACGCCGGCTTCGATGGCGGTGAGCGGCATAGCGGGGAACAGCGCGTCACCGGGCGACTGGGCGATCGTCGTGCCTCCTCGCGACCGAACGGCGCCGCACCCCAACGTGCCATCGTCGAGCACGCCGGAGAGCAGCACCGACACCGCGCGGCGGCCGAACGACACAGCCACCGAGCGGAACAGCGAGTTGATCGCGGGCCGGTGGCCGTTTTCGGTCGGTCCCTGTGACAGCGCTACCCGGTGGTCGTAGACCAGCAAATGGCGATCCGGAACCGCGACGCGGATGGTGCCCGGTTCCAACGGGGCCCCCTCTGAGGCTTCCGCCGCCGGCAGTGGCCCGTTGCGGTCCAGGATGCGGGCCAGCACGCTGGGCGCACGAGTTGGCAGGTGCAGCGCGACGAGAACCGCATACGGCAGGTCAGGAGGCAAGCCGGCCACGAACCGGGTCAGTGCCTCGACCCCACCGGCGGAGGCGCCGACCGCGACCACATTGAGCGTGTTGCTTTCCATCGGCATTGAAGTCGCCACCATTGAAGATGTACCCACAGGCCCGCGCGGGCAACCTTGCTAGCACGGTCCAACCAGACTACGCGCGGACCTACCGCTGCGGGGCGGTGAGTTCGACGTCGGGCAGGTGGAATGGCGGCGCACCAACACCCACGATCGAGTGCGTGCCCTGAGGCGTTTTCTCGGTGATGCGCGCCGAGGCGCTCAGATCACCCACCGCCAGGTCCACCATGCGCGATTTCGTCAGGAGGTCAGTTGGCAGATCATCGAAAATGGTTCCCTGCCAATGGTATTGGCCGTCGATCGGATCCACGTGACCGGTCAGTCGCACGCGCACCTGCCGAGAGTACTCGGCCAAGCTCAATGTCGCGGCACCGTCGTATAGGTCGTCATGTTCACCGCCGGGCGATGACAAGTCGAATGCCGACGCCGCCGGCTGAGGCGGCGGGGCGCACAGGTGGACCCGCTCGTTGAACGTCTGCTGGCTGCTGCGGCGAACCTCGATACGAGTGTGTCCGGCCATCAGTTGCAGGCATTCGCTGATGTAACGCTGCGAAGTCTCGGGGTCCGTGCCGCCGAGTATGAAGTAGTTCGGGAAGCCGTGGACGGCGATGCCGAGGTACGGTTCGGCGCCGTCCTGCCAGGCTCGGTCGAGAGTCAGCCCGCGGGCGCCGACCAGCGTGGGACGTTCGGCGGTAACTGCGAAACCGGTGCCGAAGATGATGGTGTCGAGCTCATGGCGGGTCCCGTCAGCGGTGCGGATGCTGCGCGTGGTCACGGCCTCGATCGGCGCTGCCACGAGTTCGGGTCGGCGACGCACGTAACGTCTGGTCCGCCGGATTGGCCGGACGACGCGGCGCGGCGGAAGCGGAAAAACTTTGACCCAGGATGCGGACCTGGTCAGCTTGCCGATCAGCCGCCCAGCGGTGGAGTCGCCGCCAACCACCGCGATGCGCTGTGCGGCCGGGTCGAAATCCGGCGCGATCGCCGTGGCGTGGACCGATTCTCCGCGAAAGTCACCGTGGCCCGGCAAGTTCGGTCTCCACGGGATCAGTTGTGCTTCGGCGGCCAGCAGGATTCGAGTCCGGCGCTGGCCCGCATCGGTAGTCAACGTCCAGGTGTCGGTGTCGTCGTCGAACACTGCGCGGAGCACCTCGCGGCCGAACGTCGCGAACCCCGGGACGTCGCCGCCGACGACGGTGACGTCGTGGATCACAGGAACTTGGTGCGCGTCCAGCCGCGGCGCGCGAGCGGGCCCATCAACCCGACCTCGGACAAGAACGCGGCGAGCGGCGCGAACCCAGCCACCTGGACCTCGTGACGGTGCGCGCTGTTGCGCGCGAGCCTGCGGGCCTCCCGCGCGTTCAGACCCGCCCGCGCGTATTGGACTTTGTTGCTGAACAGGTAGCGGAAAAACCAGCCGCCCAGCCCGCTGACGTTGCCGACGAACCATCGCTCCGGCCGGCGCATCTGCGGCGATCGCTCGCGCAGGCCGTCCCGCGCGAACTGGATATGACGGGCCTCTTCGGTGACGTGAATTCGCATGAGCCGCTGAATGATTGGCTGCAGTTCCGGGTCGTCCATCATCTGCCGCTGCAGCGAGTCGAAGATCTCCTCACCGATCAGCGCGGCAACCCAGAGCACTGAGCCGCGAAAGAAGAACGGCAGCGTGTTGATGATCATCCGGTGGTAGAGCCGGGGGCGCACCGGCCGTGCACCGACCCGCTCGATGGCCCTGCCGAACATCACCATGTGACGGGTCTCGTCGCCCAGCTCGGTCAGCGCGTAATGGGTGGACCGGCTGGTGGGGTCGGTGTGCATGATCTTGCGCAGCAGCGCCTGATTCAGGATGTTCTCAAACCAGATGCCGGCCGACAGCGTGTTCACCAGTTCCTGCCGGGACAGCTCGATGCGCTGAGCACGGGTCATCTGGTCCCACATCGGGGTGCCGTACAGCGACACCGTCCTGGGCGGGAGGTAGAACTTGTCCGGATCCAGGGGTGCGTCCCAGTCGATGTCGACGACCGGCGCGTAGGACTTCTTGACCGATCCTTTGAGCAGGCGTTCGGCGAAATCCTCACGACCGCGCTCAGTTGGTTGCACCGCAGTTGTCATGGCGCCGCTCCTTCTCACCGCTTCGCGCTGCATCGTCGCCGGCGCGCGTCATCGTTGACGTCCCCTTCGTCGGCGTTATGTCCAGACGGTAGGGAGCGCGCGCGAAGATGTCAATACCATCGGTACCGGATACTTGCGGTTCTAGTTGTTGAGTGGTGTCGGGGAGGGGTTACACCTACCTGTAATCAGGCATTTCGTCGGTGTCCGGTAGTAGGTTGACCTGCATGGGAGCATTCGTCATTCGCGCCGTGGTCACCGGATTCGCTCTGTGGGTGGTCACCCACGTCGTCCATGGGCTGAGCTTCGTCGGCGGCGACACCCGCCTGCAGCGGGTCGGCATCATCTTCGTGGTGGCGGTGATCTTCGGTCTGGTGAACGCCTTCATCAAACCCGTCGTGCAAATCCTGTCGATCCCGCTCTACATCCTGACGCTGGGGCTGTTCCACATCGTCGTCAACGCGCTCATGCTGTGGATCACCGCGTGGATCACCGAGCACACCACCCACTGGGGCTTGGCCATCGACCACTTCTGGTGGACCGCGATCTGGGCCGCGGTCGTCCTGTCGATCGTCGGCTGGGTGCTGTCACTGGTGGTCCGCACCGCGCGCCCCTGACCGGCACACTGGATACATGCCCGAACTGCCCGAAGTCGAAGCGCTGGCCGACTACCTGCGTCGCCACGCCGTCGGCAAGACCATCGGGCGTATCGACGTCGCCGCGCTGTCGGTGCTCAAGACCTTCGACCCACCGATCAACGCGCTGTACGGAGTGACCGTTAGCGGCGCCGACCGCTGGGGCAAATACCTCGGCATGCGCGCCGGCGAGCTGATTCTGATCACCCACCTGTCCCGGGCCGGCTGGCTGCGCTGGTCGGACAAGCTGTCCGCCGCGCCGCTGAAGCCCGGCAAAGGCCCGATCGCGTTGCGCGTCCACCTCGGCAGACCCGGGGAGGGGCCGGGTTTCGACCTCACCGAGGCAGGCACTCAGAAACGGCTGGCGGTGTGGCTGGTCGACGACCCGCAAAAGGTGCCCGGTATCGCCACACTGGGGCCCGATGCGCTGCAGCTGTCCGCCGACGACCTGGCCGGGCTGCTGGCCGGAAACACCGGCCGGATCAAGTCCGTCATCACCGACCAGAAGGTGATCGCCGGCATCGGCAACGCCTACAGCGACGAGATCCTGCACGTCGCCAAGCTGTCGCCGTTCGCCACCGCCGGGAAACTCTCGGAGGCGCAGCTCGCCGCGCTGCACTTCGCGATGGTGTCGGTCTTGTCCGACGCCGTTTCGAGATCGGTGGGCCAGCAGGCCGCAACACTCAAGGGCGAGAAGCGATCCGGCATGCGGGTGCACGCTCGCACCGGCTTGCCGTGCCCGGTATGCGGCGACACGGTTCGCGAAGTGTCGTTCGCTGACAAGTCGTTTCAGTACTGCCCGACCTGCCAGACGGGCGGCAAGGTGCTGGCAGACCGGCGGATGTCGCGCCTGCTGAAGTAGCTATGCTGCCCGGATGACTCGGCAGAAGATTGTCATCACCGGTGCGAGTTCCGGCCTGGGCGCCGGAATGGCCCGCGCGTTCGCCGCCAAGGGGCGGGATCTGGCGCTGTGCGCCCGCCGCACCGACCGGCTCGACGAGCTTAAAACCGAGCTCGCACAACGGTATCCGGATGTCAAAGTCGCGGTCGCGGCGCTGGACGTCAACGACCACGACCAGGTGCCGAAGGTGTTCGCGGAACTATCCGACGCACTCGGCGGCATCGACCGGGTGATCGTCAACGCCGGTATCGGCAAGGGCGCGCGGCTGGGATCGGGCAAGCTGTGGGCCAACAAGGCGACCATCGAAACCAATCTCGTTGCGGCTCTTGTCCAAATCGAAACCGCATTGGAGATGTTCAAGGACCAGGGGTCCGGGCATCTGGTGTTGATCTCGTCGGCGCTCGGCGCGAAAGGTGTGCCCGGCGTGAAGGCGGCCTACGCGGCCAGCAAAGCCGGCCTGAGTTCACTGGGCGAATCGCTGCGTGCCGAGTACGCCACGGGTCCGATCAAGGTGTCGGTGATGGAGCCGGGCTACATCGAATCGGAGATGACGGCCAAATCCCAGAGCACAATGCTCCTGGTGGATAACGAAACCGGCGTCAAATCACTGGTCGCTGCCATTGAGCGCGAGCCGGGCCGGGCCGCCGTGCCATGGTGGCCGTGGGGCCCGATGGTGCAACTACTGCGCGTGATGCCGCTGTCGCTGGCCAAGCGGTTCGCGTAGCGATTCGGCGCGAGCCTAGTCCGCGCGACCTCTCTCCGCGCGGTACCGGCGGACCAGAGCGTCGGTGGAGCTATCGGATTGCTTTGCCGGAGAAGCATCTTCGGTGATCACCGGCAGCAGCGCCTTGGCCTGCGTCTTGCCCAGCTCGACGCCCCACTGGTCGAACGAGTCGATGCCCCAGATCACACCCTCGGTGAAGACCTGATGCTCGTAGAGCGCGATCAACTGGCCCACTACCGACGGGGTGAGCCGGGTGGCCAGGATAGACGTGGTTGGCCGGTTACCCGGCATCACCTTGTGCGGCACCACATCAGCGGCCGTGCCCTCGGCGGCGATCTCGTCGGCCGTCTTGCCGAACGCCAGCACCTGCGTCTGGGCGAAGAAGTTGCTCATCAGCAAGTCGTGCATGCTGCCCGTGCCGTCCATGGTAGGCAGGTCGTCGGTGGGTTGACTGAAGCCGATGAAGTCGGCCGGCACCAGCCGGGTGCCCTGGTGCAGGAGTTGGTAGAACGCGTGCTGGCCGTTGGTTCCTGGCTCGCCCCAGAAGATTTCACCGGTGTCGGTGGTGACCGGGGTGCCGTCGGCACGGGTCGACTTGCCGTTGGACTCCATCGTCAGCTGCTGCAGATACGCGGCGAAGCGCGCCATGTCGTTGGAATACGGCAACACCGCACGCGCCTGCGCGTCAAAGAAGTCCGAGTACCACAGCCCGATCAGGCCGAGCAGCACCGGCGCGTTGGATTCCAGCGGCGCGGCCTTGAAGTGCTCGTCGACCAGGTGGAATCCGGATAGGAAGTCCGCGAACGCTTCTCGCCCGATAGCGGCCATCACCGAGAGTCCGATCGCGGAGTCGACCGAATACCGTCCGCCGACCCAGTCCCAAAAACCGAACATGTTGTCCGTGTCGATGCCGAACTCGTCGACCAGCTTCTTGTTGGTCGAGACGGCGACGAAATGCTTGGCGACCGCGTCTTGCCCGAGCGCATCGGTCAGCCAGCGCCTTGCGGCGGTGGCGTTCGTCAGTGTCTCCAGCGTCGTAAAGGTCTTGGACGCGACGATGAAAAGCGTTGTGGCCGGGTCTAAGTCGGCCAGCTTCGCGATCAGGTCGGCGGGATCGACATTGGACACGAATCGCGCCGAGATGCCGGCGTCGGCGTAATGCCGCAGCGCCTGGTAGACCATCACCGGTCCGAGGTCCGAGCCCCCAATTCCGATGTTGACGACGGTGCCGATCCGTTTACCGCTGGCACCGGTCCACTCGCCGCTGCGCAGCCGGTCGGTGAAATCGCCCATCGCGTCGAGCACCGAGTGGACGTCCTGGACTACGTTCTGCCCGTCGACGATCAGCGTGGCGTCGCGCGGAAGTCGCAATGCGGTGTGCAGCACCGCGCGATTCTCCGAGATGTTGATGTGCACGCCGGAGAACATCTCGTCGCGACGTTGCTCGAGCTCAGCGGCACGAGCAAGGTCGGTCAGCAGCTTCAGAGTTTCCCGGTTGATGCGGTGTTTGCTGTAGTCGATGTAGAGGTCGCCGACGGTGATGTTGAATTCGCGACCGCGGTCTGGGTCCTCGGCGAAGAATTCACGCAGGTGGGTCCCTACGATCTGGTCGTGGTGCTTGCCCAGGGCGCTCCATGCCGGCGTCGCTGAGATGTCGGGAATCCGTTCAACCGCAGTCATGCTTCGACCCTAGTCAGGTTGACCGGGCCCGCGCGCCGAAGCCGAGGTGAACGGGCGGCGAACCGGCCGATCAGTGGCCGAGCCGACCGCGACCCAGCCTGAGCAGCAGCATCGCCAGGTCCTTGCCGTCAGGCCCGAGCTCGCTGTAGCGCTCGATGACCTTCATCTCGCGGCTGTGCACCAAGCGCGTGCCGCCGGAAGCCATCCGGGCTTTGCCGATCGCCCGGGACACCTCGGCGCGACGCTTGACCGCGGCCAGGATCTCGGCATCGAGACGGTCGATTTCCTTGCGCAGGTCATCGATGTCGGCGGGTTGTTCTGTTTCGACTGTCATTTCAGACTCCGGAATCTCATTGTGTGGAGGGTGTGGTGGTGGTCTCATCCGATTTCGGGCCTCACACAAGAGACGAGCCCCGGATCCGGAAGCGGACCGCGGGGCTCTGGGAAGCAGCTAAACCACGGGCACCGCTGGCCGGTACCCGTAAAAAAATCGACGCTGCACATTGAGCACGAAATGAGTGTGCCACTTGGAGGCGTTCAAGCGCAAAGGTGTCGCCGAACGGCGGTAGGTTGGATCAGTTATGAGTGTGCAGCACGTGACCGAATCTGAAGGCGATCAACTACTCGACGGTTTGAACCCCCAGCAACGCCTGGCGGTTCTGCACGAGGGCTCGCCGCTGCTGATCGTCGCCGGCGCGGGCTCGGGCAAGACCGCGGTGCTGACCCGGCGTATCGCCTACCTTCTGGCCGCGCGCGATGTCGGGCCCGGCCAGGTGCTGGCGATCACCTTCACCAACAAGGCCGCCGCCGAGATGCGCGAACGCGTCGTGGCGCTGATCGGCCCGCGGGCCCGATCGATGTGGGTGTCGACGTTTCATTCGACCTGCGTGCGGATTCTGCGCAACCAGGCGTCGCTGATCTCGGGCCTTAACTCCAACTTCTCCATCTACGACGCCGACGATTCCCGACGTCTGCTGCAGATGATCGCCAAGGACATGGGCCTCGACGTCAAGCGGTATTCGCCGCGGCTGCTGGCCAACTCCGTCTCCAACCTGAAGAACGAGCTGATCGATCCGCAGCAGGCGATGGCGAACCTGTCCGACGACGCCGACGACCTGGCGCGCACGGTGGCCGCCGTCTTCTCCGAATACCAGCACCGGCTGCGGCTGGCCAACGCCCTCGACTTCGACGACCTGATCGGCGAGACGGTCGCGGTGCTGCAGGCCTTCCCGCAGATCGCCCAGCATTACCGTCGGCGCTTCCGACACATCCTGGTCGACGAGTATCAGGACACCAACCACGCGCAGTACGTCCTGGTCCGCGAGCTGGTCGGCCGCGACACTGAGGACGGTGTGACACCAGGCGAGCTGTGCGTGGTCGGCGACGCCGACCAGTCGATCTACGCGTTTCGCGGCGCCACAATCCGCAACATCGAAGACTTCGAGCGCGACTACCCCGACGCCACGACGATCCTGCTCGAGCAGAACTACCGCTCCACACAGAACATCCTGACCGCGGCCAACTCGGTGATCTCCCGCAATGCCGGACGCCGGGACAAGCGGCTGTGGACCGACGCCGGCGAGGGTGAGCTGATCGTCGGTTACGTCGCCGACAACGAGCACGACGAGGCGAGGTTCGTCGCCGAGGAAATCGACGGGCTGGCCGCCAACAACGACATCACCTACAACGATGTGGCCGTCTTCTATCGCACCAACAACTCGTCGCGGTCGTTGGAAGAGGTGTTCATCCGCGCCGGCATTCCCTACAAAGTGGTTGGGGGAGTGCGGTTTTATGAGCGCAGAGAGATTCGCGACATCGTCGCTTACCTGCGCGTGCTGGACAACCCCGGCGACGCGGTCAGCTTGCGGCGGATCCTCAACACACCGCGCCGCGGCATCGGCGATCGCGCCGAGGCTTGCGTGGCGGTGTACGCCGAGAACACCGGATCGAGTTTCGCCGACGCGCTGGAAGCCGCCGCCGAAGGCAAGGTGCCGCTGCTGAATACCCGGTCGGCCAAGGCGATTGCGGGTTTCGTCGAGATGCTCGACGAGCTGCGGAGCCGGCTCGACGCGTCGGAGGGCGACCTCGGTGAACTGGTCGAGGCGGTCCTGGAGCGCACCGGATACCGCGCGGAGTTGGAATCGTCCTCCGACCCGCAAGACCTGGCCCGGCTGGACAACCTCAACGAACTCGTCAGCGTCGCACATGAATTCGCCACCGATCTGGCCAACGCCGCCGCGCTCGAGGACGTGCCCGACGATGAGGACGTGCCAGACACCGGTGTGCTGGCCCAATTCTTGGAACGGGTATCTTTGGTCGCCGACACCGATGAAATCCCCGAGCACACAGCCGGTCTGGTGACGTTGATGACGTTGCACACCGCCAAGGGACTGGAATTCCCGGTGGTGTTCGTCACCGGATGGGAAGACGGAATGTTCCCGCACATGCGGGCTTTGGGCGACGCAGGCGAGCTTTCCGAGGAGCGTCGACTGGCCTACGTCGGGATCACCCGGGCACGCCAGCGTCTCTATGTCAGCCGCGCCAAGGTTCGGTCGTCGTGGGGACAGCCGATGCTCAACCCGGAATCGCGGTTTCTGCGCGAGATTCCACAGGAGCTCATCGACTGGCGTCGCACCGACCCGACGCCGTCGCTCAGCGCACCGGTGAGCGGTGCCGGCCGGTTCGGCGCACCGCGGCCGTCGCCGACCCGCGGCGCAGCCGGCAAGCGTCCGCTGCTGGTACTGGCGCCCGGCGACCGGGTCACCCACGACAAGTACGGCCTGGGCCGGGTCGAAGAGGTCTCCGGCGTCGGCGAATCAGCGATGTCGCTGATCGACTTCGGCAGTTCGGGTCGGGTCAAGCTGATGCACAACCACGCTCCGGTGGCGAAGCTCTAGTCCTCCAGCAGCCAATCCCGCGTACCGGGCAGCAAGGTCAGCACGGCGCTGGTGATCGGCAGAATTGGCAGGGTGTGCACGATCCAGGCCACCCGCGCGCCGGCGATGAACACCCCTAGGTAGGTCAAGATCGCGACCACGGCGCCCGCCACGATCAGGTAGCGGCTCAGCGGTTGGCGTAGCAGCAGCAGGATCACTCCGGAGATCGTGGCCAGAGCGAACACCAGCGCAAGGAACGCCACTGCAACGCAGAACAGCCGGTCCGATCTCCACCAGCCCGCGATCAGATCGGTCGCCACCACGGAGGTGGCCCAGCCGCTGATGATGCTGACGGCCGCGGCGGCCACCGCCGTTGTCCGGCTGGGTTCGCCAAAGGGCGCGCGTGCGATCGCGGGCGGCCCACTCGGCGGAGCGTATTGCGGGGCCGACGGCGGGCGCGGGATGTGCGTGGTACGGGCGTCGTCGACCGTCTGCGGCAAGGGCCCGGTCGGCGCCCGGCGAATGATGCGCGTCGTTTGAGGGGCCTGCTCAGGACCGGTGGCCGCGCGCATGGGCCCGCTTGGCGCTGCGGGAGACGGGCGATCGCCTGGTGTGGGACTGTTCGGGTCGGTCACCGGTCAACCGGCGAAGGTGCCGACAGACAGGCCCCGTTTGGCCAGCCACGGCACCGGGTCCACTCGCTGCGTGCCGCCCAGCAGAACCTCGAAGTGCAAGTGTGGGCCGGTGGAATTCCCGCGGTTGCCCATGGTGGCGATCTGGTCGCCGGCCATCACACGCTGACCTGCGCTGACCAGGGTGGTGTTGACGTGGCCGTACAACGTGACCGTGCCGTCGGCGTGACGCAGCTTGACCCACATGCCGTAGCCGGCGGTCGGGCCGGAGTCGATGACGACGCCGTCGGAGACCGCATGGATCGGCGTGCCGATCGAGTTCGCGAGGTCGATGCCGGCGTGCAGGACGCCCCACCGGTAGCCGAAGCCCGAGGTGAAGATGCCCTTGGTCGGCATGACGAACAGTGGCTGCTGCAGCCTGGCCTCACGCTGGGCGCGTTCCTGAGCGAACGCGACGCCGTGGGCCAGCTCGGCATTGTGGACAGCGACGTTCGCGGCCGGCTGTACGGTCACCATCTGCATACCGCCGCCGGAGGTGCTGATCGGCCCCCCGCCGTTGGTCGCTGCGGCTTGGGCAGCCAGCACGGTCTCGGCCTTGGAGTGGTCTGGGGCCTCGGTGGCGGAGTGCGCGGCGGCAGCGGCGGCACCGGCCGCCATCGCGCCGATCAGTACGCGACCTCGAGCCGGGCCGGTCAGCTGTTTGCGGTGTTGCCCGCGCCCGGCCATCAGCTCCGCGTCGCCATTACTGCGGTACGCATCAGGCCGAAGCGGATCGATGCGGCGCTCGGACGCGCTGGGGCCGGCCAGCTTCATGACGACGAGGTTGTCGGTGTCGTCCAGGTCGTCGAGCTCAGGCGCGCGCAGGACCTGCGCTTCTTTGTCGAAGTGGGAGTTTGCGCTGAAGTCCAGGTCGTCGAGCATGCCGAACTCATTGAAAGGGATGATGTCGGTGACTTCGTTGCGACTAGGTGCTGACAAGCTGCCGCGCGACGCCGAAAGCTCTCCTTGCACAGGAGACAGTGCCGGGATTTGCTGAGTCAACCTGATTGTCCCTCGAGCCGTAACCATAACGTTATCTGGACCCTGCGACGTTAACCGGCGACCTGGGGAGGTCGCAAGCTAAGCCAGGAATCCCCTGGGGATTGTGAGTTGAATCACTCTCGACCGCCCGGTGAGATCTGCCACATCCACCGATGCCGACGGCGGAACGTTAAGGCCGTGTCGATACAGTTCCCGCAAGCGGGCTCGGGAAACCCTGGGCTCGCGGACAAACAGACAGCCAGGCCGACACACAGAAGTGAGCCCATGGATCTTTTCGAGTATCAGGCGAAGGAGCTGTTCGCCAAGCACAACGTCCCGACGACGCCCGGCCGGGTGACAGACACCGCTGACGGGGCCAAGGCCATCGCCCAAGAGATCGGTCACCCGGTGATGGTCAAAGCGCAGGTCAAGGTCGGTGGACGCGGCAAGGCAGGTGGCGTGAAATACGCCGCGACCGCGGATGACGCCTACCAGCACGCGAAGAACATTCTCGGCCTGGACATCAAGGGCCACGTCGTGAAGAAGCTGCTGGTCGCCGAGGCCAGCGATATCGCCGAGGAGTACTACATCTCCTTCCTGCTCGACCGCGCCAACCGCACCTACCTGGCCATGTGCTCGGTGGAGGGCGGTGTGGAGATCGAAGAAGTCGCGGCCACCAAGCCCGAACGGCTGGCCAAGGTCCCGGTGGATGCGGTCAAGGGTGTCGACGTGGCATTCGCCCGCTCGATCGCCGAACAGGGCCACCTGCCGGCCGAGGTGCTCGACGCCGCGGCGGTCACCATCGCCAAGCTGTGGGAGGTCTTCGTCGCCGAGGACGCCACCCTGGTCGAGGTCAACCCGCTGGTGCGGACGCCCGACGATCAGATCCTGGCGCTGGACGGCAAGGTGACGCTCGACGGCAACGCTGACTTCCGGCAGCCGGGTCATGCAGAGTTCGAGGACCGCGACGCCACCGACCCGCTGGAGCTCAAGGCCAAGGAGCACGACCTCAACTACGTCAAGCTCGACGGCGAGGTCGGCATCATCGGTAACGGCGCCGGGCTGGTCATGTCGACGCTGGATGTCGTGGCCTACGCGGGCGAAAAGCACGGCGGGGTCAAGCCGGCCAACTTCCTCGACATCGGTGGTGGCGCCTCGGCCGAAGTGATGGCCGCCGGTCTCGACGTCATCCTGGGCGACGCACAGGTCAAGAGCGTGTTCGTCAACGTGTTCGGTGGCATCACCGCGTGCGACGCGGTGGCCAACGGGATCGTGCAGGCGCTGAAGATCCTCGGCGACGACGCCAACAAGCCGCTGGTGGTTCGCTTGGACGGCAACAACGTGGACGAAGGCCGACGCATCCTGGCCGAGGCCAACCACCCGTTGGTGACAGTCGTACCGACGATGGACGAGGCCGCTGACAAAGCCGCCGAGCTCGCGAGCGCCTGAAAGGACCGGCACGAAATGGCAATCTTTCTGACCAAAGACAGCAAGGTCATCGTCCAGGGCATCACCGGTAGCGAGGCCACCGTGCACACCGCCCGCATGCTGAGAGCGGGCACTGAGATCGTCGGCGGCGTCAACGCGCGCAAGGCCGGCACCACCGTCACGCATGAGAACAAGGGCGGCCAGATCGTCGAGCTGCCGGTGTTCGCCCATGTCGAGGAAGCGATGGAGAAGACCGGCGCCGACGTATCGATCATTTTCGTGCCGCCGAAGTTCGCCAAGGACGCGATCATCGAGGCGATTGACGCCGACATCCCGCTGCTGGTGGTTATCACCGAGGGAATCCCGGTGCAGGACAGCGCCTATGCCTGGGCCTACAACCTGTCGAAGGGCGGCAAGACCCGCATCATCGGGCCGAACTGCCCGGGCATCATCACCCCCGGTCAGGCGCTGGTGGGCATCACGCCGGCCAACATCACCGGCTCGGGGCCCGTCGGCCTGGTGTCCAAGTCCGGCACGCTGACCTACCAAATGATGTACGAGCTGCGTGATTTCGGGTTCTCCACGTCGATCGGTATCGGCGGCGACCCAGTGATCGGCACCACCCACATCGACGCAATCGAGGCCTTCGAGAAGGACCCCGAGACCAAGCTCATCGTGATGATCGGTGAGATCGGTGGTGACGCCGAGGAGCGTGCCGCCGACTACATCAAGGCCAACGTGTCCAAGCCGGTCATCGGCTACGTCGCGGGATTCACTGCGCCGGAAGGCAAGACGATGGGCCACGCCGGCGCC
This sequence comes from Mycobacterium sp., assembly GCA_036272035.1. Lineage (GTDB taxonomy): Bacteria > Actinomycetota > Actinomycetes > Mycobacteriales > Mycobacteriaceae > Mycobacterium. The sequence continues at coordinate 11,258 of DATAZN010000195.1, read as the reverse complement.
ATCGTGTCCGGCTCGTCCGGCACCGCTGCCGCCAAGAAAGAAGCTTTGGAAGCGGCCGGTGTCAAGGTCGGCAAGACTCCGTCGGAAACCGCCGCGCTCGCACGGCAAATCCTGGAGAGCCTGTAGGAGTTCACTGCTCGCTCCAAAATTGGAACACGTTACAGGTTTCGGTTAGCCTGACGAATTAACACTTGCCAGGAGGCCTGTAATGGAGGTCGATCCGCGCACTCCCGTCGTCGTCGGAGTGGGCCAGTTCACCGAGCGCATCGACGATGCCGGTTATCGGGGCATGTCCTCAGTCGACCTGGCGACCCAGGCGGTGCGCGCCGCGCTCGCTGATACCGGCGCGGAGGTCAGCACGGTGGCGGGGGTCATCGAAGTGTTCGCCGGCCTGCGTCAGTTCGAGATCTGCACTCCGTTCACGAAGCCGCCGCTCGGTTGCTCCGACAACTACGTGCGATCGGTGGCCAACCGGGTCGGCGCCGATCCGGCGCGTGCGGTGCTTGAGCCCATTGGCGGCAACGGTCCGCAAAAGCTGATGACGGAGTTCGCCGGGGCGATCGCCGCCGGTGACATCGAGGTCGCGTTGATCCTCGGCTCCGAACCCGGGTCCACCGCGAAGTACTTCGCCGGGCGCGACGACAAGCCGGACTTCACCGAGCACGTCGGTGGCCAGCTCGAGGACCGTGGATATGGCTTCGAGCAGTACATGAGCGAGTACACCGCAAAGCACGGGCTGACCGGAGCGCCCGTGCAATACGGGCTGCTCGACAACGCCCGCAGAGGGAGGCTCGGACTCAGCGTCGCCGACTACCGGCATGCGATGGCCGAGCTCTTCGCCCCGTTCTCCAAAGTCGCTGCAAAGAACCCGTTCTCGTCCTCGCCGGTGGAACGGTCGGCGGAGGAGATCGAAACCGTCACCGACGAGAACCGGATGATCTGCGACCCGTATCCGCGACTGCTGGTGGCGCGCGACACCGTCAATCAAGGCGCCGCCGCCCTGGTGATGTCGGTGTCGGCGGCCCGCCGGCTTGGGGTGCCCGAGGGCAAGTGGGTTTATCTGCGCGGGCATGCCGATCAGACCGAGCAGGACTTGCTGGACCGCGTCGACGTCAGCATCAGCTACTCCGCCAAACAGGCTGTGGCAGAAGCGCTCCGGGGTGCGGACATCGGCATCGACGACGTGGCGACGTTCGACCTGTACAGCTGCTTCCCGTTCCCGGTCTTAGCCGTGTGCGATGACTTCGGGCTTACCGATGACGACCCACGTGGTTTGACGCTCACCGGAGGCCTGCCGTATTTCGGTGGCCCCGGCAACAGCTATTCGCTGCACGGTATCGCAGAGACCGTGGCCGCCATGCGCGACAAGCCGGGATCGTTCGGGCTCGTCGGCGCCAACGGCGGTGTGATGAGCAAGTATTCGGTGGGCGTGTACTCCACGGAACCGGGCGAGTGGGCGGCCGACCGTAGCAAGGTATTGCAGCAGGACATCGCCGCACTGCCGAAGGTGCCGGTCACTCGAAACGCCAACGGCACGGGCATCATTGAGACGTACTCCGTACGGTACGACTGGCCGACGACGACCGGTGTCATCATCGGTCGGCTCGACGCCGACGGCTCGCGGTTCATGGCGCTCACCGAGGACGAGGACTTGGTGGCGTTGATGACCGACGGTGACCCATTGGGTGCCAAGATCACCGTGAAGTCGACCGACGACGACATCAACCAAGCGTCGCTCGGCTAGCAAGTCGGCCGTTTCGTCAGTGGCTAGTCGGTCAGCGCGGCGACCAGGCCTTCGCAGTCCTCGACGGTCACGTTAAGTGCCGAGTGGTCACGCAAACCCAGCACGCGGTGAATCCGCGGCTCGAAATGGATGCACACGCCTTGAGTTGCGTTGGTGCCGAACGTCAGTCCGTCGTCGGCCAACGACAGCCGCGCCCCCACAGCGGTCCACCACCGATAGGGCCCGGTGATATGCGCACCCTGAATCTGCGATCGCGGCGCGTCGACGCGCAGCGGCCCGTAGCGTGCGATCAGCCGGCCATCCTCGGTCACAGTGACACCCTGCGCACCGGGCCACAGCCGAAACGGCAGCCATACCGGGGCCAGCCGGGACTCGTAGCGAAACGGGAAGTGCCGGCCCGGCTCGTCGTTGGCTGTCACGATGCGCCTCCGATCGGATTCAGCGGTTAGACCGCCGCCGCCAGCTTGCCGGCCAGTCGCTCCACATATGCGGCGACCTCATCTTCGGACTTGTCGGGCAGTCCGAACAACACCTCGGTGACGCCGAGCTCGGCCCAGTGCGCCAACTTCTCGGGCACCGGCTTGAAGTCCAGCGCCACGATCTGCGGCGCGCCCTCGCGGCCGGCGGCGGCCCAGGTGTCCTGCAGCAACTTCACCGGCTCGTCGATGTCGAAGTCGCGCGGCGTGGTGATCCAGCCGTCGGCGCTGCGCGCGATCCACTTGAAGTTCTTCTCGTTGCCGGCAGCCCCGACCAGCACCGGGATGTGCGACTGCATGGGCTTGGGCCAAGCCCAGCTGGGCCCGAAGTTGACGAATTCGCCCTCATAGGAGGCTTCCTCTTCAGTCCATAGTGCTCGCATCGCCTCGATGTATTCGCGCAGCATGGTGCGGCGCCGCCCGGGCAGCACGTTGTGGTCGGCGAGTTCGTCGGTGTTCCAGCCGAACCCGACGCCCAGGCTGACTCGTCCGCCGGAGAGGTGATCGAGCGTCGCGATGGATTTGGCCAGAGTGATCGGATCGTGTTCGACCGGCAGTGCCACTGCGGTGGACAGCCGCACCCGCGAGGTGACGGCGCAGGCCGCCCCCAGGCTTACCCACGGATCCAACGTGCGCATGTAGCGGTCGTCAGGCAGTGTTTCGTCGCCGGTGGTCGGATGGGCCGCTTCGCGCTTGATCGGGATATGGGTGTGCTCGGGCACGTAGAACGTCTGAAACCCGTGGTTATCGGCGAGAGTGGCAGCCGCCGCCGGGGTGATCCCGCGATCGCTGGTGAACAGCACGAGCCCGTAGTCCATGGATGAATTAGAACGTGTTCCAATCTTGCGGGCAACCACCGGGGGTGGGTATTCGGTCGCGATACCGCGCGGAGGTCCGCGCCGACGGACTGCCCGAGGTGCGCTAGCGTGGATGATCGGCGCACGTCGCAATGCCCGTGCCAGCTTGCGCCACGGCATTCGTTGAGAGTTACCAGGTAGCCTCGCGAGGAGCGGCGCGCGGGAGTACCAGCGCCGCATGACAGTGGCGCTGCAACCGCATCGGAAGGCACAGGAGAAGTCATGACCTACCCGCCCGGCAGTCCCGGATATCCACCCGCGCAGTCATCCGGCTCGTACGCGGCTCCCGCCGCGCCGTCGTTCAACAAGGGCGACGAGGGTGAAAGCAACCTGAAGCAATATCTGGCCATCGGGGTGCTGGTGCTGGGCCTGGCGATCTACCTGGTGAGCTACGGCCCGATGATCACCCGCATCCTCCCCAACGGCGACGAGCTCGTCGAAAGCGGCAGCACCTTGCCGGTCGACCTGGCGCTGCTCGCGGGCCTGCTGGCCGGCGTCAGCCTGCTGCCGAAGGCCAAGAACTTCTCCGCGGTGGTCGCCGCGGTCTCGACGCTGGGCGGCTTGCTGCTGGTCGAGGACACCATCGGAGCATCGGGTCGCGGCTGGGCCCTGTGGATCGCTGTGGGCTCGGGCGTGGTCCAAGCCGTGCTCGCCATTAGCGTGCTCTTGCTGGACGCCGGTGTGATCACCCCACCGGCGCCGCGGCCCAAGTACGACCAGTACTACGGGCAGTACGGCGGCTACTACGGCCAGCAGCAGCCTCCTTACGGCCAGTCCGGTTACGGAACCCAGTACGGCGGTTACCCCTCCGGACCGACAACCGGTGGTTTCAGCGCGCAACCCGGACCGCAGCCGAGCTCGGCACAGTCGCAGCACGGATCACCCACCCCGCCAACGGGTTTCCCGAGCTTCAGCCCGCCGCCGTCGTCCGGCTCCGGCGGTGCGGGCCAGTCCAACTCCTCGGATCAGGGCGGTTCGGCCCACGGCCAGCACTCGTTCGGCTCGGGTCAGCAGCCGCAGGCGCCGTCCTCGCCGTCGGGCCCGTCACAGTCTTAACTGTGCACTATCGGGCGCGGCGGGTCGCCGACCAGGGGACCTGGTAGGTAACGTCCTCAAACCGTGACGCCGGACAGTCGAACCCCTGGCGCCAACCAGGCCCGTGACCTTCTGCGGGTCGCCTTCGGCCCCGCCGTGGTGGCGTTGGTGATCATCGCCGCGGTGACGTTGTTGCAACTGGTGATTGCCAACAGCGACATGACCGGTGCGCTGGGGGCGATCGCCAGCATGTGGCTCGGTGTGCATCAGGTGCCGATTTCGATCGGTGGCCGCGAGCTGGGTGTGATGCCGCTGCTTCCGGTGCTGCTGATGGTGTGGGGTACCGCGCGCGCCACCGCACTGGCCACCACGACGACCGCCTCGTGGTTCGCCATCCGGTGGATCGTCGCGTCGGCCCTGGGCGGACCGCTGCTGATCGCCGCGATCGCGCTGGCCGTCATCCACGACGCGGGATCGGTCATCACCGAGTTGCAGACGCCGAGCGCGTTGCGCGCCTTCCTGAGCGTGCTGGTCGTGCACGCCATCGGCGCGTTCATCGGGGTGGGTTCGCGCGTTGGCCGCCGGGCCCTCGCGGCGTCGCCGTTGCCGGATTGGCTCGGCGATTCACTACGCGCGGCAATGGCCGGCGTGCTGGCGTTGCTCGGGCTGTCGGGAATGGTGGCGGCTGCCTCGCTGGTCGTGCACTGGTCGACGATGCAGGACCTGTACGCGATCACCAACTCGATATTCGGCCAGTTCAGCCTGACCCTTCTCTCGATCCTGTACGTGCCCAACGTGATCGTCGCGACCGCCGCGATGGCCGTGGGATCCAGCGCCCACTTGGGTTTTGCGACGTTCAGCTCGTTCACCGTCTTCGGTGGGGACCTCCCGGCGCTGCCGGTGCTGGCCGCGGCGCCGCACCCGCCGCTGGGTCCGGCCTGGGTTGCGCTGCTGATCGTCGGAGCGTCATCGGGTGTGGCGCTCGGACAGCAGTGCGCGCGCCGGCCGTTGCCGCTGTCCGACGCGATGGCGAAGTTAGGGATTGCGGCACTGGTGGCGGCGTTGACCTTGGCATTGCTCGGCTATGCCGGCAGCGGCCAGCTGGGCAACTTCGGCGGCGTCGGACTCGACCAGAACACGTTCGGGTTCGCGGTCTTTCTGTGGTTCTCTGCCGTTGGTTGGCTCACCGTTGCGATGGCCGGCGGCATCAGATACCGGCCACGAAAGCCCAAGCGGGCCGTGCCGCCGCCGGCCGAACCGGACGTCGAGCCGTTGATTGAATTCGGGGCCGACGATCCGGGCGCGGATGTAGCGACCCATGACACATCCGCAACCGAGTCGGGCATCGATCTCCCGTCGGAGCAGTCCGCGTCGTCGCCGGACGGACCTGATGGTCCGGCTCCTTCTCGGGCCGCGGACCAGCCCGCATCGTCGCCGGACGACGACAGATAGGCTCGGCCTGTGCAGCAACCGTTCCGCGTGCCTCCCAGCGCACCGGCACGATTGGTGGTGTTGGCATCGGGTACTGGTTCGCTGCTGGCGTCCCTGCTGGACGCCGCCGTTGGTGATTATCCGGCGCGGGTCGTCGCAGTCGGCCTTGATCGCGACTGTCCGGCGGCTGACATCGCAGCTAACGCGTCGCTGCCGACGTTCCGGGTGAGGCTCGCGGACTATCCCGACCGCGGCGTATGGGACGCCGCACTCACCGAGGCTACGGCCACACATTCGCCGGACCTCATCATCTCGGCGGGATTCATGAAAATCCTTGGACCAGAATTTCTTTCGAAATTCGAAGGCCGCACCCTCAACACGCATCCGGCCCTGCTGCCGGCATTTCCCGGTGCGCACGGAGTGGCCGACGCGCTGGCCCACGGCGTGAAAGTCACCGGCTGCACGGTGCACCTGGTGGACGCCGGCACCGACACCGGCCCGATACTTGCCCAGCAGGCCGTCCCGATGCTCGACGATGACAACGAACAAACCCTGCATGAGCGCATCAAGGTCGTTGAACGACGGCTCTTGGTGGATGTGATAGCCGCGGTGGCGACCGGCGGCGTGACCTGGATCGGACGAAAGGCGACTATCGGATGAACACCCATGACGCGAAGCGGCCGATTCGCCGCGCGTTGATCAGCGTCTACGACAAGACCGGTCTGGTCGACCTGGCCCGCGGTCTTGCCGAGTCGGGCGTGGAGATCGTCTCCACCGGATCAACCGCGAAATCCATTGCTGACAAAGGTATTCCGGTGACACCTGTGGAGGAGCTGACCGGCTTCCCGGAAGTGCTCGACGGTCGGGTCAAAACTCTGCATCCGCGGGTGCACGCCGGCCTGCTGGCCGATCTTCGCAAGCCCGAGCACGCTGCGGCGCTCGAGCAACTCGGCATCGCGGCGTTCGAGTTGGTGGTGGTGAACCTGTATCCGTTCAGCGAGACCGTTGAGTCCGGCGCGGGTGTCGACGAGTGCGTCGAGCAGATCGACATCGGCGGACCGTCGATGGTCCGCGCGTCGGCCAAGAATCACCCGAGCGTGGCGGTGGTGACCGATCCGCTTGGCTACGACGGAGTGCTGGCCGCGGTGCGCAGCGGAGGCTTCACCCTGGCCGAGCGAAAGAAGCTGGCGTCATTGGCATTTCGGCACACCGCCGAGTACGACGTCGCGGTGGCCGGCTGGATGGAGTCGACGCTGGCGCCCGAGGAGCCGGCCGCGGCTTTCCCGGAGTGGGTCGCCGGGACGTGGCGACGCTCGACCCAGTTGCGCTACGGCGAGAACCCGCATCAGCAGGCCGCGCTCTATGTCGACGACGGCGGGTGGCCCGGTCTGGCGCAGGCAGAGCAGCTGCATGGAAAAGAGATGTCCTACAACAACTTCACTGACGCCGACGCAGCGTGGCGGGCCGCCTTCGACCACGAGCAGACCTGCGTGGCGATCATCAAACACGCCAACCCGTGCGGGATAGCGGTCTCGTCGGATTCGGTCGCCGACGCGCATCGCAAAGCCCACGAGTGCGACCCGCTCAGCGCGTTCGGCGGCGTGATCGCGGCCAACACCGAGGTCACCGTCGAGATGGCCGAGTACGTGAGCACGATTTTCACCGAGGTGGTCGTGGCGCCCGCCTACGCACCGGGCGCCGTTGATGTGTTGGCGCGCAAGAAGAACGTTCGGGTGCTGGTGGCGGCCGAGCCGATGGATGACGACACCGAGCGCCGTCAGATCAGTGGCGGGATGTTGATGCAGCAGCGCGACCGGATCGACGCGCCGGGCGACAGCCCGCTCAACTGGACATTGGCGACCGGTGCCCCGGCCGACACGGCCACACTGGCGGATTTGGCCTTTGCCTGGCGCACCTGCCGCGCGGTCAAATCCAACGCGATCGTCATCGCCGGCGGCGGCGCGACCATCGGCATAGGCATGGGCCAGGTGAACCGCGTGGACGCGGCACGGCTGGCGGTCGAGCGCGGTGGAGATCGGGTCCGCGGCGCCGTTGCGGCCTCAGATGCGTTCTTCCCGTTCCCGGACGGCCTGGAAACGCTGACCGCCGCGGGCGTCAAGGCGATCGTGCATCCAGGCGGGTCGGTGCGCGACGACGAGGTGACTGCGGCGGCCGAAAAGGCCGGCGTGACGCTCTACCTGACCGGCGCCCGGCACTTCGCCCATTAAAAGCCCACTGGGCTTCAGGCGCTTATCTCGTCCTGCACCGTCGTCGCGTAGCGGATGAAGGCCGCGACCTCGTCGACCGCGCGGCGGGCGTCGGGGTTGACGTCGAAGCTCAGTTGGAACATGTGCATGGCCTTGTGCCACTGCTGAACCCAGACTTCGACGTTGTGCGCCCGCAGCCGTTCGGCCAGCGCGAAGGTGTCGTTGAGCAACATCTCGTGGGTGCCCACCTGTAGCAGGAACGGACCCAGGCCGTGCAGGTCTGCCTCCGGCGGCATCACCGGCGGCGGTCGGGTGCCGTTGACGGTGGGGAACACGTCGTAGATGAACTTCACCGTCATGAACGGGAACATCACGTCGCGGTGGTCTTTCAGAGCCCGATATTTCAGGCTCATGTCCGATGACGTCAGCGGGGACATCAGCGCCTGACCGGCCGGCACCGGTAGGCCGACGTCACGTGCCGCGAGTGCGACGCCGGCGGCCATCAGTCCGCCCGCCGAATCGCCCGCCAGCACGATACGTTCGGGGGCGAAGCCCTGCGACAGCGCGTAGCGGTAACCGTCCAATCCGTCGGCGACAGCTTCTTCGATGCTGGCTTGCGGCGCCAGTCGATAGCCGACGTTAAATACCTTCGCACCGGTAGCTGCCGACAGCCTGCTGACAAAACGGCGATGGGAGTTGAGTCCCAGGGTCACCAAAGCAGAGCCGTGGAAATAGACGATGAGTGAATTGGAATCGCGGGCTTCCGGCGCGACGACCCATTCGGCCGGGCAGTGCGGCAACAAGATCCGTGTGATAGCAGTGCCAGGCACCGGCGGAATCAGTCCCAGCGGGCGGTCGATCCCGTCGAGTCGCGCCCGCTGCAGCGCGTCGGGGCGGAAGCGGTTGACGACGAGGCCGATTACGGTCAGGGCGCCCAGCAGCGGCCGGACGAAGATCGCGGTGAGCAGGGCGAGCGCGCTGGACTGCCACGATGCCGGGCCGAAGTGCGCCGTCTTGGGTCGATCACACCAGTCGGGGGAATTCACGGTACTGAGGGTATCGGGCAGCTGGGCGTCGACCACTGTGAGCTTCGTGTCGAAGTGCGACGATAGTTGCCTGGGCCACTCGGTGTCGCGCGCTTGAACGTCGGCAGACCGGTGAGCAAAGCATCGCTATTTGCCGATTTGGGTCACCCCGATTTTCTTCCGTACAAGATCGCTTCGGCCTAGAGTCAAAATTCGGGCCCGTCTACCGGACGAGTCCTGAGCGATTCGAAAGGTATTCGAGAGGAAAACATGCGCGCGATAAGCAAAAGGACAGCGTCGTTCTCAGTCGCAATTGCAGTATTCGCTCTGATAGGTGCGGGATGTCACCAGTCGAACAACTCGAGCTCCTCGAGTTCGGCGGCGTCGTCCTCGGCATCCGCGATGACGTCATCGGCTGCCATGGAGCCGTCGACGAGTGCGGCTGCACCGACTTCGACCCAGATCGCCGGGAAGAACGGCACTGAGTACACGGTGGAGGGACCGATCCTGGCCAAGTGGGAGACCCTCACCGACGAGCAAAAGAAAGATCTGGGCGCACCCTACGACAACCAGAAGAACACTCTCGACAACACCGGCGTCTACCAGCAGTACGACGATGGAGTCCTGATCTACAAGAACGGCGGCCCGGTCTACCTCGTGTGGGGCAAGATCCGCGACGCGTGGAATGACGTTCAGGCCTCGCAGGGCAAGCTGGGTTATCCGACCGCTGATGAGATGAAGGAGCCCGACGGCACCTACAAGTCGACGTTCGAGCACGGCACCGTCACCTGGAAAGAGGGCGATGAGAAGGCAACCGTCACGATGAGCTAGCCGCTCAACTGACCTCAGCAAGGCCGGGTAATCCACGCGATTGCTCGGCCTTGTTCTTTGCAAGAAGGCCGGGACAGTGCCGTATTCGCTGAGCCGTCGTAGTTTGGTGAGGTGACTGCTGCGAACAATCTGCCCCGCACCGTCGGCGAGCTGCGTGCCGCCGGACATCGCGAACGGGGAGTCAAGCAAGAAATCCGGGAAAACCTGCTGGCACGCCTCACCGAGGGTGCTGAGGTCGGAGCGATCTGGCCAGGCATCCTGGGGTTCGAGGACACCGTCCTACCGCAGCTGGAACGGGCGCTGATCGCCGGCCACGACTTCGTGCTGCTCGGTGAGCGCGGGCAGGGCAAGACCCGGCTGCTGCGGGCGCTGATCGGCCTGCTGGACGAGTGGACGCCGGTGATCGGTGGCGCCGAGGTCGGCGAGCATCCGTACAGCCCGATCACCCCGGAGTCGATCCGCAAGGCCGCCACCCTCGGCGACGATCTGCCGGTCGAGTGGCGGCACCGCAGCGAGCGCTACACCGAGAAGCTGGCCACTCCCGACACCAGCGTCGCCGACCTGGTCGGCGACATCGACCCGATCAAGGTCGCCGAAGGCCGCAGCCTGGGCGACCCGGAGACCATCGCCTACGGCCTGATCCCACGGGCGCACCGCGGCATCGTCGCAGTCAACGAGCTGCCCGACCTGGCCGAGCGCATCCAGGTGTCGATGCTCAACGTGATGGAGGAGCGCGACATCCAGGTCCCCGGCTACACACTCAGGTTGCCGCTCGACGTACTCGTCGTCGCCAGCGCCAACCCCGAGGACTACACCAACCGTGGCCGCATCATCACCCCGCTGAAGGACCGGTTCGGCGCCGAGATCCGCACGCACTATCCGCTCGAACTCGATGCCGAGGTTGCGGTGATCACGCAGGAGGCCCACCTGAGCGCGCAGGTGCCGGAGTACCTGACCCAGGTGATCGCCCGGTTCGCCCGCAACCTGCGGGAGTCGAGCTCGGTCGATCAGCGATCCGGTGTCTCGGCGCGGTTCGCGATCGCCGCCGCCGAGACCGTCGCCGCGTCGGCGCGGCACCGCGGCGCGCTGCTCGGCGAGACCGAACCGGTGGCCCGCGTGGTCGACTTGAGCACGGTGATCGACGTGCTGCGGGGCAAGCTCGAGTTCGAGTCGGGCGAGGAAGGTCGTGAGCAGGCGGTGCTGGAGCACCTGCTGCGCCGCGCCACCGCCGACACCGCGTCGCGAGCGCTCGGCGGTATCGACGTCGGCCCGCTGGTCTCCGCGGTCGAGGGCGGCTCGGCAGTGACGACCGGTGAGCGGGTGTCAGCCAAGGATGTGCTGGCGGCGCTGCCCGAGCTGCCGGTCATCGAGGCCATCGCCACGCGGCTGGGCGCCAAATCCGAAGGCGAGCGCGCTGCCGCTCTCGAATTGGCCTTGGAGGCACTGTATTTGGCCAAGCGCATCGATAAGGCGTCCGGGGAAGGCGAAACTGTCTATGGCTAGCAGCCACTCGTCCCGGTATTCGGCGTATACCGGCGGGCCTGATCCACTGGCGCCGCCGGTGGATCTGCGCGAGGCGCTCGAGCAGATCGGGCAGGACGTGATGGCGGGCACGTCGCCGCGCCGCGCGCTGTCCGAGCTACTGCGTCGCG
>DATAZN010000194.1:0-2173 GCA_036272035.1 Mycobacterium sp. | reverse complement strand
GCCACCCCGGTGAACCGCTCGTGACCGAACTCGTCGGTACCGCCTTTGCGCAGCTCCATCGAGCCTTCGGCCGGCTTGGCGCCCTCGGCGACGACGCAGATGAAGTGCGCATCGCCGCGCTGGAAGCGCCGCTTGACCAACCGGCACACCTCGTCGATGTCGAAGGGCTGTTCAGGAATCAGCGTCATGTGTGCGCCGGAGGCCAGCCCGGCGTTCAGCGCGATCCAGCCGGCGTGCCGGCCCATCACCTCCACCAGCATCACCCGCTGGTGTGATTCCGCAGTGCTGTGCAGCCGATCGATGGCGTCGGTGGCCACCATCAACGCCGTGTCGTGGCCGAATGTCACATCGGTGCAATCGATGTCGTTGTCGATGGTCTTGGGCACGCCGACGACGGGGACGTTCTCTTCCGAGAGCCAGTGTGCGGCGGTCAGCGTGCCCTCACCGCCGATGGGGATGAGCACGTCGATGCCATTCTCGTCCAGCGTGTCTTTGATCTGATCCAGACCGGCCTTGAGCTTGTCGGGGTGCACGCGGGCGGTGCCCAGCATCGTTCCGCCTTTGGCCAGCAGGCGATCGTTGCGGTCATCGTTGGCCAGTTGCATGCGCCGGTTCTCCAGTAGGCCACGCCAGCCGTCCTGGAATCCGACCACCGACGACCCGTATCGCGAGTCGCTCGTTCGCACCACTGCCCGGATTACGGCGTTGAGCCCGGGACAGTCGCCACCGCCGGTGAGAATTCCGATCCGCATGTCTTCATCTTGCCCCGAGGGAACGGTTGCAGCAGCGGATCTCAAATGGCGGAGGGCAGCGCTCCCCGTGCGGCCTCGTAGGCGGCTCCCACCCGGTAGATCCGATCGTCGGCCAGCGCGGGCGCCATGATCTGCAGTCCGACCGGCAAGTTGTCGTCCTCGGACAGCCCGGACGGCACTGACATCCCACAGTGTCCGGCCAGGTTCAGCGGCAGCGTGCAGAGGTCGAACAGATACATCGCCAGCGGGTCGTCGACCTTCTCACCCAACGGGAACGCGGTCGTCGGCGTGGTGGGTGAAATCAGCACGTCGACGGATTGATATGCAGTGTCGAGGTCGCGGGCGATCAGCGTGCGCACCTTCTGCGCCTGGTTGTAGTACGCGTCGTAGTAGCCGGCCGACAGCGCATAGGTGCCAATCATGATGCGCCGCTTGACTTCAGGCCCGAATCCGGCAGCCCGGGTCAGTGCCATCACCTGTTCGGCGCTGTGCGTGCCGTCGTCACCGACCCGCAGCCCGTAGCGCATCGCGTCGAAACGGGCCAGGTTGCTCGACACCTCCGACGGCAGAATCAGGTAGTAGGCGGGCAGCGCGTGATCGAAATGGGGACAGTCGACTTCGGACACCTCGGCGCCTATCGCGGTCAACTGCTCGACGGCTTTGTTGAACGACGCCAGCACGCCGGGCTGATAACCCTCGCCGCGCAGCTGCTTGACGACGCCGATGCGCGCACCGCTCAGATCGCCTGCCGCACCCGCTATCGCGGCTCCGACGATGTCGGGCACCTCGGCGTCGATGGAGGTGGAGTCGCGGGGGTCATGTCCGGCGATCACCTGATGCAGCAGCGCGGTGTCGACGACTGTGCGCGCGCAGGGCCCGCCTTGGTCCAGCGACGACGCGCAGGCCACCAGGCCGTAGCGTGACACCGTGCCATAGGTGGGCTTGACCCCGACGGTCGCGGTCAGCGCGGCCGGCTGGCGAATCGAGCCGCCGGTGTCGGTACCGATGGCCAGCGGCGCCTGAAACGCCGCGAGCGCGGCGGCACTGCCCCCGCCCGAACCGCCCGGCACCCGGTCGGTGTTCCACGGGTTGCGGGTCGGCCCGTAGGCGGAGTTCTCCGTCGACGAACCCATCGCGAACTCGTCCATGTTGGTCTTGCCGAGGATCGGGATTCCGGCCGCGCGCAGCCGCGCGGTCACGGTGGCGTCGTAGGGCGAACGCCAGCCCTCGAGGATCTTCGAGCCGCAGGTGGTGGGCATGTCGACGCTGGTGAACACGTCTTTGAGGGCCAGCGGGACCCCGGCCAGCGCCGAGACCGGCTGCTCCCCGGCGGCCAGTGACTTGTCGACGGCGGCCGCCGCCGACAGCGCCGCGTCGGCCGCGACGTGCAGGAATGCGCTATACCGCTCATCGGTCGCCGC
>DATAZN010000193.1:0-16800 GCA_036272035.1 Mycobacterium sp. | reverse complement strand
TCTGGCCGACCGCTCCAGCGGCGCGCAACTGGTCATACAGCGGGTAGGGATCCTGCAGGGAATCAGCGTCGAACAGCTCGATCGGATCGCAAACCGTCATTTGTCCAGGTTGAGCGGCCAACGGCGACGCCGTCAACGGTGTCGGTCAAAGTCGAAAACCAAGCGTGCACCGGCATGGCCGGGGCTCGTCTCACGCGGCCGCCGGACCTGCGCCTACACTGAGAACAATTTCCAGTTTCGTCTCATGCTAGAGAACCAGTGACTGGATATTCTCTGGCGTCAGGAGGCCCCGGCGATGCCTCGCGACGACTGGGTGGTGGGCGGCGATCGTCGCAAGGCCGCGGCCGAGCGCATTTACGACGTGGCCACCGACCTCATCACCCGAGAGGGGCTGGAGACCTTCGACATCGAGACACTGGCGGCGCGTGTGCACTGTTCTCGCGCCACCATCTATCGATATGCCGGCGGCAAGGCCGAAATTCGCGACGCGGTGGTAGCCCGCTCGGCGGCTCGGATCGTCGAAACCGTCCGTCAGACCGTCGAAAATCTGCGCGGGTCGGAGCGGGTCGTCACCGCGATCACGGTCGCGCTCAAATTGATCCGGGCCGATCCATCAGGCCAACTCATGTTCAACTCCATCCGGGCCAACGACGTCGTGTGGCTCACCGGGTCGCCGCTGCTGGCCGGCTTCGCCACCGACCTCACCGGCTTGACCGACCGGGACCCGCAGGCCGCGCGGTGGGTGGTCCGTGTGGTGATGTCGCTGCTGTATTGGCCCGTCGGGGATACCGCCACCGAACGCGAGATAGTGCAACGATTCGTCGCGCCGGCATTCGCTGTGGACTAGCGTCGAGGTCGGTTTGTCGCTCGCATCCATTGACGGAGGACTTCTATGGCGATCCGGGTCGCCCACGTCGGCACTGGAAACGTCGGTCGGCTGGCGTTGATTCAACTCGTCACCAGTCCACAGTTCGAACTGACCGGGGTGTGCGTCTCGACACCAGAGAAGATCGGCAAGGACGCCGGCGAACTCGCCGGTCTGGACGTCTCTACCGGCATCACGGCGGTCAGTGATCTCGATGCATTGCTCGCCACCCGACCGGAATGCGTCGTGTACTGCGCGATGGGTGATACCCGGCTGCCAGAAGCGATGGCGGATGTCATGCGCATTCTCGCCGCCGGCATCAACGTCGTCGGGTCGTCACCAGGGCTCCTGCAGTACCCGTGGGGCGTGATGCCGGACAAGTACATCGCTCGTGTGGAAGATGCTGCTCAGCAAGGTAATTCGAGCCTATTCATCAGCGGTGTCGACCCGGGTTTCGCCAATGACCTCATCCCGTTCGCCCTAGCGAGCACCTGCCAACGGATCGAGCAGGTGCGTTGCATGGAGATCCACGATTACGCCAGCTACGACGGCGCCGAGGTCATGCACTACATGGGATTCGCGCGGCCTATGGAAGAGATTCCGATGCTGCTGCAGCCAGGCGTGCTCAGCATCGCCTGGGGTACGGCGATCAGACAACTGGCGGCCGGTCTGGGTATCGAGGTCGACGAGATCACTGAGTCCTACCAACGCGAGCCGGCGCCGGAGGATTTCGACATCGCCGTGGGCCACGTCGCCAAGGGCACGTTGGCCGCGCTGCAGTTCGAGATTCGCGGCATGGTCAAGGGGTATCCGGCGCTCGTAATCGAGCACATCACCCGGCTGCGGCCCGACTTACGACCCGACTGGCAGCAACCCGCTTCGGGTGGCGGTTCGTATCGCGTCGAGATCACCGGCGAGCCGTCATACGCCGTCGACATCGTTCCGAGCAGCCGCTACGGCGACCACAACCAGGCGGCGATCGCGGGTGCGGCCGGCCGGATCGTCAACGCCATTCCGGCCCTGCTTGCCGCGCCGCCCGGAATCCGGAGCACGATTGATCTGCCATTTATCACGGGGAGCGGGCTGTATGCGCGCGAAGGCGTCGTCGCGGTCTAGCTGAAAGTTACTGTTGGACAGGGTCGTTCGGGACATCCGGGGACTTGCCGGGCCGGACCGTTCCAACTGAAGCGGGCTACTGGCGCTTCTTAAACCAGCTGACTGACGGCGGACCACGTCACCGTGGGATACCGTTGCCGTTACCTAGAGTAAGGAGCACGGTGCAATGAGGATCCCCCAGACGGTGATGGCCACGGCAGCCGTCGTGACGACGCTGGTGGGGATGTCGGTCACCGGCTGCAGCAGCCAGCCGAAGTCGTCGACGCCGACCTCGGGATCTGGCGCCCCTACCCACGCTCCGATCGTCGACTACACCCAGCTGCTGATCAAGGCGAGTGACATCAACGCACCCGATGCGTTTACTGCGGGCCCGGCGACCAAAGATCCAAATGGCCAAAAAGGTGCATTGATCACGTTCACTGACCAAGACCACAGCCACACGATCATCGACACCATTCAGATCCTGCCGGATGCCGAGGCGACCGCCACTGCGCTGGATTCGGCAAAGGCGCTGCATCGCGAAACTCTCCGCACCAAGGCATTGAACGCTGAAGTCGGAGTTGGCGGCGTGACGATTTCGGGATTGCCGCAGGACCACTCCAAGGGAGTGACGGTGTTGCTGTTCACCGAGGGCAACGCAATGGTCACCCTGGAGTTCGAGGGCCCGTCCTTTGCGCTGGCACCGCCGGAATTCGTCACCGAGGTCGGCCAGAAGCAAGATGACGCGGTCAAAAAAGGCTTAGGTGGCTGAAAATCAACGGGTTTCGCGAGCACCAGCCAGCAGTGCCCGGGCGCCGTTGACGCACGGCAGCAACCGATCGTAAGCGCTGGCGCCCGCCTCGGCGCGAGAACGCATCGGTACCTCCAAACCGACGACGCGATCATCCGGCAAGGCCGCGAGCATGTCGGCCAGCGGCAACTCCCCTTCACCGGGCGTCATCCGTTCGTACATGGCTTCCTCGGCGTAAATCTTCATCCTGGGCTGCAGCGTGGTATCGCTCAATTGGATGTAACCGATGCGCTGAGCAGGCACCGACCGAAGATCGTCGGCGGTAGCGCCGAAGCGTGCCACGTGCATCGTGTCGATGAGCAGACTGATCTCGTCTCTGTCGACGTAGTCGACGGCGGCCAGGGCCGACGGTAGGTCGGCGATGCTAAGGCCGACAACGGGTTCGACGCATGTTGCGATACCCCGTTCGGCGGCCAGTGCGGTCAGCGCGGCCAACTCGTCGAAGGTGCGTGCTCGATCCGGTTCCAAGCTGACGGTGTTGATCCGTGGGATCCGCAGCTCGGCCATGATGTCGAGATCATCGGCGTAGGAGCGAACGTCGAGGCCCGGTGCGATGAGCAGACCCTCCCCCAGAGAGATCGACACGTCGTGGTCTTCCATCGCCGCGAGCAGGTCCTGACGGAGTCGAGGATCGTCACGCAGCGAATACGGTTGGTAATCCAGAGCTTTCAGGGGAGCAAAACCGACCATCCCGGTTGTGATGTAACGGCAACCCAGATCGGAGACCAGCTGGACGAATTCGATTGGGGGCATGCCAAAGACGCTGAGCATCTCGATGCCAAGGCGATCCATGCCGGCGCGCCCGCTCAGCCGCCCACCATGGCGAGGCCGCCGTCGACCGGGATGAGCTGGCCGGTGATGAATCCGGCCCCTTCGCTGGCAAGGAACACCAACACCGGCCCTAAGTCGCTGGCGGGATCGCCGAGCTTGCCACCCAACGGAATGGACAACTTCATCTGCTGGTCGATGAATGCGGCGGCGTCCGGGCCCAGGAAGTTCCGCAGCCGGTCCGCGCCTGGTGTTTGAACCGCAGGCGCCAGCGCATTGACGGTGACCCGGTCGGCGCCCCACGCTTTGGCAGCCGAGCGGGTCCAGGCTTGAACAGCGCCCTTGGTGGCGGCATACACCGCGGAGATGGGACTACCCATCACCGCCTCAGCGGACCCGAAATTGATGATGTGTCCGCCGTTTTCGCGCATTACCGCGTGCGCGGCCTGATTAGTCAGAATCGTTGCTTTGACGTTGGTTGCCAGCAGAAAGTCGATGTCATCGCTGGTGATGTTGCCCGGCACTCCCGCTTGCCACAGGCCGGCGGCGTTGACGAGCACATCCACGCCGCCGAGTTCCCGCGCGGCGCTAGCGAACGCGGCATCGACCGAGTCGACCTCTCGAACATCGCACTGCACCCACGTCACCGCCGGTGCGTCGTCGGCTGGGGCAGTGTTGTGATACGTCGCGGCCAGCCGCGCTCCAGCGGTGTGCAGAACGCGCACCGCGGCGGCGCCGATCCCGGTGGCACCGCCGGTAACCAGAATGCGGCGTCCAGCCAACGATGGTTGCGGTACCGTCATGGCCGCGGAGTCTATCGGTCTGCGGACAACGAAGTCAGGTAACCGACCATGTATTCCATGCGTTTTGACATGCGCGCCCCCGACTTTGGCGCGTCACCGCTCGGGTTGTACGAGGCCGCCGTCGATATGTGCGAGTGGGCGGAGACGCGGGGCTGCCTGGCGGCAGTCATCTGCGAGCATCATAGTTCTCCCGACGGTTATCTGCCTACGCCGTTGATTCTGGGTAGCGCCATCGCCGCGCGCACGAAACAGTTGATGATGACGCTCATCGTCATCCTGCCGTTCTACGACCCGGTTCGGCTTGCCGAAGAGATCGCCGTGCTTGACCTGATCAGCAAGGGACGCGCGGCCTACGTCTTCGGGCTTGGTTATCGGGCCGAGGAATACCAGCATTTCGGGCTCGACCGTAAGGCTCGCGGACGAATCGCCGACGAGAAGCTTGGTCTGCTTCGCCGTCTGCTGGCCGGCGAGGTGGTGGAACAGGACGGCCGGCGAATCAAGTTGACGCCCCTGCCGGTGTCTCCGCAAGGACCGTTAATGATGTGGGGCGGAGGCAGTTTGGCGGCTGCCCGACGAGCGGGTCGCTACGGGCTGGGCTATCTCGCGCAGGGCGACGCGCCCGGTTCGCAGCAGGTCTACGAAGAAGTTTGTCGTGCGCACGGTCATGAGCCGGGCATGACCCTGCTGCCCAATCGCGACACACCCAGCGTGTGTTTCGTAGCGCCGGACGTCGACGTAGCCTGGCAGGAACTCGGTGAGCACCTGCTGCACGACGCGCGGATGTATGCCGAGTGGAATCCCGACAACCAGACATCCGCGGGTATCGCCGATGTCAGTGATGTCGAGGAACTACGGGCAAAGTCGCGCACACACCGCATCTTCACCGCCGACGAGGCCATCACGTACGTTCGCGGCGGCGGCATGCTCACGCTTGCACCATTGTGTGGTGGCATCCCACCCGACATTGCCTGGAAATACCTTCGTTACGTCGACGAAGCGGTGATGCCCGCGCTTCGGACCAACGGCAACTAGCGCTGAGCAGCGCTTGCCCACCACGGCGATCCCCCACAACAACTTCTGCCAGCTGCTCACCGTGGGATGCGTCTTCGTCAGCGGAAGCGGTCAGAACGACTCTGGATCCCGCTGCACTTCGACAGGCACCGGATGTTGGTACAAGCGCGAAGCGTTCTCCCAGGTGAACTTGCGAATCAGGTCGGGTGACAGGTCGCCGATTTGTCCGTGCACCGTCTCCTGGGTGTGGGGCCAGGTCGAATCACAATGCGGGTAATCGGCTTCCAGCATGATGTTGTCGGTACCGATGCGGTCGTGCTGCACGAAAGAAGACTTATCTTCCACTGCGCAGAACCAGAAGTTGCGGGTGAACACCTCCGCCGGAGTGAGGCTCTCTCCCAACGCCGTCCAGGTGCCATACATCGCATGGTAGCTCAGCATGTGGTCGAGGCGATCCAATAGTCCTGCAACCCAACCGATTCCGCCTTCAGACAGACAGATCTTGAGATCGGGGAATCTGCTTGGTAATCCGGAGTACAGCCAGTCGACCGCCGCCGAGATGGCGTAGGCGAAGAACAGCACGCCCTGCACATCCGGTGGTGCATCGTCGGTGGTCGACGGCGACGAACCCGACGATCCGATGTGCAGGTTCACCACCGTGCCGGTTTCGGCGCACGCGGCCATCATCGGATCCCAATGACCGGTGTGGATGCTCGGCAACCCCAGCATCGACGGGTTCTCGCTGAAGGTGACGGCGTGGAAGCCACGCGCGGCGTTTTCACGGATCATCTCCGCGCCGTGTTCAGGGTCCAGCAGCCAGGGCAGCTGGCACGGAATGATCCGACCGGGGTGCGAACCGGCCCACACGTCGTGGTGCCAGTCGTTCCACGCACGTACCGATGCCAACGCGAGGTCGCGATCGTTGGTCACCTGCTGCAGTCGCTGGCCCGCGAAACCCGGCAGGAACGAGGGAAAGTTCAGCGAGGCGTAGATCCCGTTCAGGTCCATATCCCTGACACGCTCGTCGATATCCCATGCACCCCTGCGCATCTCATCGAAGCGGACCGGCTCGAAGCCGTACTCCGACACCGGCCGGCCGACGACGGCGTTGAAACCGACATTCGGCAGTACCTGATCGTCATAGACCCATGTCTGGCCGCCGTCGGCAGTGTCAACCACTTTCGGAGCGCGATCAGCGAAACGTTGCGGCAGACGGCCGGTGAAGGTGTCAGGGGGCTCGACGATGTGATCGTCGACGGAGATCAGCGTGTAGCGGCGCGGCGCCCTTGGCGGATCAGGCAGAAACGTGACCGACCGGTCGTCGCCGGTCTTGGCGGTGGTGAAGCTCAGGTTGGCGGCGAGCTCGTCGATCGATTTCATCGCAATTCACTCAGTTCAGAACGCTGGGATCGGCTTTGATGGTCAGTCGGGCGGCCCCCGCCCAGTACACGTCGGCCGCTCGTTCGATCAGCGATCTCTGCATGCCCGCCATGTCCGGCCAGTTCATCTGCACAGGTTCCTTGCCGGTGAGCATCACGTCGTAGGCCAGCTTGCAGACTCGCTCGATCGACGCGGCGCGGTAGACGGCCTCAGCCAGGTTGCGGCCGGTAGCAATGACGCCGTGGTTGACCAGAATCGTGAGGTTCGCCCCGGCGATGCGGGCCGCGAGATCGGCTGCACGCGTAGCGCTGTCGATCTCCCCGTCGTATGAATCGACCAGACACAGGTCGTCGAGGAACAGCGAGCCGGTTTGATGCACCAGTTCTGGCAATCTGCCCAGCGCCGCGAGCACACACACGTAGTAGGGGTGATTGTGAATGACCACTCGCGCATCTTCACGGACGCGGTGCAGTTCGGTATGAATGTGGATCGCGGGAGTGACATCCCAGCGGCCGCGGATCACGCGCGCATCGGCATCGACCACGCAGATATCCGAGGCGGTCAGCTCCTGCCACCACAGCCCCCACGGGTTGACGAACATCTCGGTCTTTCCGTCGGGTTGCCAGGTGATGTGTCCGGCCAGATTCTCGGCGAACCCGATAGCGGCCAGGTGCCGAAACGCCACCGCCAGCGCCTGCTCGTCCGAAAGGTCAACTCCGATCGGCGGAACCACCGACGGCGCCCACACCTCCAGGCCACCTCGCCGCGGGCTAGGAGTAGTCATGGCTGGCCTCCGTCCTGGCTTTGATGTCCTCGCGCAGCGCGCTTTTGGCGATCTTGCCGCCCGACGATCGCGGTAACTCGTCGACCACGATGAGTCGCTCGGGAAGCAGCTCCTTGGAAACACCTGCCGCGAGGAGATACTCGACGAGATCGGACAGGTTGATCGACTGCGAGCCGACGAGTTCGGCATACAGGCAGACCTTTTCGCCGAACACTGGATCAGCCATTGCGACCGCCGCCGCGACCGCGATTGCGGGGTGCGTGGCAGCGGCGTCTTCGACGGCAGATGCGCTGATGTTCTTTCCGCCGCGCAGGATGAAATCCGACGTCCGGCCGGTGACGCTCAGGTAGCCGTCGGCGTCGATTTCGCAGATGTCGCCCATCCGCATCCAGCCATCACGGGTGAACAGCTGGTCGTGGTCGGTGCCCCCGAGATACCCGAGGCTGGTTGCGGGACCGCGACACGCGGGCTGACCCTTGCCGGTCTCGGTGACGTCCTGGTCGACATCGAAAAGGCGGACCGACATCTCGGGAACGATCCGTCCGCCCGTGCGCAACCGACGCTCCTGCGGGTCGTTCACTGTCGTGGCGCTGAGCAGCCCGGTCTCATTCGACCCATAGAACTGCAGAATCATTGCTCCGGTGAGCTTTTCGAATTCCTCGGCCGGCCGGTAGGGCAACGATTCCCCGCCGGTGAAAACGACGCGCAGCGAACTCAGGTCGTTGTCGCGCGAAGCGCGGTCGGCCAGCAGCATCGTCAGTTGCGTACTCACGCAACACAACACAGTGACCCGGTGTTCAGCGATCGCCTCGCACGTTGCTCTGGCAGTGAAGCGGTCCAAAATCACCGCGGTGGCGCCCAGATAGATCGGGCTGGTGTGGCTGGTCCAGATTCCGAACCCGAACGGCATCGGGATGACCGGCAGGAAAACATCGTCAGGCGTCAGCTGCCCGTTCGCGACGGCCTTCTGATGAAAGTAATGCCAACGATTCTGGGTGTGCACCACACACTTAGGCAGGCCGGTGGTCCCGGACGTCGAGTTGATCAGGAACACATCGTCGGCGCCGAGGGCGTCCCCGACCGGCACCGTCGAGCGCTCTGGATACCCGATCAAGCGGGGACCGCGTCCGCCGTCCCCCAGCACCACGACCGGCACCAAGAGCTCGCGCATTGCCGTGGTGGCCTGGGTCGCGGGTTCGCTGCGCTGGCCGTCACTGATCAGCAGCTTTGGCCGCGCGTTGCGCAGTATCGCGGCGACCTCGCGGGTGCCGGCACGTGCGCCGATGCCGACAACGACGGCGCCGCAACGTTCCACGGCGACGAACAGCAGGTGGATAGCCACGGAGTCGCCGTGCCACACCGCGACTCGATCACCTCGGGCAATGCCGACACCGGCTAACTGCTCAGCGAGAGCAGTTGCCGCAGCATCGAATTCACGCCAGGTGAACGACAGGCCGGGGTGATCGATGTAGGCGAAGCGGTCCGGGCGTTGCTCGGCGTTGCGGGCTACCGCGTCCGACAACGTCACGTCCGACCACCAGCCGGCGGCACGATACCGGGCGGACTCCTCGTCAGTGAATGCCGGCGAGCCCACAGTATCCAGGCCGCCGGTGCTCATCATCCGATGATATGGCCACGGGTTCCGCCTGCCAGCAGCATTTCGTCGACTTGAGACAGGGATCGGCCGATGTCAGGCATCCTGACGCTTATGGATGGATTGCTGAACAACCAGGTCGCGGTGGTGACGGGCGGTGGCGGCGGCATCGGCGCGGCGACCGCGCGGTTGTTCGCGGACCAGGGCGCCCAGGTGGTCATCGCCGATATCGATGACGAGCTCGCTCAGCTGACCGCCGAGCAGATCACGGCTTCGGGCGGGTCGGCGTTCGCGGCGGTGACCGACGTCCGCGACACCGGTCAGGTCGCCGAACTGGCGCGATCGGTGCTGGAGCGTCATGGTCGGGTGGATGTGCTGGTGAACAACGTCGGTCACTGGTTGCGTCACCCCGGCAACTTCGTCGACACAGATCCGCAGCTGTGGGACGACCTCTATCGGGTCAACCTGCATCACGTTTTCCTAGTCACGCATGCTTTCCTGCCCGCAATGATCGGTCGACATTCCGGCGCGATCGTCAACGTCGCGTCGGTCGAAGGCCTGCGCGGCTATCCGGAAGATCCGGTGTACGCCGCCTTC
Organism: Mycobacterium sp.; assembly: GCA_036272035.1. Taxonomy (GTDB): domain Bacteria; phylum Actinomycetota; class Actinomycetes; order Mycobacteriales; family Mycobacteriaceae; genus Mycobacterium. The sequence goes on along the minus strand of DATAZN010000193.1, from coordinate 7,092 downwards.
AAGGCCGCGGTCATCCACTTCACCCGCAGCCTGGCGGTCCAGGTCGGCCGCGACGGTGTGCGCGTCAATGCGATTGGGCCCGACGTCACCGAATCGCTGCAGGTGCCCTACTCGCAGTGGCTCTCCGCAGAAGAGCAGGCGCACTGGCCGCAGTGGGTGCCGCTCGGGCGGATGGGCCTGCCCGAGGATCAAGCCCAGGTGATCCTGTTCTTGGCATCGGACCTGTCGGCGTTCGTCACCGGTCATACGATCCCGACCGACGGTGGCACCGGCGCCGCGGGCGGATGGTTCCGCTCGTCACGCAGACCCGACCGGGAATGGACGAATCGACCGGTTGCGCCCTAGCACCTCGGGTATTCAGCTCGGCTGCCGCAGCGGCAGACCGGCCGCACGGTAGATCCCGTCGATCACGGTCATGTTCTCGATCGCATCCTCGGGCGTGGTCTTCACCGGTTCGCCGCGTAGCACCGCCGCGGCGAACGCGTCGAGCTGATACGCGTAGGACGGGCGATGGGGAAAACGCTCGATACGCCTGCCTTCGGGCGAGCGAATGGACAGCCGGTTGACGAATTGTGGTAACACCGGGTTGAACAGCTTCAACTCGCCCCGGTCGCCGACCACACGAGCGCTGATCTCCAGCAGGCGTGCCGACCACATCGAGCAGCGGACCTGGCCGGTGTGGCCCGCGGCGAACCGCAGCTCCGCCGTCATCGCCCTGTCGATCTGGGGATCGCGGAGTTTGGCCTGGGCCGAGACCACTTCCGGCGTTGAGCCGCCGAAGGTGCGGACGATGTGGACCGCGTAACAGCCCGCGTCCATCAACGCGCCACCGGCAAGCGGGTAGTTGTAGCGGATGTCGGAGAGCCTGGGCAGCGGGAAGCACAAGGCCGCCTCGACTCGCTGCAGCTCTCCTATTACGCCCGAGGCGATGATCTGCTCGGTACGTAACGTCATCGGGTGGTAGCGGTAGTGAAAAGCTTCCATAACGACCCGGTCCGATTTCGCCGCCAGATCGGCGATCTCACGGGCTTCGTCCGCGTTTGCGGTGAACGGTTTCTCGCACAGCACGTGCTTACCGGCGTTCAGCGCTGCTCGAGTCCACCTGCCGTGCAAGCCGTTCGGCAGTGGGTTGTACACCGCGTCGATGTCGGGGTCGGCGAGCAGCGCCTCGTAGCTTTCGTGGGCGTGTGCAATGCCGTGTTTGGCAGCAAATGCCCGAGCGCGTGAGCCCTCGCGTGCCGCCACCGCAGCCACCACAATGTCGGCGTTGTCCTTGGCCGGTTTGATGAGCGCCGATGGCGCGATGCGGGCCGCGCCAAGCACGCCGATCCGTAGTGGTTCTCCATGTTCAGGCACGGACCGAAGCTAACACCTGCATGTAGCGTCGGCACGCGAAACATAGGAATGCTCAGTTTGTTTCGTCGAATCGGTGCGCGCAATGACGCCGCAAGGAGCTGAATTTTTCTCAGCTAGTCCACCTGATTTATTAATGTCGCACGCAGAAAGTGCGCATACGGTCGCCCTATGTCTGCGGCCGGTGAGCTGGTGCGGTTCCCGCCGGGTCGATTGGCGGCGCCGCCGCCATTGCGCTGTCCACGCGGCCATCTGATGCGGGTCGAAAGGATAGTGGCGAATAGCGCCGTCTGCTCGTGCGGACGACACCAAACTTGGGTATGTCATTGCGGTGCAATGACATACGAGCCCGCCGTTGGCACCACCTGCGATCTGCCCCGCCAGGCCGTTGCCGGCGAGACGGGTTCATTCCGGTTGGCTTGATCGTGAGTGCCAAGTAGTGGACGCGGATGGCAATTTACGAATGCGCCAAAAACTCAAGCGGTAAACGGCATGTCAAACTTTCGTAAAAAAGCCTCGACATCTCTCGCCGACTGGCAACTGGATTGCGTACATTTTTCATATCGGATTGTCGGGCCCACAGCCCGTCCCGCACAAGGAGAAGATCATGATCCCCGTTGAGTCGCGACTCCAAGATGAAATGCGCAGCTGCGCCGTCGAGTTGCGCCAACTTGCTTACACGCTTCAGAACGGGGTCGGCGAGCACGATCTGCTTCGACTGTCGGAACGGATGCGTGCAGCAGCCGACCAGGTTGTCCGCAGCGGGGCCTAGTTTCTTTAAGCGCCAGGCGGTTTCGTAGAGTCACCCTCGCCAGGCGGTTTCGGGCGATCCTCGGCAGGCAAGTTTTTGGGGCAGTATTCAGAGGCCGCGAGCATTTCGAACTTCTTCACGCCGGACCCGGAGAATGACGGGTTCTGCGATTGAAGGTTCTGCTCGATGTCGGTTTGAGGAGTTCCCTTGTCGACCAAATCGCATACGTTCTTGGCGACCGCGACCGCCTTGGCAGGGTCTTGATAGGTAAGACCGGCCGCGTGGAGCTGTTGGACGAAGTCCGCGTCGTTATTGGGAGGAGAAGGAGGGTCGGCGTACGCCGGCGCCGCCACGATGGTCATGGTGGCGACGCCGACCAGCATCAGTAGACGTTTCATGGTGCTCAAGTCTTCCAAAGTTGCGGTCAGGGCGCAGCCCGCCTCCGCACATTTGGATTCATAACTGGCGCAAGTTCAGACGGCGTTAACGACGTTGTGGTTCCCCCGACGCATTAATCCCGCTATTCGGATTTCTCGTCGCGTTCAGCGTCGGCCACCGTCAACGGCAAAGCCAGCTCTTCGAGCGGACGTTGTTCGGCGGCGACACCGAGCCACAGTTCCACTAGTCCTGCGACGGCCATGACCGCCGCGCCGATGAGGAACGACCACATCACCTCGCTGCGCTGACCGGATTCGATCAGCTGGCCGAACAGCAGCGGCCCGCTGATGCCACCGATCCCGGTGCCGACCGCGTAGAAGAACGCGATCGCCAGGGCCCTGGTCTCCATCGGAAAGATCTCGCTGACGGTTAGGTAGGCAGCGCTGGCGCCCGCCGAAGCCAGAAAGAACGTCGCGGCGAGCACGCCGATGAATGTCCACACACCGCCGGTCTGGTTCACGAACAAAACCGCAAGAACGACGGCCACGACAGCCGAGCCGATATACGACAAGGCGATCATCGGCTTGCGGCCGACGGTGTCGAAGAAGCGCCCGAGCACCAGTGGCCCGAAAAAGTTGCTCAGCGCCCACAGAACGTAGAACTGCGGCACCTTGCCGGCGTCGACTCCGTAGAAGCCGCTTAGCAATGTGCCCAGATTGAACGTCACGCCGTTGTAGAGAAACGCCTGTCCGATGAACAACGCCAACCCGAGGATCGCGCGCCGCGGATAGAGCTTGAAAGCGACCCGGGCGATTTCGAGAAACGAAATCGTCTCGCGCTGACGAATTTTCAGCGGCTTTCCCTGCGGCTCTGGCAGCGGCTGGCCGGTTTCCCGTTCAACATCGGCTTCGATCTCGCCGACGATCCGCTCGGCTTCCCGGTTGTGTCCATGAATGAACAGCCAGCGCGGGCTTTCCGGAATGTTGCGCCGGACCAGCAGCACGAAGATGCCGAAGAGGGCGCCGACGCCGAACGCAAGCCGCCATCCGATGTTGGCCGGGAAGTTCGACGTGTCCAGCAGGAAAAGGGCGCCGCCCGCTCCGGCGGCTGATCCAAGCCAGTATGTCCCGTTAATCACCAGATCCACGCGACCGCGTACACGCGCGGGGATCAGCTCGTCGATCGCTGAATTGATGGCCGCGTATTCCCCGCCGATGCCCGAGCCGGTGAAGAACCGAGTGAGGAAGAAAAACCACGGCGCGAACGCGAACGCCGTGGCAACGGTCGCGGTCAAGTAGACCGCGAGGGTCAGGATGAATAGATTGCGCCGCCCGAAGCGGTCGGTCAGGTGGCCGAAGAACAACGCGCCCAGGCATGCCCCGGCGATGTAGAACGCCGCCGCCATCCCGATGTCCGCAGGGGTGAGCGCAATGCCGCTGCCGTGCTCGGTGAGGCGCGACGACACGTTGCCGACCATCGTGACCTCGAGCCCGTCCAGGATCCACACCCCGCCGAGGCCCACGACCACGCGCCAGTGAAACTGCGACCACGGCAGCCGATCCAGACGTGCCGGAACACGGGTCGTGATTGTTCCGGTTTGGGCGCTCCTGCTCATGCTTCTCCGTTCTGGTCAGGCTCCGGTGACGCTCACGTGATCAACCCGGGCGGATCGGCGGGGCCGTCTGGGCCCGGCAGATCGCGTTGCATCCAGGCGACGTCGTGCCAGCTGCCGAGCTTCCATTCAACGCGGCGATACAGACCCACATCCTGGAACCCCATGGATCGATGAAACGCGTTGCTGGCCTCGTTGGGCTGTGTGATGGCGGCGAACGCTCGTCGGTAGCCACGCTCGCCAAGGCGGCTCAAAAGTTGCGTGTAGAGCGTTCGGCCGCCCCCGTGACGATGATGATCGTCGGCGACGTAGAGGCCGGTCTGCACCGACCACCGGTAGGCGGCAAAGCGATTGAAGTCGTGCCCATAAGCGAATCCGATTGTCTGGCTGCCGTTTTCGAGAATTAACCACGCGTGAGTGTCGCAGGCCGCTGTGATCCTGGCGGCCATCTCGTCAACTGTTGGTACGTCGAGTTCCCAACTCACCGAGCTGTTCTGGACGTAGGGGCGGTAAATCGCCAGGCACCTGGCCGCATCCTGCGGGCCGGCTTGGCGCACACGGGTGTTGATGGCTTGCATGCCTTCAGTCTTGCAGTCTCGCTACAGGGGCTGCGCCGGTCGCCACGGACAGTCGGATCCTGCGCGTGGTGTTAGGTTCGAACCGCGGAGCAAAGGAGTGGGATGTGAGTACGTATTTCTGGGGTCTGCTCGCGTTGATCGCCCTGGCGGTGACATTGCTGCTGTTGTCGATCGGAACTTTCTACGCACGGCGGTTGGAGGCGGAACCCAAGCTGCCGTTCGGCGAGGAAATCGGGGCCGCGCCGCGAGTCATCAAGAAGCTGCGCAAACGCGAAACCATGACGCGAGAAGAGTTCGAGTATGCACAGCGCATTGTCGCCATCCGCGGCAATCCCATGGCTTTCTGCATCCCCTTCACCCTGTTCGCGCTGTCGACCTATTACGTGTTCGGGTGTCTTGAATATCTGCAGGGAGCCACCCCGTCCGAGCGAACGTTCATCGGCGTGATTCCGATGTTCACCTCGACAAACCTCGCCATTCAGCTGCTGCGCGCAAAGCGACTCAAGGGTCGTCTGCGCACCGCACAAGTGGTGGGCTGAGGCCCAGTCGCACGTGCTGCCGAGTGCGCCGGGTGGTGATAACGTTCCGCAAGTTGTAGTCGCCTGCGTTCTGTACTGGTAACGTCATAGCGGCCATATATCAAGCTTGTTGATATATGGCAGACGATGAAGTCGGATCGAAGGATGAGATACGGGGAAAAGCGTTCCGAAAGGGTGATTGGGTGAGCCCTCGTCCAAGCGCGCGGACTGTCCTGGCGCGAATCTGGATGCCGCTGGTTGCCGTCATCGCAGTAAGCGTCGGCTTGGTCTGTATGTACAAAGTGCACCAGTTTTCCGAACCGGAGCCAGTCATCACGGTCAACGGTCCGCAGGCGCCGGAGGAATTCAACATCAAACGGCTCACGTATCAGGTGTTCGGCCCCGCCGGAAAGACCGCGAAGATCGTTTATGTCGACATCGACGGGCACCCGCATCCGGTTGATGTCACATTCACGAAGGAGCCCTGGACTCACGACGAGACCACCACACTGACAGTGGCATCCGGCGCCATTTCAGTGCACGTCCACGGCGGTCCGCTGCGCTGCCGCATGCTGGTGAATGGCATGCCGCCACCCCCGGAGTCCGGCGTCCCCGAGGCTTCGGATAATCATCCGGACGCTGACGTCGAGTGCAGGGTGAAATCCGCGTGAGCGAACACCGGCTGGATGAGCCCCGGGTCAAACGCCCGTTCCTTCCCAGGATGGTGCGTAGATTCGCGATACCACTCATCTTCTTCTGGGGTTTTTCCGCGGTCACGATGACTGCGTTCACGCCCAAGGTGGAGGACGTCGCAGAAGAACTCGCCGGCCCGATGGTCCCGCACTATGCGCCGTCGCAGCGGGCGTTGCTGCACATCGGCGAAAAGTTCCGCGAGTCCAATTCCACGAACTTGACCATGGTGGTGTTCGAGGCGCAAAACCGACGTCTGGACGACCAGGATCACGCGTACTACGACGATTTGATGAAGCGCTTCCAGCGCGACACCAAGCACGTGCAGTACGTGATGGATCTCTGGGGCCAGCCGTTCACGGCGGCTGGAGCGCAAAGTGTGGACGGCAAGTGCACCTACACGCTGCTGCGTCTGGCCGGCGACATCGGCCAGATGGAGGCCAATGACTCGGTGAACACGGTCCGCGACATGATCGCTAAGGACCCACCACCGCCGGGACTAAAGGCTTTTGTGAGCGGTGCGGCGCCACTGGCCTCGGACACGCTGAGCATCGCCAACTCGAGCTTGAACAACGTCACGATCATCACGATCATCCTCATCTTGGTGATGTTGATGTTCGTTTATCGCTCACCACCCACGCTGCTGCCCGTTTTGCTCGGCGTCCTCATCGAAATGCTGTTCGCCAAGGGGCTCATCTCATTGCTCGGGCATCACGGATGGCTCGAGCTGTCCTCGTTCGCGGTGAACATCGTCATCGCACTGACCTTGGGAGCCGGAACGGACTACGGCATCTTCCTGATGGGGCGCTATCACGAGGCTCGGCAAGCCGGAGAGAGCCGAGAAGACAGCTTCTACATCGCCTACAAGGGCGTCACGCCCATCATCATCGGGTCGGGGCTGACGATCGCCGGCGCGTGTTACTGCCTGACGTTTGCGCGCCTGAACTACTTCCACACCATGGGTCCGGCTGTCGCGATCACCATGCTATTCACCATCGCCGCAGCGCTGACGCTCGGTCCGGCGATTTTGACGGTAGGGAGCCTGTTCGGGATGTTCGATCCGCGACGGGCCGCTAAGGCGCATGTGTATCGACGGATCGGAGCGAGCGTGGTGCGCTGGCCGGTGCCGATCCTGGTCGCCAGTTCGGCCATCGTCATGTTGGGTGCGATCTTCGTGCCGAGCTATCGGCAGAACTACGACGATCGGCAGTA
>DATAZN010000192.1:0-22217 GCA_036272035.1 Mycobacterium sp. | reverse complement strand
AGGATGTGCTCGCGCATCCGCGTCATCGCGTCTTCATCTTGGTCGATCACTTCGACTTCGCGACGATCGAGGCGTTGCATTACGCAAACGGGTTGCATGCCGACAAGCTGACGGCGGTCCACTTCGTGCTCGATGCGCGGCACTCCGCGCGACTGCAGCAGCGCTGGAAGCACTTCGAGGACGAGATTCCGCTGCGGACGCTCGAGTGCCCGGATCGTAACCTGAGCCGCGCGTCCCGAGAGTTGGTGCTGAACGAGATTGACAGTCAGCCCGGCACCAAGGTGACCGTGCTCCTGCCGCGCCGGACATATGCACCGCTGGTAGAGCGGCTGCTGCATGACCGCACCGCCGACAGAATCTCCGCGGTTATCAGCCGGGTCGAGGGTGCGACCGCGCAGATCGTCGTCTACGACGTCGGATCTCGCATCGCCCATGCGACGGCCGCGGCCCGCTCGGGCGACGCTTCTTGAACGAGCTGAGAAAGGCGTTTGGCGAACATCTGCGAGGGTATGCCGGATAGCTAGCGGCCCGCTGCGACCGTCATCTCCTTGTGGCCAGAGGAGGGGTGTATCGATGGATTTCGGAATATTTCCCCCGGAGATCAATTCCGGTCGCATGTATACGGGTCCGGGCTCTGCGCCGATGCTTGCCGCCGCAGCTGCCTGGGATGGTTTGGCCGTCGAGCTGCACTCGACGGCCGCTTCCTACGGAACGGCGATCTCGGGGTTGGCGGCCGGCTGGCAGGGCCCGTCCTCGGTCACGATGGCGGCTGCGACCGCGCCGTACGTGGCATGGATGACGGCCACTGCCGGCCAAGCCGAGCAGACCGCTGCCCAGGCCCGGGCGGCGGCGGCGGCCTACGAAACCGCTTTCGCAGCAACGGTTCCCCCGCCGGTGATCGTGGCCAACCGCACTTCGCTGATGTCGCTGATTGCGACCAACATCTTCGGACAGAACACCGCGGCGATCGCGGCCACCGAGGCGCACTACGCCGAAATGTGGGCCCAGGATGCCAGCGCAATGTACGGCTATGCCGGTTCCTCGGTGGCTGCCTCTCAGCTGACGCCGTTCGGGCCGGCACCGCAGACCACAAACGTGGGCGGGCCGACCGGGCAGGCCGCCGCGGTGGCGCACGCCACCGCTACATCGGCTGGCACCAACGCGCACACGGTGTCTCAGCTGATGTCGGCGACACCCCAGACGGCGCAAAGCCTCGCCACCTCTACCTCTACGCCGGCGGCCGATCCGACCTCGTCGTCGATTCTCTCGGAGCTTCTCATCGGCCCATATAACCCGCTCAAGTTGTATTCCCCGCTCGGCGGCAACTACGACTTCGGCTTCCAGAACTTCCTCGCGGAGTTCAACAGGCAGAACCTGCAGCTGGCGTACGACGGCGCCGTCAGTAGAGCAGCAGCCGGCCTTGGTCCGGCTGTGACGTATTCGGGAGGACAGCCGGTAATGGCGCAGGTCGGCAGCTCCGGCGCGGTCGGGAACTTGTCGGTTCCGTACAGCTGGGCCGGCGCCGCCCCGACGGTCAGGCCGGTCGCCTTCGTGTTGCCGCAAGCCGGCCCGGGCGCTGTCTCGGCGGCGCTGGCGACGGAGGACCAGGGCGGCGTGTTCAGCAACATGGCACTGTCCGGGTTGACCGGACGGGCCATCGCCGGGACCGCCGGCGCCGGTGGTGATGTCGTCCGGTCGGTCAGCGGAGGGGGAGACGCCATCGTGGGCGCGGACACCACGGTCACCATCATCGTGATTCCCGAAGACTGATAACGCCGTTGCGGCGCCTCCCACCTGCCACCCTCACCCTGGAGAAACGTTCGATGATGATGAACCACCGACTCGTAGATGCCGGCTCCTGTACCGCCACCGGCGACGCGGCGCCGGCCGGTTAAGGAGCACACAATGGATTTCGGGATGTTGCCACCGGAGATCAATTCCGCCCGCATGTATTCCGGTCCCGGTTCGGGGCCGATGATGGCCGCCGCGGGGGCGTGGGATCGGCTGGCCGCCGAGCTGCGTTCCGCGGCGGACTCCTCTTCCGCCACGATCTCTGGGTTGACGGCGGAGTGGCAGGGTGCGTCGGCGTCGGCGATGGCGGCCGCGGCCGCGTCCTACACGAGCTGGATGAGCGCCGCCGCCGCGCAGGCCGAGGAGACTGCAACGCAGGCGAGGGACGCGGCGACCGCGTATGAGACCGCGTTTGCGGGTACGGTGCCCCCGGCCGTGATCGCGGCCAACCGCGGGCAGCTGACGTCCTTGGTGGCCACCAACATCTTCGGGCAGAACACGTCGGCAATCGCGGCCACCGAGGTGCAATACGCGGATATGTGGGCCCAGGATGCCGCGGCGATGTACGGCTACGCCGGTCAGTCCGCGACGGCGGCACAGGTGACGCCGTTCACCTCGCCGCCGCACACCACCAATCCCGGCGGACTGGCCTCCCAGTCCGCCGGCGTCGCGCAGGCCACCGGCACGTCGGCCGGCACCAGCGCCCAGTCGACGTTGTCCCAGCTGATGTTGCGGGTGCCCTCGTCGCTGCAAAGCCTCGCAACGCCCGCCGGGGCGGCGCCGGCCGCTTCGTCGGCGCAGGGTCTGTCGAGCATCATCGCCCCGGGGACTCCGTTGACGACGCTGCTTGAGACGTATGAACTCGCGGGCCCGGCGCTCCTGCCGGCAAGGAACGTGTTGGTCACTGCCACCTCGGGGATGGCGCTGGGGGCCCGCGGCTTCCAAACGGGGGTGCTGCCGGTCGCCGCCGCTGCCCCACCTCTGGCGGCGGGGCTTGGATCCGCGGGACCAGCGGGCCTGGCCGGGGTCGCGTCCGCGGGTGTCGGCGACGCGGGCTTAGTGGGGGCGCTGTCGATCCCGCCGAGCTGGGCTGCGGCCACTCCGACGGTCAGGCTCGCCGCCGCCGCGTTACAGGGCACGGGCGTGGCTGGAGTTCCTGTGGTTGCGGCAGCCGGCCAGGGAACGGTGTTCGGTCAGATGGCGTTGGCGAGCATGGCCGGTAGTGCATTAGGTAACGCCGTTCCCCGCGCTACGGCCGAAACCGGTTCTCGGGCACGCGGCCCCAGCTCGCGCGATACCAAGGAAAGCCTGGGCAATGATAAGGACAGCAAGACATCGGACAAGCTCAACCGTGTCTTGGCGGAACTGTCTCAGAAGCCGGAATCGGTGCAGCACTGGCACACCGACAAGGCGAACCTCGAGAGTCTTCTGGAGGCGCTGTCGAAGAAACCAGGTGTCCACGCGGTGCATGTATCTTCACGCGACGAGCCGAAACCTACGCCACCCAGGCCGCGGTGGGGATGAATCATCCACAAAGCACTTCACGACGGTGGTGTCAGGCTGATATGCGCGGGTTGGATACCACAGGACACCGCAACGCTCAGGAACCGCTGAGTCTCGCCTCTTCGAGGTCGTAGTCCCGTTCGATAGCGCGCAACAGTGTCGCGTTGATGCGGCCGTCGCGCCGCAGCGAAAGCACCACTGACCGCTCGACGTCGAGCAGCTTCAGCCGCAGGTTCCTATACCGCCCGATCTCCTCGGCATCGTCGGGCTCCTCATCGCTCGCGGGACTGATCTGCAGCCGTCGCGCCCTGGCCTCATACATGGAACGGGCGGATTTGGTGGCCTCGTCGGCGGCGTCAGCGTGGTGGTGATCGTCCAGCCATTCCAACGCGGCAAGGGCAGCCTTCAGCCGGACCTTATTCTCCTCGCTTCCGAAGTCCTCGGCCCGCAAATCGAGTCGGCGCAGCAGCCAGGGCAGGCTTGTGCCCTGGATGAGCAGGCTCGCCACGATCACCGAGGCTGCGACAACGATCACCAAATCGCGGTTGGGAAAAGGTCTTCCGTTTGTGAGCCGCAATGGGATGGCCAGCGCTGCTGCCAGCGACAAACCGCCCCGCATGCCGGCCCACGCCACGACCACGCGTTCCCGCCACACCGGCGCGTCGGTTGCTCGGCCGAACAGTCGCGCGGTGGCAGGTCCGGACAGCATCCACGCCAGTCGCGACGCGACTACCACGACAACCACAGCTGCTATCACCGCCACGACCCGCGCCGGGGGTATGCCCGGGATCCAGTGCAGCGACCGCACGAGCTGCATGCCGACCAGCGTGAACAGCACAGCGTTCAGCAGGAACACCAAAACTTCGAGAAAAGCGAAGGCTTGCAACCGCGTGCCGGGGGCGTAGATGGCACTGAGGTGTGAGCCGATGTAGACGCCCGCGGTCACCGTAGCCAAGACCCCAGAGAGATGGGCGCCTTCGGCGAGGACATAGATGAGGTACGGCGTCACCAACGACACGGTGATCTCCAGCAACGAGTGGTCGATCCGCCGCCGCACCTGCACTGCGAGCCAGCCGACGGCCAGACCCAGCGCGGCACCGCCTGCCGGAGCGGCAAGCAGTGTCACGACCAGCGGCCCGGGCCTTATCGCCCCGACCATCGCAGTGCCCACCGCGCCGGTGTAGAGCACCAACGCCGTGCCGTCGTTCGTCAGGCCTTCGCCCTCGACGATTGTCGCGAGCCGTTCCGGCACGTCCAGCCGCGAGAAAACGGAGGTCGCGGCGACGGCGTCCGTCGGCGCCACTACTGCACCGGCCACCAGGGCCACCGCGAGCGGCACACCCGCGATTCCCAGCATTACTCCGGCGACTGCGGCCGTGGTGACCACCACCAGTCCCACCGACAACAGGCCGATCGGCCGCGCACTGGCCCGAAGGTCATCTGGCGCAATGAAATACGCCGCGTAATAGAGCAGCGGCGGCAGAAACACATAGAACACGACTTCAGGTGACAGCGTCGGCACGTTAACCCACGGCACCCAGGCGAGGATGGCACCGACCCCTACCAGCAGAACGGGATAGGGCACACCGACGCGATCGGCCAGCCACACAGCGGCGATGACCGCCAGCGGTCCGCAGAGCAGTAGGAGGCCGTAGCCTGCCGGATTCACAACTACACCTCCCGAACGTCAGCCTAAAGGTCAGGAACGCCAGCTCGGGCTATCAGCCCAGGAAGCGCCGCTTCTGTTCGATCACCTCGTCCGCGGTCACAAGCCCGGAGTCGGCCAGCTTTGCCAGCAGCGACTGCGCCCTGGTGGCGAGCTCCTGCAATTCGCTCGCGATCGCGGTCACCACCTCGTGAGGCGGCTGTTGGGTCGGCTTCGGGCTCACCGGCGGTGTCATCCTCATCCGCTCATTGCCGCGTCCGGCCGACGCGGTGCCGCCGACCGCGCCGCCCGCCGCGCCGGCCAAGCCCATGCCGCTGAACAGGTTGCCGGCACCGCCCACCTCCGGCGCCGTGGCCGCGCTGGTGATCGGCAGCGTGTACGCGGCCGGGCGGATCTCGGGCGCAGCCACCGTCCACCCCGAAGGCACGGACAACCGGCCGACATTGTTCGCATGGCCGAATCTCGCCGGTCCTTCCGAATCCGGCACCGCGTCCGACGGTGCGCCGATGCCGCCGGTGCCGTTGATAATCCACTGCGGCAGCATTGTCCCCCCAACACCGTTGCCGGTGAACGGACCTTTGCCGTTGTCGAAGTCACGGTCGGCGTTGATCAGCAGACCGCGCACCGTCGTGCCGAAAGACGTGAGAGACGTTGATATGCCAACCGTCCCAACGGTTGCGGCGGTCGCAGTTATCGGAACCGTTACCAGTGGCAGCAGGTCAATCGGATCCACCGCCGCCGGTGCCGCCGCAGCGGCGAGCCCCTGCAACGCCTGGGGAATCACGGTGAGCACGCGCGAGCCGTTCGACACGACCGACTGCGCCGCCGCTGCAGCCTGTTGCGCTCCGCCGGCCGGGTTGGTTGTCGGCGGGGGCTCGGCGAACGGCGTCAGCGTCGATGCCACCGCCGCCGAGCCGGCATAGCCGTACATCGCCGTGGCGTCTTGGGCCCACATCTCGGCGTAGTGCGTCTCGGTCGCCGCGATCGCCGCGGTGTTCTGTCCCAGTACGTTGGTGGCGATCAACGTCATCAGCAGACTCCGGTTGGCCGCGATCACCGCCGGAGGCACCGTCATCGCGAACGCCGCCTCATAGGCCGCCGCCGCCGATCTGGCCTGGGTGGCGGTTTGTTCTGCTTGTCCGGCGGTCGTGTTCATCCAGTCCAGGTACGGTGTGGCGGCCGCGGCCATCGACGCCGACGACGAGCCGAGCCACGGCCCACCGGTCAGCTCCGAGATCGCCGCCCGGTAGGACGCCGCGGTGGATTGGAGTTCGGCGGCCAACCCGTCCCAGGCGGAGGCCGCCGCCAACATCGGCCCGGGCCCCGGACCGGCGTACATTCTTGCGGAGTTGACTTCCGGCGGTAACGTCGCGAAATCCATTGTGGTGTCCTGTCTTAACTGGCTGCTATGGCGTTTGCGGCTTCGGTGGCCGCATACGACGTCGCACTCGCTCCGAGTGTGCTGACGAACTGCTGATGAATTGCCTCAGCTTGGGTACTGATCGCCTGATACATCTGCGCATGAACGGCGAATTGGGCAGCCGCGAGCGCCGATACCTCGTCGGCGGCGGCCGGAAGCACGCCGGTCGTCGGCGCCGCTGCCGCGGCGTTCTGCGCGCTCAGCATGGCGCCGACACCGGCCAAGTTGGCCGCGGTGTCCGCCAGCGCCTCCGGTTGGGTCGTGACGAATGGCATCAGTAGTCCTTTCGAAAGATTGCACAGGCGAACGCAGGCGCGTGAATATCACACGCCTGCAAGTGAATTCGTTGATACGCCGCGAAATATTGGGATCTGGACTCATTGATCCACCCCGCCTTCAACCCCGTGCACTCGGGTAGAAGCCATCAGCCGGTACGGCGGTTAAAGGCGAGCTTCATCGCCTTAACGTGATGCTAACGACGGTTTAACGGCAGATCAACGCGGCACGCATGTTCATTGTGGATTGCTATGTAACTGGGGATAACCAGTCGCTGTCCGGCCGTGATCGTCGTGCAACGGATATCCGCGTCGGTGACCTGGCCCAGGGTGGCGGCATGACGACGTTGACGCGAGCCGAAATCGGAGCGCTCGGTGAGCGATTAGCCGCCGATCACCTGACCGCGCTCGGACTGCGAATCGTGACCCGCAACTGGCGCTGCCGCTACGGCGAACTTGACGTGATCGCCGTCGACCCGGTTACCGACACCGTGGTGTTCGTCGAAGTCAAGACGCGAACCGGCGACGGCTTCGGCGGACTGGAGCAGGCGGTGACCCCGCAGAAGGCACGCCGGTTGCGTCGGCTGGCGGGCATCTGGCTGGCCGCCCAAGACCAACGGTGGGCCGCGGTCCGCATCGACGTCATCGGCGTGCGAATCGGCCGACGCCGGACGCCGGAAATCACGCACCTGCGGGGCGTCGGCTGATGGCGCTCGGACGAGCGTTCTCGGTGGCGGTGCTCGGGCTGGACGGCCAGATCGTGGAGATCGAAGCCGACATCACCTCGGGTCTGCCGGGCGTGCATCTGGTCGGCCTGCCCGACGCCGCGTTGCAGGAGTCGCGGGACCGGGTCCGCGCCGCGATCACTAACTGCAACAACAAGTGGCCGATGTCGCGCCTCACGCTGGCGCTGTCACCGGCGACGCTGCCGAAAATGGGGTCGGTCTATGACCTGGCGCTGGCCGCCGCCGTCTTGTCGGCTCAGCGGAAGACCCCGTGGCGACAGCTGGAAACCGCGGTGGTGCTGGGGGAGTTGGCATTGGACGGACGAGTTCGACCGGTGCGCGGGGTGCTGCCGGCGGTGCTGGCGGCCAAGGTGGCTGGCTGGGGAGCCGCGGTGGTTCCGGTGGAGAACCTTCCAGAAGCCAGCCTGGTCGACGGGATCGAGGTCTGGGGGGTGCGCACTCTGACGCAATTGCAGGCCTGGCTCTGTGGTTCGGCGAAGCTCGACGATCGGATCACCGGGACGGTTCCGGAGGCTGAACCGCACGCGGATCTGTCTGAAGTGATGGGGCAGGCCCAAGCGCGTTTCGCCGTCGAGGTCGCTGCGGCCGGCGCCCATCATCTGATGCTGACCGGGCCGCCAGGCGTGGGTAAAACCATGCTGGCACAACGTCTTCCGGGGCTTCTCCCGTCGCTGTCGAATGGCGAGTCGTTGGAGGTCACCGCCATCCACTCGGTGGCCGGCCTGTTATCGGATGCCACGCCGCTGATCACCCGGCCGCCGTTCGTGGCACCGCACCACAGCTCAAGCCTCGCGGCGTTGGTCGGCGGCGGTTCGGGAATGGCCCGGCCCGGCGCCGTCAGCCGGGCACACCGCGGGGTGCTGTTTCTCGACGAATGCGCCGAGATCGGTGTCAGCGCATTGGAAGCACTGCGAACGCCGCTGGAGGAGGGTGAGATTCGCCTTGCCAGGCGAGATGGGGTGGCGTGCTATCCGGCCCGCTTTCAACTCGTTCTGGCCGCCAACCCGTGCCCGTGTGCGCCGGCCGACCCACGTGACTGCATCTGTGCGGCGGCAGTCAAGCGGCGTTATCTCGGTCGACTGTCCGGCCCGCTACTCGACCGCGTGGACTTGCGCGTTGAGATGCATCCGGTGCGCATGAGCGCGTTCGCCACCACCGAACCCGAGTCGACGACGAAGGTCCGTCACCGGGTGACGTTGGCCCGCGACGCGGCGGCGCAGCGTTGGGGCGCGCACGGATTCCGCACCAACGCCGAGGTCAGCGGGGCAGTCCTGCGGCGCCGATTCAGGCTGGGCAACGACGCGATGCAGCCGCTGCGCAGGGCGCTGGACCGCGGACTGATGAGCATTCGCGGTCTCGACCGCACGTTGCGGGTGGCATGGACATTGGCAGATCTGGCCGGCCGCACCTCACCCGGACACGACGAGGTAGCCACCGCACTGAGCTTCCGCCAACCGGGAGCCTCGCGATGACCGATGCGACGCTGCGTGCGTGGGCCTATCTGTCAAGGGTTATCGAGCCGCCCTGCGCCGAACTTGGCGCCCTGGTGCGCCGGGTGGGCCCGGTCGAAGCGGCCGAGCGGGTTCGGCGTGGTCAGGTCGACGATGTGGTTGCCCGGCGCACCGAAGCACGGCGTGAAATCGACCGGTCCGCAGCAGATCTCGAGGTATTGAATCGCAGAGGTGGTCGCCTGATCACGCCGGACGACGACGAGTGGCCGACGCTGGCCCTGGCCGCGTTCGGCGGTGCGGCGGGGGCGAAGCCGCAGGGACGCCCACCGTTGGCGTTGTGGGCCCTCGGCCCGGCGCGACTCGACGAGACAGCGCAGCGATCCGCCGCTCTCGTCGGCACCCGGGCCGCGACCAGTTATGGCGAGCAGGTGGCGGCGGATCTGGCGACCGGGTTGGCTGAGCGCGATGTCGCGGTGATCTCCGGCGGGGCGTACGGCATCGACGGCGCGGCCCATCGCGCGGCTCTGGCAGCCGACGGCGTTACCGTCGCAGTGCTGGCGGGTGGGCTTGACATTCCCTATCCCGCTGGACATTCCGCGTTGTTGCATCGCATCGGCAGCGACGGGTTGCTGGTCACCGAATATCCACCGGGGGTGCGGCCGGCCCGGCACCGGTTCTTGACCCGCAACCGATTGGTCGCCGCGTTCGCCGGGGCGGCGGTGGTGGTGGAGGCCGGTTTGCGCAGCGGCGCAGCCAACACCGCTGCCTGGGCGCGGGCGTTGGGCAGAGTCGTCGGCGCGGTGCCCGGGCCGGTGACTTCGTCGGCGTCGACCGGATGCCATGCCTTGCTGCAGGCGGGGGCCGAAGTGATCACTCGCACTGAGGACATCGTCGAGTTGGTAGGTCACATCGGCGAGCTGGCGTCAGAGGAGGCCAGCCCGGCGACCCCGCTCGACGGGCTGGGCGACGAGGAGCGGCGGGTGTACGAGGCGCTGCCCGGACGCGGAACCGCCAGCGTCGACGAGATCGCCGTCGCCGCCGCGGTGGAGCCCGCCCGGATTCTGGCGCCATTGGCGATGCTGGAAATCGCCGGGCTGGCCGAGCGCCACGACGGCTGCTGGCGCATCGTCCGGAATCGTAGGCAACCGGTGCAACCGTGACGACTCGTATAGTCGAGGGGGTCAGCGCTCAACGAGAGGAACCAGGTGCCCGGTCGACCAGTGCACACCTTCGAAGTGGTTCGCACCGAACAACTCACGTCGCACATGATCCGGGTTGTCTTGGGCGGCAGCGGTTTCGACACCTTCACGCCCAGCGAGTTCACCGACTCCTATGTCAAGCTGGTGTTCGTGGCCGACGACGTCGATGTCGCCGGATTGCCGCAGCCGTTGTCGCTGGACTCTTTTGCGGACCTACCGGCCGCCAAGCAGCCCGTGGTGCGGACGATCACGGTTCGGCGCGCTGACCCGGTCGCGCGTGAGATCGCCGTCGACATCGCGGTGCACGGTGAACACGGGACTGCCGGGCCGTGGGCCGCATCGGCAAAGCCTGGACAGCCGATGTATGTGATGGGACCGAGTGGGGCCTACGCTCCCGACCCCGCGGCCGACTGGCACCTGCTGGTCGGCGATGAGACCGCGCTGCCGGCGATCAGCGTTGCGCTGGAAGCGTTGCCGGCCAACGCAATCGGCCAAGCCTTCATCGAGGTCGCCGAGCCCGAGGACGAGATCCCGCTGATCGCCCCGGAAGGCGTGCAGATCAACTGGATTCTCCGCGGTGGCCGAGCCGATCTGGTTGGCGAGGAGCGCGCCGGCGACCACTCGCCGCTCGTCGAAGCGGTCAAGACCGCACACTGGCTCCCCGGGAAGGTACACGCCTTCGTGCACGGTGAAGCCCAGGCAGTCATGCACAACCTGCGGCCCTACATCCGCAACGAGCGCGGAGTCGACGCGAAGTGGGCGTCCATATCGGGTTACTGGCGGCGTGGCCGTACCGAAGAGACCTTCCGTCAATGGAAGAAGGAACTCGCCGCCGCCGAAGCAGCTAGCCAGTAGGGCCTCGTCAGCCCAATCGCCGGCTGGCATGCTCATCGCATGGCATTCGGCGACTACCAGAACGAGATCTATTTCCAGGGCTTGGCCGGAGTCGTACCCAAGCTGCCGATGATCTTCGCGGAGCTGGAAGCCAAGGCCGAAAAGGCGCTACCGCCGTCGGTGTGGTCGTACGTCGCCGGCGGGGCGGGTGACGAGCGCACGCAGCGAGCCAACTGCGAGGCGTTCCAGCAGTGGGGTCTGATCCCGCGGATGTTCGTCGGTGCCGCACAACGGGATCTGTCGATCGACTTGTTCGGGCTGACCTTGCCGAGCCCGCTGTTCATGGCGCCGATCGGGGTGATCGCGTTGTGCGCGCAGGACGGCCACGGCGACTTAGCGACCGCGCGCGCCGCCGCCCGCACCGGAGTTCCCATGGTGATGTCGACGTTGACCGAAGACCCGCTCGAGGAGGTCGCGGCCGAATTCGGTGACACCCCCGGATTCTTCCAGCTCTACACGCCGACCGACCGTGACCTGGCCGCCAGCCTGGTGCATCGCGCCGAAGCGGCCGGCTTCAAAGGCATCGTCGTCACGTTGGACACCTGGGTCACCGGCTGGCGCCCGCGCGATCTGAGCACGTCGAATTTTCCGCAGCTGCGCGGAAAATGCTTGTCCAACTACACCAGCGACCCGATTTTCCGCGCGAGCCTGGCGCAAAGCCCCGAAGAGAACCCGCAGGGCGCGGTGCTGCGGTGGATTCAGGTCTTCGGCAATCCACTGACGTGGGACGATCTCCCGTGGCTGCGCTCGCTGACCAAGCTGCCGCTGATCGTCAAAGGCATCTGCCACCCCGACGACGCGCGTCGCGCCAAAGACGGTGGCGTCGACGGCATCTACTGCTCTACTCATGGCGGGCGACAGGCCAACGGCGGGCTTCCCGCGCTGGACTGCCTGCCGGGCGTGGTGGAGGCCGCCGATGGCTTGCCCGTGCTGTTCGACTCTGGCGTGCGCAGCGGCGCCGACGTCGTCAAAGCCCTGGCGCTCGGTGCGACCGCCGTCGGAGTCGGGCGGCCCTACGCCTACGGCCTGGCACTCGGCGGCGCCGACGGGATCGTGCACGTCCTGCGGTCGCTGCTGGCCGAAGCCGACCTGACGATGGCCGTCGACGGCTACCCGACCCTGAAAGATCTCACTCCGGACACCCTGCGGCGCGTCACCTGAGCCAGACCGCCCGTCTCTGCGACCGTGAGGTAGTGGAGGCAGTCCTCGACGAATTCGACAGTTACCTGGAGCTGCAATGCCTTCGCTCGGCGCATACCCGCCGCGCGTACCTAGGTGATCTGCGGTCGTTATTCGCATTCCTCGGTGAGCGGGCGCCCGACACAGGCCTGCAAGGTTTGAGCCTGCCGATCCTGAGGTCGTGGTTGGCCGCCGGGGCGGGCGCCGGTGCGGCGCGCACCACGCTCGCGCGCCGTACGTCGGCGGTCAAGTCGTTCACGGCGTGGGCGGTGCGGCGAGGGCTGTTGGGCGGCGACCCGGCGACCCGGCTGCAGGTGCCAAAGGCGCGACGGGCACTGCCGGCCGTGTTGCGGCAAGATCAGGCGCTTGCCGCCATGTCGGCCGCGAAATCCGGTTCGCAGCAAGGTGATCCGCTGGCCTTACGGGACCGATTGATCGTTGAGTTGCTCTATGCCACCGGCATCCGGGTCAGCGAGCTGTGCGGACTGGACGTCGACGACATCGACAACGCACACCGGCTGCTGCGTGTGCTGGGTAAGGGCAACAAGCAGCGCAGCGTCCCGTTCGGAGAACCGGCCGCCGATGCGTTGCGCGCCTGGTTGGCCGACGGGCGCCCGGCCCTGTTTGCCCCGGAATCCGGGCCTGCCCTGTTGCTGGGGGCGCGGGGCCGGCGGCTCGACGTGCGACAGGCTCGCACCGTGGTGCACCAGACCGTCGCCGCCGTCGATGGCGCGCCCGACATGGGACCCCACGGTTTGCGGCACAGCGCGGCCACCCACCTGCTCGAGGGCGGGGCTGATCTGCGCGTTGTACAGGAACTTCTGGGGCATTCCAGCCTGGCCACTACCCAGCTCTACACCCATGTGACGGTCGCCCGGCTGCGTGCAGTGCACGACCAAGCGCACCCGCGGGCCTGACCGATACCCGATGTGCCCGCCTCGTAGCGAAAACTCGGTCAGTTGCGGCGTCGGACCCGACGAAGTCGCTCAGAGACGGGCACAAAGTGCGCCCCGACCTGACTGGGATCTCTGTGACTATCGATGCAGCGGCTTCAGCCGCATCGGCGTGGACGCCAACAGCCCCAGCGGATCGACGTAGTCGGCGCGGGCGGCCGGACCCCACATCGCGCCCCAATGCAGGCACGCCGCGACCGGACAGCCCGGATGTCCGGTCAACAATTCACCGATCGCCGTCCCCGCGGTCACCGATTGCCCGGCGCGTACCGCGGCCCGCACCGGCTCGTAACTGGTGTGCAAACCGCCCGGGTGGGCCAGCGACACCAGCTCGCGGCCGGCCAGCGTCCCGGCGTACACCACCGTCGCGGCGCCCGCGGCATAGACCGGCTGGCCCGGACTGCCCGCCAGGTCGACACCGCGATGGCCGCGGTTCCAGTTCGGCGACGGGGCGTCGAAGGCACGCATCACCGCAGGTGGCGGCCGTAGCGGCCACTGCAGGCGGGCCGCATCGCCGCTGGCCGGGACTGCGCAGACCAGCGTCGCGGCCAGTATCGTCGCCGCCCATCGCACCTCGTCAGTTCACCGCGACGCCGGCAAACCGACCAGCCAGCGTTGTGGACAAAGCACCTGGCCGAAGCGTGTAAACTCCTCTGCGCAGCCCGTAATTACGAGCTGACTTCGCGCGTCTGCATCGCGTCTCCCGTTCCACTAGGAGTTCGCACCGCATGCCGGCCGGTCCCGTCCAACGACGGGTTCGGCATCGCAGCAGCCGCCAGGGCCCGGCTTCACCCGTCGCTGGGCGACAACCGACACACAAAGGCACACGCATGGCCGTAGTAACCATGAAGCAGCTGCTTGACAGCGGCACGCACTTCGGGCATCAGACCCGTCGCTGGAATCCCAAGATGAAGCGGTTCATCTTCACCGACCGCAACGGCATCTACATCATCGATCTGCAGCAGACGCTGACCTTCATCGACAAGGCGTACGAGTTCGTCAAAGAGACTGTCGCCCATGGCGGCACGGTCTTGTTCGTCGGCACCAAGAAGCAAGCGCAGGAATCCATCGCCGACGAGGCGACCCGGGTGGGTATGCCGTACGTCAACCAGCGCTGGCTGGGTGGCATGCTCACCAACTTCTCCACGGTGCACAAGCGCCTGCAGCGGCTCAAGGAGCTCGAGGCGATGGAGCAGACCGGTGGCTTCGAGGGCCGCACCAAGAAGGAAATCCTGGGTCTGACCCGCGAGAAGAACAAGCTGGAGCGGAGCCTGGGCGGTATCCGCGACATGGCGAAGGTTCCGTCGGCAGTCTGGGTCGTCGACACCAACAAGGAGCACATCGCGGTGGGTGAGGCCCGCAAGCTGGGTATCCCGGTGATCGCGATCCTGGACACCAACTGCGACCCCGACCTGGTCGACTACCCGATCCCGGGCAACGACGACGCGATCCGCTCGGCGGCCCTGCTGACCAAGGTGATCGCCTCGGCGGTGGCCGAGGGCCTGCAGGCACGCGCCGGCGCCGGTCGCGCCGACGGCAAGCCCGACGCCGCAGCCGCCGAGCCGCTGGCCGAATGGGAGCAGGAGCTGTTGGCTTCGGCGACCGCAACCGCCGCGCCGGCCGAACAGGCCGCCGCGGTCGCAGCAGAACCAACCCCCACGGAAGGCTGAGATGGCGAACTTCACCGCTGCCGACGTCAAGCGTCTTCGTGAGCTGACCGGCGCCGGCATGCTCGATTGCAAGAACGCACTCGCTGACAGCGAAGGCGACTTCGATAAGGCCGTCGAGGCGCTGCGGATCAAGGGCGCCAAGGACGTCGGCAAGCGCGCGGAGCGGGCCACCGCCGAGGGCCTGGTGGCCGCCAAGGATGGTGCGCTGATCGAGCTCAACAGCGAGACCGACTTCGTCGCCAAGAACGCGGAGTTCCAGAAGGTCGCTGAGGAGATCGTCGCTGCGGCGGCCAAGTCCAAGGCCGCCGACGTCGACGCTGTCAAGGCGGCCAGTGTCGGTGACAAGACCGTCGAGCAGGTGATCGCCGAGCTGTCCGCCAAGATCGGGGAGAAGCTCGAACTGCGCCGGGTCGCATACTTCGACGGCACCGTCGAGACCTACTTGCACAAGCGCGCCGCCGACCTGCCCCCGGGCGTCGGTGTGCTGGTCGAGTACACCGGCGGCGACGCCGCCGCCGCGCACGCGGTCGCGCTGCAGATCGCCGCGCTCAAGGCTCGCTATCTGACTCGGGACGATGTGCCCGAGGACGTCGTGGCCAGCGAACGGCGCATCGCCGAGGAGACCTCACGCGCAGAGGGCAAGCCGGAGCAGGCGCTGGCCAAGATCGTCGAAGGCCGCCTGGGCGGGTTCTTCAAAGACGTCGTGCTGCTCGAGCAGCCGTCAGTGTCGGACAGCAAGAAGACGGTCAAGGCGCTGCTCGACGAAGCCGGTGTCACCGTGACCCGGTTCGTCCGTTTCGAGGTCGGCCAGCAGTAGCATCAGCCTGATGCGACATGTGCACGCGTTCGGTGACGACGCGCTCGGTCACCTCGACGCCGTTGGTCTGATCGACGCCCTCAACTCCGGTCGGGTAGGCCGGGCTGAGGTCGTCGAGGCAGCGATCGCCCGCACCGAAACCGTCAACCCCGCCCTGAACGGCCTGGCCTACGAGGCTTTCGAGCAGGCTCGGGCCCAGGCGGCGGCGCCGGCCCGCGCCGGCTTCTTCAGCGGCGTGCCGACGTTCATCAAGGACAACGTGGACGTCGCCGGGCTGCCGACGATGCGCGGCACCGACGCGTGGCCGCCGCGGCGGGCCGAAATCGACAGCGAATTCGCGCGGACGTACCTGGCCACCGGGATGACGTCGTTGGGCAAGACCCAGATGTCGGAATACGGCTTCAGCGCCTCGGCTGAACACCCGCGACTGGGACCGGTGCGCAACCCGTGGAACACCGACCACACCGCGGGCGCATCGTCGTCGGGCTCTGCCGCGTTCGTGGCCGCCGGTGCGGTGCCGATTGCCCATGCCAATGACGGCGGCGGTTCGATCCGAATTCCCGCGTCCTGCAACGGACTCGTCGGGCTGAAGCCGTCGCGTGGACGGCTACCGCTGGACAAAGAAGTCAGGCAAATGCCGATTCGCGTCGTCGCCAACGGGGTGGTCAGCCGATCGGTGCGGGACACCGCCGCGTTCTACCGGGAAGCCGAACGCATCTGGCGGGCGCCCAAGCTCACGCCGATCGGAGACGTGCAGCACGCCGGAGAAAAGCGACTGCGGATCGCCGTCATCACCCACTCACTTCTACGCGAGTCCAGCCCCGAGGTTCGCGAGCTGACCTTGAAATCCGCAGGCCTGCTCGAAGAGCTCGGCCACCGCGTCGACCATCTCGAAAAACCGCCAGTTCCTTCGAGTTTCGTGTCCGACTTTGTGCTCTACTGGGGACTGCTGGCAATGGGTCAAATTCAGCAGAACAAACGCACCTTCGACGGATTCGATGTGACCCGGTTGGACAACCTGTCACGGGGCCTCGACCGGCATGCGCGTCGAAATCTGTATCGCATTCCGCTGGCGCTGATCCGTTTGTCCCGCGTGCGGCGCCACACCGAACGGCTCGCTCGCACATACGACCTCGTGTTGACACCGACCTTGGCTGACGAGCCGCCGCAGATCGGGCACCTCGACCCGACTGCCGACTACGACCAGATCATTGACCGGCTGCAGGATTGGGTCGCGTTCACGCCGTTGCAGAACGTCACCGGGGAGCCCGCGATCTCGTTGCCGCTGGCTGTATCGGCCAACGGATTACCGGTGGGGATGATGTTCTCGGCGCAGGTGGGCCAGGAAGCGCGCTTGCTGGAGCTTGCTTACGAACTCGAAGACGCCCGGCCTTGGGTGCGTATCGACCAGACCTAGTCTGGTCCCAGCGCTGCCAGCATTCGCTTGAATTCGCGCTGCTGCGACGCCGACAGCTTGGCCAGCACGCGGGCGTCGGCTTCCCGCACCGCGGCCTCGGCGCGTCTCAGCTGTGTGCGGCCATCCGCAGTCAGCGAGGCCGGCAGCGCACGGCCGGATGCTACCGATGCTGGGCGGGTCACGACTTGGGCGTTCTCCAGCCTGTGCAGCACCGTGTTCATCGCCTGCGGTGAGACATTGCCTAGCCGGGCCAGCTCCGCGCTGGACAACCCGGGGCTCATGGAAAGCATTCGCATGCAGACGAATTCGGGCAGGGTCAGGCCCAGCGGCCTCAGCGCGGCCGCTACCTCGGGACGCAGTGTTGCCATCACCTGAAACAACAGGTACCCAAGCGGCGCGTCCTCAGCTGTGCCCATATCAACGATGTTGACACATATCAGCCTGGTTGATATACCTGGGGTATGACTGAAACTCAGAAATTCGATTTCGATTTCGATCCGGCCTACCGTGGCGAGGCTGCCGAGTTTTCGGGCGGACGACCGCCGTGGAGTTTGGGGGAGCCGCAGCCGGAGATTGCGTCGCTGATCGATCAGGGCAAGATCCAGGGCGACGTGCTCGACGCCGGTTGCGGTGAGGCCGCTTTGGCATTGCACATGGCGGCATTGGGGCACAACACCGTCGGGCTGGATGCCTCGCCCACTGCGATCAAGTTGGCCACGGCGGCGGCCGCCAGGCAGGGGCTGACTACCGCCTCGTTCGAGGTGGCCGACATCTCCGCGTTCACTGGTTACGACGGCCGATTCAACACGATCGTGGACAGCACGCTGTTCCATTCGATGCCTGTTGAGCTGCGCGACGGCTACCAGCGCTCGATTGTCCGGGCCGCCGCCCCGGGCGCGTCGTACTTCGTGCTGGTCTTCGACCGAAACGGGATGCCTGACGGCCCGGCCAACCCGGTGACCCAGGACGAGTTGGGTGATGTGGTGTCGCGGTACTGGGTCATCGACGAGATCCGGCCGGCCAGGATTCACGCCAACTTCGCTGACAGCAATAGCCCCGAGTTCCCGTTCGTCGACATTCGGGACGAGGGCAACGGGCGCAAATCAGTACCGGCCTGGCTGCTGTCGGCGCACTTGGGCTGATCGGCCAGCGGCGAAAGCCGTCCGCGGGTGTGGTGTCCACCACTGCCGCCGAAGACTCTGTCCCGGAGCAATCCTTCGACGACTTTGCGTCTGTGCTGGCCACGCACCGTGCCTGGGACCGCGAGACCGGCTCCGTCCCAGTCTGATCGTTGTGTCGGCGGTAGGACGTCAGCAACTGGCCGAGCAAACTCGCCGAAATGCTGCGAGGATTGAGCATCCGCCGATGACAGCCGCCTCCCGCACGACCAAGGCGCACACACTGGCGAACACGATCGCATACGATCCTGAGGTCGAGTAGGTGAAGAAATGAGCCGCCCGGCGTTACGTCACACTCCGGATGAAGAGCGGGTCATGCCAAGCGGCCACAGTGCGCTGCAGGTTGGTGTCACCGATGTCGGTAGGGTTCGTGTGCTCACTATCGTCGGTGCACTGAATGCCACGACATACGCCCCGATTCGTGACACCATCGTCAAAGCCGCACTCGATGAACCTGATTCCGTCGTCATCGACGTCACCGGGCTGAGCGTTCGAGAAGATCCGGCGTGGGCTGTGTTCACCAGTGCCCGTTGGCAGATCGCTGAATGGCCGAACGTGCCGCTCGCTATGGTCTGCGCGCATGGTCAGGGTAGAAATGGCGCCCGGCGTAACGGCATTACCCGATATGTGCCTATGTACACGACGCTTGAATCGGCACTTGCTGAGCTGTCCGCCGATGGACTGCATCGATACCGGCGGCGTTACCGCGCTTCGCTGCCGTCACAGCGGAGCAGCATTGGCAAATGCCGTGAATTGACGACGCAGTGGTTGACGGAGTGGGCGAGAACCGACTTCGTCCACGTGGTGTCCACGGTCGCGACAGAACTGGTCGAAACCGTCCTTGTCGACACCGATAGAGGTTTCGCGCTTCGAGTGGAAACCGACGGATCGACGGTGTCGGTGGCGCTACAACACGTTGGCATCGTCAACCCAGTGCACCGAAAGTCGGCTCGGGACAATGTTTCTGGCCTCGACCTGGTCGCGGGAAACAGTCGGGCCTGGGGCAACTACACCACCACGGCCGGCAACACCGTCTGGGCCGTCGTCGGCCCGGAAAATCGCTTCTGAGCCAAGCAGTCTACTGGCGACGACCGCTATAGGTCGGTTCCGGTTCGAGTCGCGCCAGACGGGGTAACTCACAGGCTATGAGTGCTACCGATCACAGGTCTGCCAAGGTGCGCAAGCAGGCCGATTTGCAAGCTGAGCAGGCGCGCACCGCAATGGGGGACCGGCGCGCGGGCGAGGCCGGCGGGCTGAGCGGCTGGGTGGCCGAGCGGGCGGGCGAGTGGGACCTGAGCGGCCAGGACGAGACGACGCTGCAACGTCAGAAGTTTTTCTGGAATCTGCTGGTGGATTATTGGTTCCGGATGGAAATCGATGGCTGGGAAAACATCGGTAAACCGCCTGCCCTGCTCATCGGCATCCACTCGGGTGCTCCATTCGTCTGGGACGCCTGGACCGTCGGTATTCAATGGTGGCGGCGGTTCGGATCAGAGCGGACCTTGCACGGCACAGCCCACGACGCGCTGATGGCCATTCCGGGATTCGGCCGGTACTTCAGGTCAATGGGAGTGTTGCCCGCGGCCCCGGACGCCATCGCGACTGCGCTGGCCGAAGGCCACGATGTGGCGCTATGGCCGGGAGGCGAGGTCGACTCGCTACGCCCGTGGAGCGAGCGCGATCGGGCCAACCTGGCGGGGCGCAAAGGCTTTGTGAAGATGGCTATCCGCGCAGGCGTGCCGATTGTGCCGATCGCGACGGTTGGGGGTGCCGACGCCATGCCGGTTCTGATCCGCGGCGATCGGCTTTCGCGCGCTCTGCGACTGGACCGGCTGTTGCGGCTCAAGGTCTTTCCGGTCGCCATTTCGCTGCCTTGGGGAATCGCCCCCGCCGCGCTGCCGCAGCTGCCGCTGCCGGCCAAGATCCGCACGCGATTCATGCCCGCGGTCGAGATCGACAATGATCCGGATCGAGCCGACGACGACGACTACATCGATCGCAAGTATCACGAGGTACAGGACAGCATTCAGAGCGGGATGGACGCGCTGGCCCGCAAGCGTGCGTTACCGCTATTCGGTTGACCGGCAGGCTATTTCGGCAAGACAGCAACTGGGCCCGGTCCGTGATGGACCAGGCCCAGTCGAATGCTGCTTAGTTCTGGTGGGACTGCTGGCGCTTCTCCGCCGCCTCTTCACCGGACCGAGCTGCCTCGGCCTCGGCTTCCTTCCTGGCGACGTCGCGCTGGGCTGAGGCCTTGTCCTGCTGCGCCTCGCCCTCTTTCTCGAGGTCCTTGTTGCCGACCACGCTACCGGCGGCCTCTTTGGCGAGGCCCTTGGCGCCCTCGACAACGCCCTTGACGCCTTCTGCAGGCCCGCTCTTGTCGTCCGACATAAAGTCCTCCTCGTGGCTTAGGTGCTTCACCGTCTGCTCACCGGCCGACTGCTGGACCGGGTTGGGCGCGGTCAGAATCGCGTTATCTGCCTCTTCGCGCCGCAGGTTGGCGCATTCCCGCGGTGCCGGGCGCTGAAACCTCTGCGTGCGCCAGAGTCATCCGCGACATGCCGTGACAGTGTTCCCTCGCTGGTAGACGGCCTGCCGTGGTCGCTGTGACGCCGCCCACGCTGCCAACGCCCCCGAAACAGCCTCAACCGCAATGTCGTACGGCCGTTGCTGGTCGCGCCGCTGGTTTGCTGACGGTCTTTCGTGCGATTTTGCGATCCGGGCCCACCGGCCGCGCGACAATCGCAGGCGAAGACATGCAGCCCGGCAACCCTGGGCGAGTGAAGACCGGCCATGAGGCAGGATGGACCAAGCTATTAGGGGAATGGCCGTCGTGGGGATAGCTAGGTGTCGTCCTTTCATGCGAGGAGTTCGATGACGGAGCAGGAGCCGACGAGCGCCAACGGAGCCGGGGCGTTCCTGCCCGACGGTCGGAGCCCCGAGGGCGGGTCGAGTCGACATGCGTACACCCGGGTATTGCTCAAACTCGGCGGCGAGATGTTCGGCGGCGGACAGGTGGGCCTGGACCCCGACGTGGTGGCGCTGGTCGCCCGCCAGATCGCTGAGGTGGTCCGTACGGGCGTGCAGATTGCGGTGGTGATCGGCGGCGGCAACTTCTTCCGCGGCGCTCAGCTGCAGCAGCGCGGAATGGAGCGCACCCGATCGGACTACATGGGGATGCTCGGCACCGTGATGAATAGCCTTGCGCTGCAAGACTTTCTCGAGAAGGAGGGCATCGATACCAGGGTGCAGACCGCGATCACCATGGGGCAGGTCGCCGAGCCGTACATCCCCCTGCGTGCCGTCCGTCATCTGGAAAAGGGCCGGGTGGTGATCTTCGGTGCGGGTATGGGGCTGCCGTACTTCTCCACGGACACCACCGCCGCGCAGCGGGCGTTGGAGATCGGCGCCGACGTGGTGTTGATGGCCAAGGCGGTCGATGGGGTGTTCGCCGAAGACCCGCGGGTGAACCCGGGGGCCGAGCTGTTCACGGCCATCACGCACCGGGAAGTGATCGACCGCGGGCTGCAGGTGGCCGACGCCACCGCGTTCAGCTTGTGCATGGACAATCGCATGCCAATTCTGGTTTTCAACCTGCTGACCGATGGCAATATCGCTCGGGCCGTCGCGGGTGACAAAATTGGAACGCTGGTCACAACGTGAAGGGAGGCGCGGCGCAGAAATGCCCGCCGGCGACGATGCAGAGCGCAGCGATGAGGAGGAGCGGCGGAAATGATTGACGAGACTCTCTTCGACGCCGAAGAGAAAATGGAAAAGGCCGTATCGGTGAGTCGCGACGACCTGTCGACCATCCGGACCGGCCGGGCCAACCCCAGCATGTTCAACCGGATTGTCATCGACTACTACGGTTCTGCAACTCCGATCACCCAGCTGGCCAGCATCAATGTCCCGGAGGCGCGGCTGGTCGTCATCAAGCCGTACGAGGCCGGTCAGCTCGGAAGCATCGAGGCTGCGATCCGTAACTCAGACCTGGGGGTGAACCCCACCAACGACGGCACGCTGATCCGGGTGGCGGTACCGCAGCTGACCGAGGAACG
>DATAZN010000191.1:0-3688 GCA_036272035.1 Mycobacterium sp. | reverse complement strand
TGGCGTTGCTGGCCAGCGAGATTCTCGCCGTCACCGGCGCCACGCCGTCGCAGCGTTATCAAGAGCTGACCGAGAAGTACGGCGCCCCGCTGTATGCGCGGATCGACGCGCCGGCCGACCGGGAGCAAAAGGCGCGGCTGGCCAAGCTGTCGCCCGACCAGATCAGTGCCACTGAGCTGGCCGGGGAGCAGATCACGGCAAAGCTGACCACGGCGCCGGGCAACGGCGCGCCGCTGGGCGGTTTGAAGGTGACGACGGCCAATGCCTGGTTCGCCGCACGGCCGTCGGGCACCGAAGATGTGTACAAGATCTACGCCGAATCGTTTAGTGGGCCTGAGCACTTAGCCGAGGTGCAGCGAGAAGCGCACGAGGTTGTGGATAAAGTCATCGGGTGACCCTCGTCTCCCAACGCGCTCGCTTGACCGCGTGGCGCCGCGACAGGTCGAGGCTGCCGCGTGAAGCTTGGGTGCTGATCGCCGCGAACGCGGTGGCCGCGCTTGGCTACGGTGTGGTGTCTCCGGTACTGCCGGCCTTCGCCCGAACGTTCGGGGTGAGCCTCGGAGCGGTGACCTTCTCGATCACGATTTTTTCGGTGATGAGGCTGTTCTCCGCTCCACCCACCGGACTGCTGGTGCAGCGGCTGGGGGAGCGGCAGGTCTACGTGGCCGGGCTGCTGATCGTTTCGGTGTCCACCGCAGTATCCGCATTCGCCCAAACCTATTGGCAGCTACTGGTATTCCGCGCGATCGGCGGGATCGGGTCGACGTTGTTCTTCATCTCCGCGTTGGGTCTGATGATCCGAATCAGCCCGCCCGACGCGCGCGGGCGAGTCGCGGGCCTGTTCGTAACCTCGTTTCTCGTCGGCTCGGTCGCCGGCCCGCTGGTGGGCAGTCTCACCGCAGGTTGGGGGCTCAAAGCACCGTTTCTCATATACGGAGTTTCGGTGCTGATCACCGCGATCGTGGTGTCCTACAGCTTGCGCCGCTCAACACTGGGCGCACCGGCCGAACACGCCGAGCCGGCGGTGACGGTGCGTGCCGCGCTTCGGCACCGCGCGTATCGCGCGGCACTGGTGTCGAACTTCGCGACAGGCTGGGCGGTGTTCGGATTGCGAATGGCCATCGTGCCGCTCTTCGTCTCCGACGTGCTGGGCCGCGGGCCCCGGATGACGGGTTTGGTGCTGGGGATGTTCGCGCTCGGGAATCTGCTCGTGGTGTGGCCCAGCGGCTACCTGTCCGACCGGATCGGCCGGCGCGGCCTGGTGATCGGCGGGCTCCTCGCCTCCGGCGTGTCGACCATCTGGCTGGGCGCGTCGTTGTCGGTGCCCGTTTTCCTGATTGCGGCGTGCGTGGCGGGTGCGACATCGGGCGTGTACTCCTCGCCGCAGCAGGCCGCGATCGCCGACATCCTGGGCAGCACGGCACGCACGGGCACGGCGGTGTCGACGTTTCAGATGATGGTTGATCTCGGCGCCATCGTCGGTTCGTTGTCGGTCGCTCAGATCGCTGAGCACCTGAACTATGGTTGGGGATTTGCGATCAGCGGGGTCGTGCTGTTGGCCGCCGGGGTGGGTTGGATGTTCGCACCGGAAACGCGGGTAGAGGGCCACACACCACCGCCTGCTGAGTGGGAGGCCGGGACCGCGTCGGAACTGGCCTGAGCGACGTCGGGAGGTTTTGATGGCTGACATCCGCCGGATCCCACCGCGATCGGCGATCGTGGTGGGCGCCGGCATTGTGGGGTTGTCGACGGCGTGGTTTCTGCAGGAGCACGGGGTCTCGGTGACGGTGGTCGATCGCACCGGCGTCGCGGCGGGCGCCTCGTGGGGTAACGCCGGATGGATCGCTCCGGCGCTGAGTGTCCCGCTCAATGACCCGCGAACGCTGCGATACGCGCTGCGATCATTGCCGAATCACGCTGCGCCGGTGCGGATTCCACTGAGCACCGATCCGACTCTGTGGAAATTCTTGCTGCGGTTCGCCGTGAACTGCCGGGAGTCGTCATGGACGCGCGCAGTGCGAGCGAACCTGACGCTCAACGACGAGTGCATGGCGGCTTACGACGAGCTGGTCTCCAACGGGGTGGACGCGCCGATCACCGACGCGCCGATCACCGCGTTGTTCCGCAGTTCGGCAGACGCCGAACATCTGCTGGACCAGCTGCAACGTTTGCAGGACGCCGGGCAGCCGAGCTCCAGCACGGAATTGACCGCTGCGGAGTTGCGCGAGCAGGTGCCACTTGCCTCAAGCGGGGTAGCCGTCGGTGTCCGCATCAACGGTCAGCGGTTCGTCAATCCCGGCCGTTTCGTGCGGGCGCTGGCGAGCTCAGTCGTCGAGCGGGGCGCCGCACTGGACATCGTCGATGTCGTCGACGTGCGGACCTCGGGGCATGGCGTCGCGGTCCAGCCCCACACTGGTCCCGCTTTGATGGCCGACGTGGCGGTGATCGCGACCGGCGCATGGTTGCCGAGATTGGTAAGCCGCTGGGTTCGGGTTCCGGTGCAGGCCGGCCGTGGCTACTCGTTCACGGTGCCGTTGGAGCGTCAGGTTTTCGGGCCGATCTATCTGCCGGATGTGCGGGTGGCGTGCACGCCGTTGGAGGGCATGCTGCGGGTCACCAGCGTGATGGAGTTGCGACGTCCCGACGCCGCCGCGTCTGCTGGTGTGGTCGATGCCATGGTCGATGCGACAAGCCGGTTCTTGGACGGAGTTCGCTGGGCGGAGCGCGACGGCATGTGGGTTGGGCCGCGCCCGTTGAGTCCCGACGGGCGTCCGCTGGTCGGACCGGTGCTGGAGAACCGCATCTTCGTCGCGGGTGGGCATGGCATGTGGGGAATGAAGCAGGGCCCGGCGACCGGTCGGCTGTTGGCCGAGCAGATCACCACCGGCACGCAGCCGGCAGGCCTGCGCGAATTCGACCCGCTGCGCTAGCGCGCACGCGCGGGGCCGTGTGACCTGATCAGCGACTTTGAAGGCTGGCAGGCCGTGGTGTAACTTCGATGAGCACGTCTTCTGGGGCTATGGCGCAGTTGGTAGCGCACCACACTGGCAGTGTGGGGGTCAGGGGTTCGAATCCCCTTAGCTCCACAGGAGAAACCCGCTTTGAACTGGTGTTCAGAGCGGGTTTCGTCATTTGCGGATGTTTGGAGGGCGGACACAATTGTCCTAATTTTGTCCTACTGCTGTTGCCGAGAACACTGCCGACGCAGCGGTCAGGCGATCGTCAGTGACCCGCCCGTAGACCGCCTGTGTCATGCGTTCGGTGTGGCCATGCCAGGCAGCGACCACATCGGCGGCGATACCCGCTGCGCGCATCCGGGAGATATTCGAGTGCCGCAGCTTGCCGAGCGTGATTGCCTTGAGCCCTGCCGCCTTTCGCTGGGCGGTGAACTCGCGGGAGTATTCGCGAACCGGCAACCAAGTGCCGTCGACCCGCGAAAGCAACAGGTCATCGTCGGCGAGAGGTCGGCCCACCGCCAGGCGCTCACGCAGGTGGGCCGTGCGCATCGCTTTCAGCATCGCCAGTTCTCGGGGCGGCAACGGGAGATCGCGGGCGCTGCGTTCAGTCTTGGTCGCCACGATGGTGTCGCGGCCGTTCACATCAACACGGGGCTGACGGATGCGCAACGTGCCGGCCTCCAGGGCGACGTCTGCCCAGCGCAGGCCACCGACCTCCTCGCGGCGAAGGC
>DATAZN010000190.1:0-5669 GCA_036272035.1 Mycobacterium sp. | reverse complement strand
CTACGCGGGTCAGCTGAACCTGCCGGACATGTTCACCCGGCTGATGCTGAGCCTGGTGGCCACCGGTATCGCGCCCGGCTCGTTCTACGAGCTCGACGCGGACGATAACCGTCAGCGTGCCCACTACGACGGGCTGCCGGTCGAATTCATCTCCGAGGCCATCTCAGTGCTGGGGCCCCGGGTGCTGGAAGAGGAAGCCGGGTACCAGACGTACCACGTGATGAATCCCTACCACGACGGCATCGGCCTCGACGAGTACGTCGACTGGCTGATCGACGCCGGGTACTCGGTCCAGCGCGTCGGCGACTACGGCACCTGGTTGCAACGGTTCGAGACGACACTGCGGACCCTGCCCGACCGGCAGCGTCAGTACTCGCTCTTGCCGCTGCTGCACAACTACCAGAAGCCGCAGACGCCGATCAACGGGTCGATGGCACCGACCGATCGATTCCGCGCCGCGGTGCAAGAGGCGAAAATCGGCGCCGACAAAGACATTCCGCATGTCTCGGAGCCGGTGATCGTCAAATACATCACCGATCTGCAGTTGCTCGAACTGCTCTGACCTAAAGCTGAGGCCGATCGCCGCCTATCCGGCGGCGATCGGCCTCATCGTGTCAAGATCAAATCGTCAGTGGCTGGGCGCGCGGCGGAACACACCGCCCTTGCTCTCGCGCCGGTGCCGCCGCGGCTCAGCGGACAGTACCTCGGTTTGAGCCACGGGTGTGTCGAAGCCGTCAAAGGCATTCGTCGATTGCGCCAGCTCTGCCTGATGCGCCAATTCCACGTCACGCGCCGTACGAATCGTCACCCGCGCGAGGACCGCTCCGCCCAGGAAGACGATGAGCGCGCCCAACCCCGAGAACGAGGCGATCTCGATCGCCGCGCGCTTGGCGTCCGTACCTGCGAGCGGCTGACCGACGTCGCCGAGCCGCATCGTCGGCGCCAGTGTGCGGCCAACGACGAACCACGCGCCGGCGATGACGACGAGCCATCCGCCGAACATCGCGGTGGCGCGGTTTCCGGAAGTCAGCAGCAAGAAACCGCCCAACGCGGTGGTGACTCCGGGAAACACCTCCAGCCACGCGCGTGCTGTGCTCCACGCCCACGCCTGGTCGGGCGAGTAGGCGAAATGGAAGTACGGCCCGATGAAGGGAATCAATGCCCCCCACGCGCCAAGAAGGATTAGCAGCAATCCGCTCACCGCGCCACGGCTGCGCGGCATGTGCAGGGTGCCGAAACCTGACCCCGAGTCATTCATTTTTCGAGTTCTCCTCAAACAGTGGACACCGAAGTGTCAAGCGCGTGCCGAGTGCCCCCGCGCGACGGCGCAACACCGATGCCGCCAGCGCGCGTGTCACGCTAGCCGCCGCGCCTTAGATCCACCTCAGAGGCAACGAAGTCCGACGCCGGCGGGCAACGACACGATGTTGCGCCACAACGGGTAGTCCACGGCTTACAAGACAGGTAGCCGAACTCAGCAACTGCTGAGTTTATTCAGGATTCGAGGTCAATGAAGTCCCGCGACAAGCAACACAACGGCGATCGCCGGGAACGTGCCCTGCATGAGCGCCGCCCGTGCCTTGTCCGGCGCCGACGCCAGCAACACGACCGCCGCCGCGGCCATCGACCCGACACCGGCGAAGATCAGTGCGGCACCGATCCCCTTGTGTCCCAACTCGATTGCGCCAATACCCACGCCCGTGACGATCGCCAGAAACAGGTTGTAGAAGCCCTGGTTGAACGCCAGTAGCTTGGTGGTTTCCGCTTCCTCGGCCGTCGTGCCGAACGCGGCGCGGGTGCGCTTGCTGGTCCAGGTCAGCGACTCCATCGTGAAGATGTAGACGTGCAGCAACCCGGCTAGACCTGCGAATACCAATGCGGCGGTGATCATTGCGACTCCTCCTCTATGGTGTCGACCCGCTTCGCCCGGCTCCGCCGCGCTCGCGATCGCCACTACTCGAACAGTCCCGGCTGCCCTAACCCGCTGGCGCGCGGAGGCGGCGTCATCCCTAGGTGCGTCCACGCCTGCGGGGTGGCGACCCTGCCGCGTGGCGTGCGCGCGATCATGCCGGCGCGCACTAGAAAAGGCTCGCACACCTCCTCGACGGTGGTGGCCTCTTCCCCAACTGCGACCGCCAGCGTGGACACCCCGACCGGACCGCCGCCGAAGCTGCGCGTCAGCGCCGTCAGCACCGCCCGGTCCAGCCGGTCGAGGCCGAGTTCGTCCACGTCGTAGACCGCCAGCGCGGATTTGGCGACGTCGCGGGTGATCACGCCGTCGGCGCGGACCTCGGCGAAGTCACGCACCCGACGCAGCAGCCGGTTGGCGATCCGTGGGGTGCCCCGCGAACGACGGGCGATCTCCGCACCGGCCTCGGCGCCCAGTTCGATACCCAGAATCCCCGCGGAGCGGGTCAGCACCCGCTCCAATTCGGCCGGCTCGTAGAAGTCCATGTGCGCGGTGAACCCGAACCGGTCCCGCAACGGACCCGTCAGCGCGCCAGATCGGGTGGTCGCGCCGACCAAGGTGAACGGCGCCACCTCGAGCGGAATCGACGTCGCCCCAGGGCCTTTGCCGACGACGACGTCGACCCGGAAGTCCTCCATCGCCAGATACAGCATCTCCTCGGCGGGCCGGGCGATGCGGTGAATCTCGTCGATGAACAACACGTCGTGCTCGACGAGGTTGGACAGCATCGCCGCCAAGTCTCCGGCGCGCTCCAGCGCCGGACCCGACGTCACCCGCAGCGACGTTCCCAGTTCGGCGGCGATGATCATCGCCAGCGACGTCTTGCCCAACCCCGGCGGGCCGGACAGCAGGATGTGATCGGGTGTGCCGCCGCGGTTTTTGGCCCCCTCGAGAACAAGCTGCAGCTGTTCACGCACTCGCGGCTGGCCGATGAACTCCCCCAGCGAGCGCGGCCGCAGGCTGGCGTCGACGTCACCCTCGCCGACGGTCAGCGCAGCCGAGACCTCGCGGTCTTGGTCGTCTTCGTCGTCGGCGGAACTCATTTCGTCTTCCCCAGCAGCGACAGCGCGGACCGTAGCGCCGTCGATGTGCTGGCCTCCGCATCGGCCGCCAGCACCTTATCGGTGGCCTCCTCGGCCTGCTTGACCGCAAAGCCAAGTCCCACAAGGGCTTCCACCACCGGGCCGCGGATGCTGTGGCCGTTCAATGACGGCAACACCCCGCCTGTACCCACCGGCCCGATCTTGTCCCGCAACTCGAGCACCAGCCGTTCGGCGCTGCGTTTGCCGATGCCCGGCACTCGGGTGAGGGCGTTCACGTCACCGTCGGCCAGAGCCCGACGCAACGCCGTCGCGTCGTAGACCGCCAGGGTAGCCAGCGCGATCTTGGGCCCGACGCCGGAGACGCCCAGCAGCGTCAGGAACAGGTCGCGGGCGTCGCCGTCGGGAAAGCCGTAGAGCGTCATCGAGTCTTCGCGGACGATCATCGCCGTGATCAGTCGCGCCTCACTCCCGCGGCGCAGCGTCGCGAGTGTGGACGGGGTCGCCATCAACTTGTAGCCGACGCCCGATGCCTCGATGACGACGTGGTCGAGGGCGATGTCGAGGACCTCACCGCGAATCGACGAGATCATCTGGCCGCCTTCACTTTTGCGGCGAACTTCTTACGCTGCTCGGCGACCTTGGCTTCG
Organism: Mycobacterium sp.; assembly: GCA_036272035.1. GTDB lineage: Bacteria > Actinomycetota > Actinomycetes > Mycobacteriales > Mycobacteriaceae > Mycobacterium. Next base: position 2,010 of record DATAZN010000190.1, on the reverse strand, counting down.
GCTTCGGCCATCCGGGCGATCATCGGCGCGCGCCAGCAGTGACAGATGGCCAGCGCCAACGCGTCAGCGGCATCGGCGGGCGTCGGTTTGGCTTGCAGCCCAAGGATTCTGGTGACCATCGTGGTTACCTGAGCCTTGTCGGCGCGGCCGTTGCCCGTCACGGCGGCTTTGACCTCGCTGGGAGTGTGGAAGTGCACGTCGATGTCGCGTCTGGCGGCCGCGAGCGCGATCACGCCGCCCGCCTGCGCGGTGCCCATCGCGGTGTTCGCGTTCTGGTTGGCGAACACCCGCTCGATCGCCAGGACGTCGGGATGGTGAGTGTCCAGCCAATGCTCGACGACCTCACTGATCGCCAGCAGACGGCGGTGCAACGGCTCGTCGGCCGGCGTCCGGACGACGTCGACGTCCAGCGCGACGACCTGCCTCCCGGGCCCGCTTTCCACGACGGATAGTCCGCAGCGGGTCAGCCCCGGATCGACGCCCATCACCCGCACGCGAACTCCTACCTGTACCGAACGGTTGTTCGATACCTTAGCGGGCGGGTGCCGGCTCCACCCGTCAGGACACGCGGTGACATCGGCGCCCCGGCTGCTGGTCTGAAGCCAAGCATTTGCGGCGAACGCACGGCGCCGCAGGGAACGAAAAGTGCGGTCAGGCGCCGTCGGTGCTCGGGTCGATGTACGCGACGACGACTACCTCGGCGCGCGCTGGGTCTACCGCCCTGAGGTGATAGCTGACCGACGCGTCAAAGTAGGCACTATCGCCTGCTGCGAGGGTGACGATGTGGTCGCCGTACTCGAGTTCAACTGTTCCCGAATGCACGAACACAAATTCCTGACCAGGGTGGGCAGGAATGGGATCGTAGGCGCCACCAGGGGGCCGAACGACGAACGGCGACATAGCTTTTCCGAGCAAATTCGGGGCCAACAGGCGATAGTCGCCGCCGTCCTCGCGGCGATCGTCGGCACGGTCGACCACGATCGTTTCGTCTGCCGATTTGTCAGAGAACAACTGTGCGACGTCGACATCGAGCGCGCGGGCAACCTTAAGCGCCACCGCGATCGACGGCGTGCTCTGCCGGCGCTCGATCTTCGACAGATAGCTCTTCGTCAATCCGGTCTGCTCGGCGAGGAGGGCCAACGTCAGGCCGCGTTGCTTGCGGACCGCACGCAGCAGCCCAGTCATGGCGTTTTCTCAGCTTTCAGGCGTTCACTCATGCCCATCGACCCCCCGAATAAACTATATGACCCAAGGTTTCCAGTACTTATCAGATGTGTCATATAGGGCCTCTAATCTCCTGGATGTTAGCGCTAAAACCACCTCTAGAGTTCCTAAAGTTTCTTAAAGTTTAAGTAACCATGTTCTTAACTTGCGTTCACCTCATGAGCACCTGAGTCGCACTGAGAAGGTTAAGCATCGACGAGCATTTACTTTGCTAAGCAATCATAAAATCCATAGGTTTTCTTCATAATATTATTTGTCGAGGCGGTCCCCGATTCTGCGCCTGGCCCTATACCACCAGCTCAGATCCACCTTCGAGCGGCGTGGCGCCGACGCCACGAACTCCGTCAGGCATCAGTACTAGACGGAGATTCTGTTGATGGTCGATTGCTAGACAACTAAATGCCCGCTCGCGAGGCCGATCCATACCGGAGTCCTGCGCTCACGCTGACGTAAATCTTGCGGCTGCTTTAGATAGTTAACTGAGGTAAAGAAGTGGTTGAGCTGCATCGATGGAGCTCGCGAGGCACCAAAAAAAATATTCAGAGATTTTTGCGAGTTTCGGTATCGCTCAGGTAACACTCGTAGTAGCTTAACGTCACCTGAGAATACTCAGCTCACGCTTATCTTATAGAAGGGTTCGGGGAGATGGCTGGAAAGCACTCTGGGAAGAAGAATCGGCAGTCGGGTAAGGGCAAGGCTCGTCGTCGGGCGCTTGGCCTCGGTGGTAGTGCCGGGGCGTTTTTGGCGTTTGGGCTGACCCCGCTGGCCGGCTTGGCCAGCGCTCCC
>DATAZN010000189.1:0-3517 GCA_036272035.1 Mycobacterium sp. | reverse complement strand
ACTGTGATCTGCCAATACTGGCGGTGAACCGCCGGCGAGACGAACGTGCCGCTCTCGCGACGCTCATAGGTGAGCCCGCGGTCGAGTCTGGTGGCATCGGCCTCCCAGTCTGTTAGCGCAGCGTCGGGCAACAGCCGGGTGTAGGACACGGAGGTTTCGGTGACCTCGACGTCGTTGAATGCCGGCATACTGGCGATTTCCAAAGGTATGTCACGCCTATGCAGGATGGGAGCGTAGCTAAAGTCCAAGTAGTGCTCGTGGATCATCATGTAGTTGGCGTTTACCTGCCAGGCACTCGCGAATGTCGACCACGCGGGGTCATTGACCCACATTATGTTTGGCGGTTGGCTGCCCGCGGCAGCGGCTGGCGGGCCCAGCCAGATCCACACGAATGGCGGCTCCTCGAGGACGGGGAACACGGGCACCCTCATCCCCGTCGGGACTTGGGATTGGGTTGGTGTATGTACGCACTTGCCATCGGTATCGTAGGTACATCCGTGGTATCCGCAGACCAGCCGATCACCGTCGACCGTACTGTGAGATAGCGGGAAAGCCCGGTGCGCGCAGCGGTTTTCGAATGCGGTGACTCCGCCACTGGCACCGCGCCACAGCACGACATCCTTGCCGAGTAAGCGGCGCCCCAGTGGAGATTCGGTGATCTCGTCGCAGGTAGCAGCGACATACCAACACTTCTTCGGGTAGTTGGTCTTCACAGGTCCAGTACCAGCCTTTCGGTGCGAGAGCGCGATACACAGGGCATCATCACTTCGCCGGCAGCTTTCTCGGCATCGGTGAGCACCGAGTCGCGTTGAACTGGACCCCCCTCCAGCACCTTCGCCTCGCACGTGCCGCAGACGCCTTCATAGCAGCTGCCCAGAATGGGGATGCCTGCTTCCTCAAGGACTTCCAGAATCGACTGGTCTGAACTTATTTCAAAACTGACGCCAGACCGCTGGCACACCACCTCAAACCGGTCGAGCGCTTCGGCCTCTTCCTCAGCGGTCGGCGCCTTAGCAGCGAACCGCTCGATATGAAGTATCCCCGCCGGCCAGTGGGCGCATTGCCGCTCGACCGCTGACAGGAGTGCCTCAGGCCCACAGCAGTACACCAACGTGTTGTCCTGGGGATCCTTGAGGAGCGAATCCAGGTCCAGAAGGCCGCGTTCGTCTTGGGGCCATACAGTAACCCGCTCGGGATAGCGCGCGGCAAGGTCTTCCGCGAACGCCATGGAGGCCCGCGTCCGACCGCCGTAGAGCAGTGTCCAGTCATCGCCTGCCCGCTGCGCGGCCTCCAGCATCGCGAAAATGGGGGTGATGCCGATACCTCCCGCAATGAACCGATAGTGCTGCGCGTCGACTAGCGGGAAGTGGTTGCGAGGGCCGCGCACGCGCACCGCAGTCCCCTCGTTGAGGTTCTCGTGAACATACCGCGAACCGCCGCGGCTGTTGGGATCAAGCAAGACCCCGACGCGCCAAGCGCCTGAATCGCGCGGATCACCGCACAGCGAGTATTGACGCGTCAGACCGTCATCGAGAAACAAATCGACGTGGGCGCCCGGTCCCCAGCGCGGCAGGTCTTCGCTTTCCGGATGCGCCAATTCAAGCAACACCACGCCTTCGGCCGGTGTGCTGCGGTGCCGAACGATCAGCTCGGTTGTGAATTCATGTACGTTGGCACCGGGCGTGGTGGCGACGGCCGCAGACATTGTTTCCTTGCTCCGATCGTGGCACGAATTCACTTCGACGCCTGTCGTATTGCTTATGCTTGACCGGCGCTCCGCGGTGGCGGCAGGTAAATGGTCTTGTAGATCTGGAAGGCATGCAAGCCTTCCGGCCCGAGTTCGCGTCCTATTCCGCTTTGCTTGATGCCGCCGAACGGGGCGACGGGATCGTTGACGTAATGATTAACTCCAACGGTCCCCGAGCGCACACGGCGGGCAACGTCGGTGGCACGTTCGGGATCCGACGACCACACCGACCCGCCCAGGCCGTAGACACTGTCGTTGGCGATCGCGACGGCCTCTTGTTCGTCGGAGTATGGGATCAGCGAGAGCACGGGGCCGAAGATCTCCTCGCGTGAGATCGTCGCGTTGTTGTCCAAGTCAGCGAAAATTGTGGGTTCCAGGAACCAGCCTCGGTCAAATGGCCGTGAACCGCCGGTGGTCAGTCGGGCGCCTTCGCTCTTGCCTTTGGCGATGTAACCTTCGACGCGGTCGCGCTGGCGCTGCGATACCAGCGGGCCGATCTTGGTCTCCGGATCGAGTGGATCGCCAACTTTCAGGGCGCGCGTGAAATCGGTTATCGCATCGACAATTTCGGTGTATCTGCTGCGGGGAGCGAGCACTCTGGTGTTGAGCCAACAGATTTGGCCATTGTTCAGCAGGGTGCACCCGAATAAGGGCTCAATCGAGGAAGCCATATCGGCGTCGTCGAGGATGATGGCCGCGGACTTGCCACCAAGTTCGAGGGTGACCGGTCGCAACAGTCGCCCGCATGCTTCGGCGATCCAACGTCCCGCGCCGGTCGAACCGGTGAACGAAACTTTGTCGACGCCCGGGTGCTCGACGAGGTAGGCACCCACTTCACGCCCGCCGGGAACGACATTGACGACACCGTCGGGTATGCCGGCCGCGGCCGCGGCCTCGGCCATCAAGAACGCGTCGAGCACCGTCTCCTCGGCCGGTTTGAGGACGAACGTGCAACCAGCGGCCAAGGCGGGGGCAATTTTGAGGAACGTAATCCCCTGCGGGACATTCCACGGCACGATCGCACCGACGACGCCGACAGGCTCCTTGGACACCAGCGAAACGCCGCCGAGCATGCCGGGACGTGACTCCTCAACGGGTGCGCTCGTCATCAAGCTGCTGTAGTACCGCACCAGCAGCGGCGGAAATCCGGCCTCAAAATTCTGAGCGAGCCAGATCGGCATCCCGTTCTGCATCGACACGCGGCGTGCCGTTTCGGCGCCACGGGCTTCCAGTTCTGCTGCGAACCGTTCGAGGACGTCTGCGCGCTCCTTCGGATCCCACGTCGACCAGCCATCAGGGGCGTCGAACGCCGTCCTGGCCGCTGCGACAGCGGCGTCGATATCAGCTTCGGTGCCTCTAGGCACCGAACCGATCCGTTCCTCGGTGGCGGGGGAATGGACGCCGATAGTGTCATGGCCAGCGGGCGCGGCCCACGTGCCGCCGATGTAGAGCTGTGGATAATCGATCGTGTTCGTCATTGATATCTCGGCCGTTCAGGAGATTGTGACTTTGGCGGGCAAGTGCTTCAGGCCGCCGACGAAGTTGGTTTGAGTCACGCTGCCGGATCCGAGGATCTCGATCGACTCCAGGCGGGGCAGCAGTTCCTCGAACATCACTTTTAACTCTTGCTTGGCGAGGTGCTGCCCTACGCAGGTGTGTGCACCGAAGCCGAACGCAAGGTGATTGTTGGGCTTGCGGTCGATGTTGAATTCGTCAGGGTGGTCAAAGACTTCTTCGTCGCGGCAGCCCGACTGGAACAGCGGCATCACC
>DATAZN010000188.1:0-12542 GCA_036272035.1 Mycobacterium sp. | reverse complement strand
CACTTCGGCAACTTCTATTACGGCTACGTGATCCGCGGACTCGCGATATTCGAAGGAACCAAACACCAGTATCCGCTGTACGACTCGTTAGCCATGGGCATCGAGATGATGGTCTTCACCTACCTGCTCGGGCGCACCGATGCTGAGGGCCGCAACGTCATCGAGATGTGGGCCGACAAGAAATCGAGTAGTCGCCTGCAGTCTTCGTTGCTGTCCATCGTCGCCGTTGTCGTCGTCGGACACCTTGTCTACGGCTCGGTTTTCGCGCCACATCTCATTACGAAACTCGGCGGTTGGGTGACTGCAGGACCCACCGAGCAGCTATTCCCGGGCACGCCCAACCAGCCCCGCTAGCAGAAGGTTGATCTTGAGCAATTCGACAGTCGAGCCGTACTACGACCCGTACGACCACACGATCGACGACGACCCGTATCCGGTGTGGAAACGGATGCGCGCCGAGGCCCCGCTGTACTACAACGACAAGTACAACTTCTACGCGCTCAGTCGCTATGACGATGTCTCACCGGCACTGCACGACTGGGAGACATATCGTTCGGGACGGGGCACCACCGCCGACGTTTTGTTCAGCGGCATCGACATACCGCCCGGCATCTTGCTATGGGAAGACCCGCCGCTGCACGACCTGCACCGCCGTCTGTTGTCGCGGGTTTTCACCCCCCGCCGCATGTTGGCGGTCGAAGGACTGGTGCGTGACCTGTGTTCGCGTGCATTGGATCCGCTGCGCGACTTGGACGGTTTCGACTTCGTCGCCGACCTCGGCGCGATCATGCCCATGCGGACGATCGGCTTCCTGCTCGGTATTCCCGAGGAAGGGCAGCAACAGATCCGCGAGCGCAACGATAAAAGCATCACGGTGGAATCCGGGGGCACTCTGCTGACCGCGACGACCCTGGAAGAGTCGATCGGACAGTTCGCCGATTACATCGAGTGGCGGGCGACGCACCCTTCCGATGACCTGATGACCGAGCTGCTCAACGCACACGTGGAAGAACCCGACGGAACGATGCGCCCCCTCGAGCGCGGTGAAGTGATCGCTTACACCGCGATGATCGCCGGCGCGGGCGGTGAAACCACCGCTCGACTGATCGGGTTCATGGGTGAGTTGCTCGGCGAAAACCCCGATCAGAGACGAGAACTGGTCGCCGATCCCTCGCTGATCCCGTCAGCGGTCGAGGAGACGCTGCGTTACGAGCCACCGTCGCCGGTGCAGGGGCGTTACGTCGCCCAGGACACCGAGCTATACGGGCAGACTGTGACCGAAGGGTCCTACATGCTGTTGCTCAACGCATCGGCTAATCGCGACGAAAAGCACTTTCCTGATCCCGATCGCTATGACATCCACCGCAAGGCAGCACATTTGAGCTTCGGGCAAGGTTTGCATTTCTGCCTCGGCTCGTCACTGGCTCGGCTGGAAGCGCGGGTCGCATTCGAGGAGGTGTTCAAGCGCTGGACCGATTGGGACGTCGATTACGAGCACGCGAGCAGGGCGCGAACCTCCAGCGTGCGGGGCTGGGCGCGACTGCCGGTCAAGGTCGCATAGCAACGCCGTTGAAGATCAGTTGCAGAACAAAAGGTTTGGCGTAATTCAGGAGGAAGAGATGACCGCAGGTAAGCACCGCGTGGTGGTATGGGCGACCGGAGGGATCGGGTCGATCGCTATTCGTACCATCACCAACCGCCCCAACCTCGAGTTGGTCGGAGTCTGGGTGCACTCCGACGAGAAGGTGGGTAAGGATGCCGGCGAGCTGGCCAATGGCGATCCCATCGGCGTATTAGCGACCAACGATGCTGATGCGCTCATCGCCCTCAAGCCTGACTGCGTGGTCTATGCGGCCGCCGGACCTGAACGCGACGCGCTCGCAATTCCCGACTACGTGAAGTTGCTTGCAGCAGGCATCAACGTCGTCACCACCAGCACCACCCGGCTGGTCAATCCGCACGCCTACGAGCCCGCTGAGTGGCGCGAGCAACTGGTCACAGCAGCCAAGCAAGGACAGGTGTCGCTGTACGCCTCGGGCATCGAACCCGGCTTCGCCGCCGACTACCTGCCGCTCGTGCTGTCCACCCAATCGTCCTCGATCGAGTCGATCCACTCGTATGAGATCGGGCTCTACGACGACTACGGCGTGCCCGACATCATGATCAACGGATTGGGCTTCGGACAGCCTCTGGACTACCAGCCCTGGATCTCATTTCCTGGAGCCATCGCCGGTGAGTGGGCGGGCCAGCTCCGGCTGATCGGCGACGCCTTCGGCGTCGAAGTCCAAGAAGTACGCGAAGACTTCGACCGCGCCGTGACCAACCAAACCCTGCACGTCGCAATGGGTACCGTCGAGGCAGGAACCTGCGGCGCGATCCGCATGAAAGCAATCGGCGTCGTCGACGGTCGTGAGGCGATCATCGTCGAACACGTCACCCGGCTGGCACACAGCGTTGCTCCGGACTGGCCGACCGGTATCGGCGACCTGTCCTACCGCGTGGTGATCACCGGTGATCCCGACATTGACTGCACACTGGCGGCAACCCTGCGTGACCCCGGCCGGGCCGGCATCGGCTCGATGACCTCGGGTGCCGGCGCGATGGTGGCCACCGCGATGCGTGTCGTCAACGCCGTGCCCTATGTCGTCAACGCAGCGCCCGGGCTCCTCAGCGCCGTCGACCTGCCGCTGACCATTCCCAGGAATGTGTTCGCGACGCAACAGGTCTGAGCAGACGTGACTATCCGGGTCATCCAATGGGCTACTGGCCCTGTGGGATCGGTTCAGCTCGCCGAGGTCATCGACAACCCGGGATTCGATCTCGTTGGGCTTTTCGTCTATTCGCCCGACAAAGTAGGCGTTGACGCCGGAACCCTCGTCGGCCGACCCGACACCGGGATCATCGCGACTAACGACAAGGCGGCGATCCTGGCCCTCGACGCCGAGGTTGTATTGCATTCAGCAAGCAAGGCTTACGGTTTCGATGCCAACACCGACGACATCGTCGCGATCCTCGAGACCGGTAAGAGCGTGATCACCGTGACGTCTTACGCACACCTGCCGACACTCGGCTCAAGTGTCGATGATCGGATCCGCAACGCGTGCGTCGTAGGAAGTTCGCGGTTCTGCCCGGCCGGTGAGCACCCGGGATTCATGCTCGAGAAGTTGGCGGTCAGCCTGACCGCCCTGAGCCAGCGCGTCGACACCATCACCGTCCAACAGTTCGTCGACTGCTCGCACGTACCAGAAGAGCGGATGCTCGTCGACCTCATGGGCATGGGCAAACGGCCCGAGGAAATCTCCATTGAATCGCCCGCATTCCGTTCCGTGTCAACCCAATCCGAACAGGCCATCGGTGCCGCCGCCGATGCCCTCGGCATCCAGATCGACCACGTCGACCACGTCATCCAGACGGCGACATCACCCAACGACGTCACCCTCGATTGCGCAACGTTGCCGGCCGGAACGGTCGTCGGCCAAATCCTGTCCTGGACCGGGTATCACGACGGCAAGCCCGTCCTGGTTGTCGAGGAGTACTGGACCTGCACACCCGACATCCCCGACTGGGACCTGGCGCTCGACGGCCACACCGTGCGAATCCGCGTCGACGGCGTTCCCAACATCGACGCCGAGGTCCGCGTCGATACCGACCCCATCGCGCACTTCAGCAACGTTTCAGGAGGATTTGTCGCAGTGGGGATCTCGGCCCTACGAGCCATCCCGTACGTACTCAAAGCGCCACCGGGCGTTGTGGTTCCCGAGGTTTTCGGCGCCTATCGCTGGCCGGGCGCCGCAGTGATCAGGTGACCGCGATGAGAACCGAACAGCTCGATAAGCCCGGGGCCTCGATGAAACGTTCCCCCTGGTTGGTGTTCGCGATCGCCGTCGGTGTGGTGCTGCTGCTGGGGCTGATCATCCACAATGCCCGGTACGGTGCGGTCTCGCCACGAATCCGCAACCCCAACGAAACCGGCGGTCCGCACCCGGTGTCGGATCCGCTTTTCGGTTATGGCCACTGGATCGTGACCATCGAGATCTTCAGCTACCTGGCGCTGGTCAGCATCATCGCCCTGATCGCCGTCCTGTGGCACCGTTACCCCAATCATCCCTACCTGCTGATGACCATCGCGGTCAGCACACTCGCCTGGCTCGATGCCCCGATGAACTGGGCGACGTTCGCGGCCTACAACCCCGATTTGTGGCACTGGCCCGAGGACTGGCCGATCGTGTCGCTATCGCCGACAATCGAGCCGCTGTTCATTGCCGCCATTGCCATGTTCGTGGTGCCGCCCTTCTTCCCCGCGATCTGGGTGCTGCGGCGCCTGCAAGCGCGCCGCCCGCTGGACTCGTTCGTGTCCCGGCATCCGTTGATCAGCTTGTCCGGTTTCGTTTTCGCGTTCGACTTCGTCTACGACTTCGCCATGGAAGAGCTGTGCGTGCGCGTCGGCCTGTACACGTTCACCCAAGTGATCCCCCTCGGATCAGTCTTCGTCGGTACACGCTGGCAATTCCCCCTGGTGTGGCAGTCCTCGCTGATCAGCATTCTGATGATTCCGGCCGCGGTGTTGATTTATCGAGACGACACCGGATGTACCGTCGCCGAGCGGCTGGCGCGGCGTGCCCGGCTCCTGCCGACCCGGCCGGTGCTGGGTTCGTTTCTCACGATGCTCGTCGGCGTCAATCTCGCCTTCATGATCTACGGGGTGGTGTACACGGCCGTCACGCGATGGTCCGGCGCCGCAACCTCGATCGTGTGCCCTTGGCCGTGGCCGAGTGCCAAAGTTTATGACCCACGGGGCTTCTACGAGCAGAGCGGCGCACCGGGACCCTTCTCGGAAGGGATCTGGTCGACGTGGGAGAGCGCTCAGCCCAGCGGACGCCCTTTGGAAGCGACCCAGCTGCATGGCGGTCGTTGCGCTCCCGCTCGCATTGGCCTGTCGGACAAACAGTAGTGACGTTGTGCGGAAAGGATATTGACGGTCGTGCTGACGATGCGTTTCGACATGAGGGTTCCTGACTGGGCTGGGTCGGCAGCCGTTCACTATTCCGCGGTGTTGGACGTGTGCGAGTGGGCCGAGACGCGCGGGGCGGCGCTGTCGGTGTTGTCGGAGCACCACGGCGCCGATGATGGGCATCTGCCGACCCCGCTGATCCTGGCGTCGGCCGTCGCGGCGAGAACCCAGGAGATGGCGATCCTGTTGGCCGCGGTGCCACTACCGCTATGGGATCCGGTGCGGCTCGCCGAGGAGATCAGTGTGCTGGACCTCATCAGCGGCGGCAGGGTTTCGTACGCGTTCGGTGTGGGCCATCGCGGGGAGGAGTACACCCACTTCGGCATCGACATGGCTGCTCGCGGCCAGCTCGCCGACGAGTACCTCCGGGTTCTGATTGCGCTGGTTCACGGTGAGTCGGTCGAGTTCCGGGGCCGGCAGGTGCGAGTCACGCCACGATGCGCGTCACCCAACGGGCCCCCGATGATGATCGCCGGCGGCAGCAAGGCCGCGGTCCGCAGGGCCGCCACGCACGGCCTGGGTTTCATCTCCCAGGTCGACCGGCCCGAGTTGAGGACCTACTACGAGACCCAGTGCCGCACAATGGGCAAAGTCCCGGGCTTCGTGCAATTCCCTGTACCCGACTCTCCGACAGTGGTTTTCGTCGCCGACAATGTAGATCAGGCATGGGAGCAGCTGGGTCCGCACCTGCTCCACGATGCGGCCATGGCCGCGTCCTACCGGCACGGGGACGACTCGGTGGCCAGCATCACCTGGGCGAAGACCGTGGCCGAGCTGCGTCTGGCCGGGGGACCGTACCGCATCCTGACACCCACGGCGGCAACGGAATTCGTCCGCGCTGGGAAGTCACTTCCGTTGCATCCATTGTGCGGTGGCATCGAACCCGACGTGGCGTGGCGCTATCTGCAGACGGCGGTGGCGGCCCACCAGCAAGCCCAGATGGTCCGCGGATGAGCAAGGAGGCGGCGGTGACCGACCCCATTCGCGTGGTGGTGTGGTCGACCGGAGGGGTCGGTTCGGTTGCCGTGGATGGCATTCGGCATCGGCCGGATCTGAAACTGGTCGGGGTGTGGGTTCATTCACCCGACAAAGTCGGCAAAGACGCAGGCGAACTCGTCGGTGGCGCCCCCATCGGACTGGCCGCAACCAACGACGCCGACGCGCTCATCGCACTCAAGCCGGACTGCGTTGTCTATGCCGCCAGCGGCCCACAACGCGACGCGGGCTCGGTCCCGGACTATCTCAAGCTGCTCGCAGCAGGCATCAACGTCGTGTCGACGTCGACTACCAGCCTGGTGTACCCCCCGTCGTATTTTGCTACCGAGTGGCGCGACCAACTCGCGGCTGCCGCCCACACGGGTGGCGCATCGTTTTACGCATCGGGCATCTTCCCAGGATTCGCCTCCGATCAGCTCGCCCTGCTGATGACCACCCAGTCCAAGAAGATCCGCACGCTCACGGCCACCGAAATCGCGCTCAACGACCACTATCCGGTAGCCGACATCATGATCAATGGGATGGGCTTTGCCCGCCCGCTGGACTTCGAACCCATGCTGAAGACACCGGGTTTCATCGAAATTGCTTGGAAGGCACCAATTCACCTCATTGCAGACGGGCTCGGCGTGGAGGTCGAGGAGATTCGCGGCAGCCTCGACCGCGAATTGACCGACCGCGACATCGAGGTGGCGTTCGGCACCGTCCCGGCCGGCACGTGTGGCGCGGTGCGGACCAGGGCGGCCGGGGTGGTTGGGGCGCGAGGCGATCGTGATGGAGCACATCATCCGGATGGCGCGCGACGTCGCCCCGAACTGGCCGACTTCCGAGGCCGACGCCACCTACCGGGTCGACATCGAGGGCGATCCCGACATTCACTGCGCGATGACAGTGGGCGCCGCTCAAGGGCATGGCGCCGGTCACGCAGCGATGGCCGCGACCGCGATGCGGGTCGTGAACGCCGTGCCCTACGTGGTGGCCGCGCCGGCCGGGCTGCTCAGTTCCCTGGACATTCCGAATACGTTCCCGCGTCACGTATTTCAATGAAGCACCCGAGCAGGTACGTGTGCCCTATCGCACCGGTGCCAGCGCCGGCCGCGGGGTGAACGTGAGGTGCAAGTTGCTGAGCCCTCGCAGGATGTAGGTCGGCTCGAAGGTGTAGCGCCGCCCGTCCGCCGGTCCATGCTGCGTTTCGCTGATCGCGATGTCCGACATCCGGTCCAAGATGCGCTCGATCGAGACCCGGCCCTCGACTCGGGCCAGCGGCGCACCGGGGCAGGAATGCACGCCGCGGGCGAACGCCATGTGTTCGCGGACGTTCTTGCGGTCCAGCTGGAACTCGTGCGGGTTCTCGAACCGGCGCGGGTCACGATTCGCGGCGCCCGGCAACACCATCACGACCGTGCCGACCGGAATGTCGACGTCGCCAACGGTGGTCGCCTTGCGGGCTAGCCGGGAGTCGCTCTTCACCGGGCTTTCCATGCGCAGCGATTCTTCGATGAAGCCCGGGATGAGGCTGCGGTCCGCGCGCAGCTGCTGCTGAACGCCCGGCCGGTCGCCGAGCGCCTGCAGTGCCGCCGAGAGCAGCTTGGCGGTGGTTTCCTGCCCGGCGGCGAAAAGGAAAGTCGCTGAACGACTTACCTCGATGACCTCGGGTGTGGATCCATCGGGATACTTGGCCGTCGCCAACGAGGTCAGCACGTCGTCCCGGGGAGCACTGCGCCGATCTTCGATGTAGGAGCAGAACTTGTCATCGAGCCACTCCAGCGGATTGATGCCCACCGACTCCAGATCGAGCGACCCCACCCGCGCGCCGGGACGGTCGGCGCCCAGCACCGAACGGAACTCCATGTGATCCTCGTCCGGAACACCGAGTAGGTCGGCGATCACCAGGGTGGCGAACGGCTTGGAGTATTCGCTGATGAATTCGCACTCGCCGTTCCCCAAAAACTCGTCCAGCTGACGGTCGGCGAGGTGCCACATGAATTCCTCGTTTTCCTTCAACCGGCTGGGTGTGAGCAACCGGCTCAGGATCGAGCGCGCGCGAGTGTGGTCCGGTGGATCCATCGTGACCATGTGCTCGTTCATCGGGAACTGACTGCGGTGCGCATCGATCAGCGGACCGAGGTCGTCACCTTCGACGTCGAACGGCAACGGCGGAAACGGACCGCCAAGCGCGACGATATTGGAAAACGTGTCCGGGTCTTTGTAGACCGCGTTGGCCTCTTCCCATCCGGTGACCGCAACGACGTTGTGATGGGGGAGCCGTAGCACGGGGTTTTGACTACGCAGGTAATCGAAGTACGGGTGCGGGTCGGGAACCAGGGACTGGTCGGTGAAGAAGTCGATCGATTCGAAGGTGGTCATCTATGCGCGCCTCCCGAGGCTGGGTTTCAACCGTGGTGTTGTGGGCGGCGGTCCACTATGAGCCCTGTGCCGCCCGGGACTGAGATCGACGAATGTGCAGTAATTGCTGAGCACCTGCTTAGCATGGCGCTAATGTCGTGGTCAAGGCGAGAGTGTGGGCCAACGCTACGATCGGCACGTTCAGTAGGTTCTCGACAGGAGTGTGGAGCCAGGCCATGACGTCGGCGCGCAGGATCGGGGCACCGGACGCCAAGAACCGCGGCGTCCTTCTCGACGCTGCCGAACACCTGATGCTCGAAGAAGGTTATGCCGCAGTCACTTCCCGTCGGGTCGCGGAAAAGGCGGCGCTCAAACCGCAACTGGTCCACTACTACTTCCGCACCATGGACGAGTTGTTTCTGGCGGCGTTCCGGCGCCGCGCTGAACAAGGCCTCGAGGCACAAGCGCTGGTGCTGCAGGCGCGGCAACCGCTGTGGGCGCTGTGGCGGTTCAGCACCGATCCGGCGGCCACCGCGATCACCATGGAATTCATCGCTCTCGCCAACCACCGCAAAGCGCTGAAGGCCGAGATCGCCTACTACGCGGAGCGTTTTCGCGACGAGCAACGCAAAGCGCTGTCGACGGTTCTGGAACGCTACGGCGTCGACCCGGCGAAGTTCCCCCCGCTGGTGTGGTCGGTGCTGATGACCAGCGTGTCCCGAGTCCTGGTGATCGAGCAGGCGCTTGACATGTCCGCCGGCCACAGCGAAACGATCGAGATCGTCGAGAGTTACCTGCGCCATTTGGAGGGCGACCCCGAGATCTAGGTCGATCACCAAATGCGCAGCGAGCAGAGCGTGCCCTTGGGGCCGTCGTTCGATTTCACGACCACTCCGTCGACGACGAGGGCGCAATGGAACATCGGCGTACCGGGCTCCGTGCCGGTGCTGACGGTAACCATTGCGTAGGTGGCAGGGTCGGTCAGCATCACCACGGGTGAGGTCCATGGGTGCCCAGGCGCGATGTCGGCTTGGACGTTGGGGGTGTACTGGTACGTGTCGTGGCTGTAGTCCGAAAATTTCGCGGGCTGCTGATCCAGGTAGTAGATGTCGGCCCAAATCGGATTCGCGGCCGTGATGACATACCTGACTTGATGCATCACCGGGTCATCGGCCCGCGCCGGCGCGGCAGCGACTGTGCCGTAGCCGGCCGCCGAAAGCGCTGCCAACGCAACGCCCAGCGCGGCTTTACCGACGGTTGTCATGCGCACCTCCGGCCACCCGCATTCCCGGGGCGATATTGGCATTCTCTTTAGCGGAGAATAACATCGCCACTGCCTTACCCAAGACCCTAACGTTTGCCGGGGGAGCGTTGAAGCCAATGCGCAATATTCCTGACGAACTGGTCACCCGATATGAGGAAGCGGGCTGGTGGACCCGCGAGACTCTCGGGCAGGTGCTGGCTCACGGGCTGCAGGCAGCGCCGGATGCGACATTCCGGGTGTACTCGGATGTCCGGCCGTGGTCTGGCACATTCGCCGACGTCGAAGTGTTAGCCCGTCGGCTCGCAGCCGGGCTGCGGGCCCGCGGCGTCGGTGCCGGTGACGTGGTGGCTTTTCAGCTACCGAACTGGATGGAAGCAGCGGCGACGTTCTGGGCCTCGGCGTTCCTGGGTGCGGCGCTGGTGCCGATCGTGCATTTCTATGGCCGCAACGAACTGGCGCAAATCTTCGCCGCCGCCAAGCCGCGGGTGTTCATCACCGCCGCGGAGTTCGGCCGGCTGACCTATCAGCCCGATCTGTGTTCGGAGGTTCCGATCGTCGGGCTGGTCGGGCGCGACTTCGACGATCTGCTCGCCGACGAACCGATGGCCGGCACGGTTGCCGCCGACCCGGCGGGACCTGCTTTGATCGCGTTCACCTCCGGCACCACCAGCGCGCCGAAGGGCGTCATTCACAGTCACCGCAGCCTGGTCTGCGAGGCGCGTCAGCTCTCCGGCCAGATCCGCTCGATCGGCGACAACCAGCTGACCGCGACACCGGTCGGCCACTTCATCGGAATGCTCGCCGCTTTGCTGATCCCGGTGCTCAACGGTGGAGCGGTTCACCTTGTTGACAACTGGGATCCGGGAGTCGTACTCGGGTTGATGGAACGCGACGGCCTGACCCTCGGCGGCGGGCCGCCCTACTTCGTCACCAGCCTGCTCGATCACCCGGATTGCACGCCCGCGCATCGGGCCCGGTTCACGACCCTTGGCCTGGGCGGTTCGACGGTGCCGGCCACCGTCACTCGACGGCTGACGGATTTGGGCGTCATCGTGTTCCGGTCCTACGGCAGCAGCGAGCACCCGTCGATCACCGGGTCGACGCTGGATGCGCCAGAAGACAAACGTCTGCTCACCGATGGCAACCCGATGCCGGGAGTGGAGATCCGGTTGGCGGCCGACGGCGAGATCCTCAGCCGCGGCCCGGATCTGTGCCTGGGCTACGTCGACGACGAGCTCACCGCGGCCGCTTTCGACAACGACGGCTGGTATCACACCGGAGATATCGGTGTGCTGGATGCCGATGGCTACCTCACCATCACCGACCGCAAGGCCGACGTGATCATCCGCGGCGGCGAGAACATCAGTGCCCTGGAAGTCGAAGAGGTGCTGCTCGGGATGCCCGGTATCGCGGAGGCGGTGGTGGTCGCGGCCCCCGACGCCGTGCTGGGCGAGCGCGTCGCCGCGGTGCTGCGGCTCAGGCCGGGGCAGGCTCTGCCGAGCCTCGACGACGTCCGGGCGCACTTCAGCCGGCACGGGGTAGCTCGGCAGAAGTGGCCGGAGATTTTGCTCGAAGTCGACGATTATCCACGTACGGCGAGCGGCAAGGTGCAGAAGCGTCTGGTGCGCCAGGACCTCGGGAAAACGTTGCGGTAGCCTCCGGGTGAGAATATTATTCTCACAAATTGCGAAGGAGGATTCCATGGGTCAGTTGTCGCATCGGGAAGACGTCCCGTTCCCGATCTTTGACGCCGATAACCATCTCTACGAGCCGCCGGAGGCGCTGACCAAGTTCCTGCCTAAGGAGTACAAGAACCACGTCCAGTACGTGCAGGTCAACGGCCGGACCAAGATCGCGATCCGCGGCCAGATCAGCAACTACATTCCCAACCCGACCTTCGAGGTCGTCGCCCGGCCGGGCGCCTGGGAGGAATACTTCAAGTACGGCAACCCGGACGGCAAGACCAAGCGCGAGCTGTTCGGCGAGCCGATGCGCGCCATCCCGGCGTTCTTCGAGCCCGGTCCGCGCCTGGAGAAGATGAACGAGCTGGGCCTGGACCGCACCCTGATGTTCCCGACGCTGGCCAGCCTGCTCGAGGAGAGGCTGTCGGACGACCCCGTTGCCATCCACGTGCTGGTCCATGCGCTGAACGAGTGGCTCGATGAGGTCTGGGGCTTCAACTACCAGAACCGCATCTTCACCACCCCGGTCATCACCCTGCCGATCGTGGAGAAAGCGATCGAGGAACTGGAATGGGCGGTCAAGCGCGGCGCGCGTTGCATCCTGGTCCGCCCGGCACCGGTGCCCGGATTTCGCGGCCCCCGGTCGTTCGCCGTATCCGAATTTGACCCGTTCTGGGAGCGGGTCGTCGAGCACGACGTGCTGGTCGGCATGCACTCCAGCGACAGCGGCTACTCGCGGTACACCTCCGAATGGGATGGCGCCGACCAGGAGATGCTGCCGTTCCAAACCAACGCAATGGGCATCCTCAACGAGTGGCGGCCGATCCAGGACTCGGTGGGGTCGTGGGTTATCCACGGCGCGCTCTATCGCCATCCCAAGCTGAAGGTCGCCATCGTCGAGGCAGGTTCGAAGTGGATGACCCCGTTGCTCGACGGCCTGGCTGAGGTATTCCGGAAGGCCCCGGAGGCTTTCCCGAGCGACCCCGTCGAGATGGTCAAGAACCGCATCCACGTCAGCCCGTTCTTCGAGGACGGCATCGACGATCTGGTCAACCTCGTCGGTGTGGATCAGGTGTTGTATGGCTCGGACTGGCCGCACCCGGAAGGGCTGGCGGAGCCGACCTTCTACGTCAACGCGCTGTCGCACCTGTCCGTCGACGACCAGGCAAAGATCATGGGCGGAAACCTGTCTCGTCTCGTTACGGTGTGACGGACCGGCAACCCTGGCAGACCATCCCTGAGATGG
>DATAZN010000187.1:0-8169 GCA_036272035.1 Mycobacterium sp. | reverse complement strand
AGCTTCCACTTATCCAGCGCGGAGGTGTCCTCCAGCGGAGCCCCGTAGCTGCTGGCCCGGCGGTACCCCACCTCCTTGCTCCCGTCCGGAAGCATGATCTTCGGTCGACCCCACTGATCGCGGTTGCCCTCGATCGCCTGGCTGAACTCGAACCGCAGCCGGGCTACCGGGTCGCTCGGGGCGATGGGCTTGCTCCCCGACACACCCTTGAGCGCCATCAGCCGCAGTCCTCGGTCAGCCCCGCGCACGGGCTCACACCGCAGTGCGGGCAGTAGTACGGGTCCTCGGTATCGACCATGTTCGAGCCCTCCGTTCGTGTGCTTGTTCGTGTCCATCCGGACCCACCTGTACGAGCCCCCAGTCCTACGGCCTGGGGGGCGGCTCGTTCACAGGGGTTGGGCAAGATCATGTACAAATACGTACAAATCGGTACACCGCAGGTCAGCGCTCGTACAGATCCGTACAGATCCGTACACGTACATCTGTGGATCTCTGTATTCTTGATCATGAAAATCCGTACAACCGCAGGTCAGAGGCTTGTACAAATCCGTACATGATCATGCTTTTGTACGAACCCTGTACAGACCCCGTACAGGGCCTAGTGTTGATCATCGTCGTCCTTCCAGACGTGGAACCCGGAGCGCTCCTGCAGCACCGTTCCGCCGTTGATGTCCCAGTACTCCAGACAGCCGCGGCTCTTCAGCTGAGACCACGCTCGACCGACCCCGGCCCGCCATGACTCCGCCGTCTTCTTGTCCGCTGTCGCGGGCTTTACGGCCGCGATCGCCTGCGCGAGGTTGCGCCCCTGGCGGTCGGGATCCCCCGTCTTCGAGGTCTCGAACTTCAGGTAGCGCGCCAGCTCGACGAGATAGATCTTGCCCGCCGACGGCGTCTTGTCAGTGATCCACCGAGGCAGATCGTGCTCGTCGGTGGCCTCCCGCCACTCGGGCTTGTCAGGGTCATTAGTACGTGTTGGAATGCCACCCTCAACCGGCACCAATACCGCCGCCGGGTGCTGCGGCATAAGGTGCCACGCCCACATACTGCCCGACTCCGCCGCCTTATCCCTTGTCACCTCTGCGGTCACCAGCGCTGGCTTCCCGCCGTCATTGTCAATACGAATTTCGGTGTCCATACCAGCTGTGGCGGCGGATGATCCCCGTGCCCGAGTACCCTCATATCCGGTGTGATCGACGAGCATGACGCAACACTCGGAGGTCTTCCGAATCATATCGAGGGCACGGCGCATGACCGCGAAATCGCTCGCTGAGTTTTCCTCGCCGACCATCATCGCGTTCTTGGTGTCGAGGACGACGAGGGCGGGCTGCACCGGCGCGATCACCTCGACGAACGACTTCACGCCAGCCTCGGTGAGCTGGATGGCGTCGGGCACCGCGAAGAACGTGTCCTCGACGTCCTCGACGCTCACCCCGTGCTTCGACATCCAGGCGTCCGCTCGTTCAGCGTTCACGGCCTGCCCCTCGGCCATCACGTAGACGACCGGTCTGGGCTCCAGGCGCCGTCCGAGGTAGAACTTGCCGGCCGCCAGGCTCAGCGCCATATCCATCGCCACAAACGATTTGCCGCTGCCTGGGGCCCCGTACAGCCGGGCCAACGAGTTCCGGTAGAGCATCGCCATCGGCTCACAACAACCTTCCGGGTCGGGGGGCTTCCTTGATCGCTCGCATGTTCATCAACCTGGGCCTGACCTGGTCCATGGCGGCGATCCGCTCTAGCGCCGTACGTCTGCGCAGCTCGCGCGCTATCTCGATGCGGATCATGCGTTCGTCGTAGTCGAGTTCCGGCTCGGGTTCTTCTTCCTCGTCCGAGTCCTCGTCTTTGTCCACGTCGGGGTCCGTCTCGACGTCATCCCAGGTCCGGAACTTGGTGGTCAGCACCGTCGGGTCGCCGCTCCAGGGCACCCCGTACTCCGCCAGCGTCGCCCGCATATTGCCGGCGCCCTCGGTGTAGGCGAGCACCTGCGCCATCGTCAGGGTGCGCCGGCCGTAGGCCGAGATGGCGGCGGCCACCGCCTCGCTCGGGTTGTCGGTCCAGACGTGCAGCGGTCCGTGTCCGCGATCGCAGGTATAGGCCGCACACCCGACCTCGTGCGCCGTCGCGGACTCGGGCGAGGCGTGTTCGCCGGGCGCCGTCCACTGCGGGCAGCCGCAGTTCTTGGTCAGGCCGGTCTCGATCCAGCCGTCCGCCCGCAAGATCGGTGCCCACCCGTAGCCGGCCGCCCAGTCATCGATGACCGAGGGGCCCATCTGCTCGCGCAGCGCCCTCGCCTCTGTGCGCCGCTTGCGCTTTCCCGCCGACTCATCGGTCACCAGATCGCGTAACCAGCTCGGCAGTGGATAGGTGCTGCCCACGAGCACATAGGCGCCCTCGGCGCGTACAGAGGGCGGCACCAGCACCTGGTGCTCACCCCAGGTCGCGGTCCAGCCGTCGGGGTCGGTGTAGATGCCCTCATCGATCGGCAATTCATCTTGGTCGGTGACCTCGAAGTGGATATGGCCGCCATCGCGGTGCACCCATTCCCCGGTGCGATCCTGGCTGCCGGGGCTCTGCACGGTCAGCGTCGGGCGCTTCGTACCCGCCCGCAGCATGAACTTGGCGACCTGGGCGGCGGTGTCGAGATCGACGATCAGAAGCTTCGATTGCCGCGGCTCGATCCCGATGTTGAAGCGTTCGCGCTTCGCCACCCGGGTCAGTACGCGCGTCGCGGTCTTCGGGTCGGTGATCGCGTGCGCGAGCCCGCACGCGTGCTCTCGCTTGTGGAACGCCGGATCCTCGCGAGCGGCGGCGTCATCTTTCGCCGCCTGGTCGGCCGCTTTGCGCTCCGTCGCGGTCAGCGTGCACATCGGGTGTTTGGTGCCGGGCTTGTTCAGCACGATCGCCATATTGTCGGCAACCAGCTCCTGGCCGACCCGGATGAGCTGCTTACGAGCGGCGTCCTCGTCCAGCTCCACCCCGTACTGGATCGAGCCCAGTGCTCGGGCCAGCCGACCCCCGGCAAACACCTACGCCACCGCCCATCGAATCCCGAGGTCCAGCCGGTCAGTCCGGAGGACGGGTGTCCGCTCCGCGAACTCGCACAAGCGATCGGGCGGAGTCTCCATGATCTTGCGGATGTCGT
Organism: Mycobacterium sp.; assembly: GCA_036272035.1. GTDB lineage: Bacteria > Actinomycetota > Actinomycetes > Mycobacteriales > Mycobacteriaceae > Mycobacterium. The sequence goes on along the minus strand of DATAZN010000187.1, from coordinate 5,030 downwards.
GAGCGGCGGAGGTCGAGATCACCAATTCATCGTGCATGGCCAGATACACCGCATCGCCCAGCCCGCGATCTTCGACCGCGATCAAGGTCTCGGCCAGCAGGTCGTAGGCGCTCCCCTGCACTGTGTAGTTGATCCCCTTGTGGGTGGCGATCGAGGATCGACCCTCCCAGGTGCTCAACGGAACGGGGAGAATGCGTCCCGACAGAGTGATGACCTTCGCGTGCGCCTCCGCGTCGTTGCGCAGCCCGCGCACCCAGTTCTTCACCCGCGGCATCGCCGCGAACACCGAGTCCCGGATCTCGATCGCTTCCTCGACGGTGCACCCGAGTCCATCGGCCAGCTTCGCCGCACCGAGCCCGTATAGCACCCCGAGCAGCACGGTCTTCGCCTGCTTGCGAGCGATGCCCGCCTTCTCGGCCACCGGCAGATAGAGGTCGGCCTTCACGGACGTGTCCTCGTAGCGGGCGACAACATCGTGTTCGCCGGCAAGGTTCGCCGCGATCAGCGGCTCGATCTGCGACCAGTCGATCGAGGTCAGCTCGTCGCCCTCGTCCGCCAGCACGATGCCGCGCGCCGGCTCCGGGAATTGCTGCAGCGGCGGGGTCCCCATACTCATCCGCCCGGTGGTCGCGCCCAGCAGCTTGACGTCGGGGTGGATGCGCCCGTGGCTCGACGCCAGCTCCACCACCTTCGCCAGATAGTCCTCATCGTTCTTCACGAGCTTCTTGCGCCGGACGAAGGACTGCGCGAGCGGGTGATCCATCGCCTCCAACACCGCCGCAGTCGCCTGCAGCTTTCCGGTCTTAGTTCGAGGATGGTCGGCCGGAACCGCCCCGAGCGCCTCCAACACCGGGAAGAGGGTGTTCGCGTTGGTGGGCACGATCCCGACGCGCTCCAGTGCGATGGTCGCCTCATCGATCGCGCTCTGATTCTCGTCCCGATAGGAGTCGAGGTACTCGAAGTCGACGCGCATCCCCTTGACGCTGCGCCGCAAGAACAGCCGGTTGAGCCTCTGCTCGCGCTCGACCAGCGTCCAGGCGTCCTGTCCGCTCACCCCTTCCTCCGCGTACGGGTGGCCGGCGGTCAGTCGGTCGTAGGCAGCTTGGCGTACCCGGGGGGTAAGAGCCGCGGTACGAGCTACATCGAGCGCGGCACCGAACAGGAAGAACGGCATGTGCAGGTCGATCGTCTTGTACATATCGATCTTGGTGCGAACGCCCATCACGCGTCGCACGACGCGCCCCTCCTCCGCGACGTCGGTGTCGTCGCCGGTGCCCAGGTAGCGTTCCCAGGTGTCGGTGAGCGCCTTCTTCACGTAGTCGTCGGGCTCCGCCAGCCGTGCGTAGAGCAGTCCGTCGGTCACCTTCTCGCACCACGCCTGCTCGAACAGCTCGTTGCGAGCGAGGTTCGGGACATCGAACGCGGAGTTCCAGAACATCAACTCACGGGCGTACTTCAGAGACTTGTAGATCAGCTCTCGCTGCATCCCATCGCGCGGGTCCAGGATCACCGCATGGTCCGCCACCCCAAACGTGACGGTCTTGAGGTTGAGCGCGGCCGCCCCCAGTCCCTCACCCTCGATGTCGACCGCGATCGGGGCCCGCGACATCAGCATCTCCCGCAGCGGGTCCTTCACATGATCGCGCCCGACCGTGTACCAGAGGTCGCGCCCGGAGTTCTGAATCAATGCGGTGCCGGAGAAGGCGGGCTTGACCGGGGCTCGATTCGGGGAGGGGTCCATGTCAGCCCCGTCCGTGGCAGCCGACGCCAGGATCTGGAATACTCACGCACGTACCACCTTCTGAACGGGCCCCGGGTGCGCCTACACCTTGGGGTAGATGGACGAACTACCGAACGAGCCCGGGGCTGGGTACGAGCAACCAAGTGCCCCGGGCTCGTTTCGTTTGGGTTAGGGGTCGATCTCTTCGAGCAGGATCTTGATCAAGTGCGCGAGCACGGTGGAATCCATGTGCTTGCGCAGGGTGCCGGCCGCGGACTCCGCGTCGTCCAGACGGATGGAGGTGCGCCGGGACCGGATGCCCGCATCCACAGCGGCAGCGTTGAGTTTCTTCTCCCCGGCCTGGTACGCCGCGTACTGCTCGGGGTGCTCGCGGTGGAGGCGGTCAGCGGTGTAGTCCGACCGAGCCGCTCCGTAACTTCCTGTAGATTCTCCAGGAAGTTCGCCCAGATCTGACCGGTGACCTTGGCCGAGCGACTTCGCCGCCTTGTGCAGTCGAAGCAGGTCACCATCATCGGTACCCACGAGTCGGTCGATCAGCTCCATGGTCGTTCCGATGCCTTTTAGCGGCGCAGCGGTCACGAAGTCGGCGTACCGGGTGTGCTGGATGTGCTCGCCGCGCTTGGTGACGAACTCGCGCCACGCTCCTTGCTCCAGGATCCGTTTGAGCAGCTGTGGACCGGTGGCGAGGACCGACTCCTCGCTGCGCACCGCGGACCCGAGGGTGTCCACCAGCGTGGCGTTCTGCCGGAGCTTGTCGGTCATGCCCAGTAGTCCTTACACAACCAGGCCTCCAGCACCGCGACGGTGTGTTCTAGCTCTTCCACGGAGGCCGCCGCGCGCGGTGGGACTCCCGCGCCGCCAAACTTGACCGGACGCAGCAGTCGTGTATTGACCTCCTTGTACTCGATCCCGAACCGATTGGCCACCTTGGGGACCAGCGCCTTCGCTTCAGCTCGCAGCAGTCGTTCCCGCTGAAGTCGTGATTCAGGTTCGGGGACTGGTGGTGCTCCGGATTCCATGCCCGTAGTGGCGCTCACCATGTCGACCACGTTGGCGGCGTACATGGCGGGGATGCCCCGCTCCCGGCACCACTGTTCGGCCAGTATGTACACTTCAGGGCTGATCTCCTCGCCTGCGAAGATCGATCCAGAGAAGGTCGGTGCTGATGCCGACAGTGTCTCTCGGTCGGGCATCTCCGACGGGCTGCGGTCAGTCTTGTTCGAGCGCTCGTCGACTTGTCGCTGCAGTTCAAGTTGGTGGCGCAATTCTTCTTCGATCTCGCGCGCATGGACTGTGAGCGCCGGAACGGCCGGGATGAATAACCGAGCGTTGATCTCCTCGCCGGGACGAGTACGCACAAACCGACCAACCACCTGGCGGAAGAACAGTGGGGTCTTAGCCTTGGTGGCGTACACCCCAATGGCCAGTCGCTTGATATCTACGCCCTCGGATACCATTTTGACCGCTACGAGCCATCGTTGACGACCCTTTCGGAACTGTGCGATCTTGTCCTTGGCATCGTCATCTTCGGAAACCGCCACGATGGGCGCTTCACCAGTCAACGCCTCAAGGATCACCGCATACGCGTAGGCGTGAGCTACGGAATACGCAACGACTAGCCCACCCGCATCGGGTACTTCCTGGCGTAGCTCCTCCAGGGAAGCCACCGCCTCGCGCAGCAATCCTGGCATCCACTGGTTCTTGGGGTCCAGCGCCGCATCCAGCGCCATCGCAAGATCAGCATCACTGAGCTTGTTACCGAGCGTCGATTCAACGATCTTCCCGCAGTCGACCCACTTCGCGTCACCGTCGTAGGCGTGAAATTCGATGGGGCGGCACACACCGTCAGCGACCGCGGCACCGTACTCATACGTGGAGTCGGGCTTTACCTTGTCGGTGACCTTGTCGTAGGTAACGAATGGGATGGGGCTGGAGCCCTCCCGACGCCAGGGAGTACCCGTCAGGGCGAGCCTGTGTACGGCGGGCTCGAACGCCCGTTCCAGCGCGGCTCCCCATGCTCGTTCCTTGCCGGCATGGTGGATCTCGTCGAGGATTACGAAGGTCGGCACGTGCAAGGCGGCCCGCATCATGTCAGCCCCTGCGCCGGTCGCTAGCTGCTGGTATGTCACCACGCAGCCCTGATATCCGGCTTTGTCATAATCGGCGGGCACCGCCACGGGCATGAGGTCGATGCCCGCCACAGCGGCTTCCTCCGCCCACTGTTGGCGCAGGGGGTCAGTGCTCGCTGCGACCGCGATTCGCCCGACCACGCCGTCGTCCAATGCTTGTTTTGCCAGATACAGCGCTAGACGTGTCTTTCCTGCGGCGGGAGTGGCGCACACCAAGAAGTCACGAAAGGTGGACGCAAGGAATTTCCGTACTGCTTCTTGTTGCCACTTACGGAGCGGTGATTCTGGCACTCGGTTACCCTTCTGGAGATTGCAGCGGGGGCATGTAGCACGACCGTTGGTCAGGTCAGTAGCCCCGCCGCGAGAATGAGGTGTGATGTGGTCAGCGTGGAAGTTGACGAGGTCGATCGGGCAGCCGCATTCCCGGCACCGCCCATCCGCAACGAGCCAGAGGACAGCTCGTTCGGTGGCGTTGAACCTGCGCCGCGAATCCACCGGGGGTAACCCCTTGTTTGGGTCTGGGAGGGGAACGGTCGGCGTCCCGAGTAACTCGCCCGGGACGCCGACCTTTATTTCATTTTCAGAAAGGAGGCTCCTCGGAGTCGTCCTCGTCGTCGTCGGCCACGGCCTTCTTGGTGGTGACCTTCGCCTTCGTCCTGCCGGCGCCGCCTTCGTCGTTGCGGCCGAACTTTGCCAGCGCGCGCTCCGCCAGCTCGATGTCGCCATCGGCTTCGGCGTTGAGGCCGATATGGTTGCGCTTCCCGTAGACGCCGAGCCGACCGACGACGTCGTCGCCGATCTCCTGCAGCTTCAGCCGAATCCCGGCCTTCAAGATCCGCTCGTCGGGGTAGACCTCGCCGGCCTTGCTGCCGGTCAGCACGATCACCCGTGCCCGCACCGGTGCGACGGAACCGTTCCCGAAGTCCTCCTCGGGCTCGATTGACTTGACGGTGCAGACCACCGCCGCACCCTCCTTAGCGAGCCCATCCCAGTCGATCCAGTCGGTGTCGACCGTGGTCGACGCTCCCTTGAGTGCCATGGTTAATTGCTCCTTGTTTCATCTTCACTACCCGTACTCGGCGGGTCGCCGGCCGGGGTGTCTGTGGGGGTGGTGGGCCGCGCGTGTTTGGACACGAGCGTGTTGATGCGTTTAATGGTTT
>DATAZN010000186.1:0-7319 GCA_036272035.1 Mycobacterium sp. | reverse complement strand
GTGGCCGCACAGCGGGAACTCGAGTTGCCCGTGCGGATGGGCATCGCGACCGGCGAAGCTGAGCTGCGAGAGGCCGACTACTTCGGCGCGGTGCTGAACCGCGCGGCGCGGGTGATGGCCGCCGGCCACGGCGGTCAGATTGTGCTGGCCGAATCGACGGCAAGTCTGCTGAGCGGAATTGACCTAGTCGATCTGGGGCCGCGACGATTGCGGGATTTGCCGACCCCGGTCGGGATGTTTCAGGTCCAAGCCCCCGGTCTGCGGGCGGATTTTCCGCCGTTGCGGGCGCTGGATACCAGTCCTGGGAATCTGCGGTTTGCGACGAGCGGCTTCATTGGACGCGAGTCCGAACTCGACGAGGTACAAGCAGCGGTCAAAGCGCATCGGCTTGTGACGTTGACCGGTGTCGGTGGAGTCGGCAAGACCCGGCTGGCGTTGGAGGTCGCGAGGCGCCTCGTCGATGAATTTCCCGACGGTGTATGGGTTTTCGAACTGGCCGCGGTTACCGATCCGACGGCTGTGCCCGAAGCGGTCGCGGCGGTGCTGGGCATTACCCAGCAACCAGGCAAGAGCGTGACCGAGTCGGTGGCTGCCGCGCTGGACGGCATGATCCGGTTGTTGGTGATCGACAACTGCGAGCACCTGCGTGAGGCCGCGGCCGATTTAGCCGAGGCCATCCTGGCGCAATCGGTGACGGTGCGGGTTTTGGCAACCAGCCGCGAAGGGCTACGGGTCGCCGACGAGCAAGTGTTGCTGGTGCCCTCTCTGGACGTCGGCGCGGGCATCGAATCTGCCGCGGTGGCTCTGTTCGTCGAACGCGCACGAGGCGAAGCCTCGCACTTCTCGGTGGCCACACCTGATGAGGCGGCCGCGGTGGTTGAGATATGCCGCCGTCTGGACGGAATCCCGTTGGCCATCGAGTTAGCGGCCTCCCGCATGGCGTCGATGACGGCCAGCGAAGTGCGGGATCGTCTTGACCAGCGGTTCCGGCTGCTGGTCGGCTCGCGGCGTGCTCTGGAACGCCACCAGACCCTGCGCCACGCCGTCGCCTGGTCCTACGACCTCCTCGACGACACGGAAAAGGCGCTGCTGGAACGTTGTTCGGTGTTCGCCGGCGGATTCGACCTGCAAAGCGCTTGCGCGATGGCAGGATTCGACGAAGCAGACGACCTTACCGTCCTCGACCTGCTCGATGCATTGGTGCGCAAGTCGCTGCTGGTCGTCGACCGGTCAGCGGGACGGACCCGGTATTCGATGCTCGAGACCATCCGCCAGTTCGCGGAGGAACAACTCGCCGCCCGCAGTGACGCATCCGAGATCCGGGCCGCCCACTCGCGGTACTTCGCCGGACGGGAACCCGACATCATGGCCCTGTGGGACAGTCCTCGACAACGCGAGGCCTACATGTGGTTCACCGCCGAATTGTCCAATCTGCGGACCGCATTTCGCTGGGCTGCCGACCAAGGCGACATCGACACCGCCGCGGCCCTCGCCATCTACGCGACGCTCCTCGGCATTATGGTCGAACAGTACGAGCCCGTTGGGTGGGCCGAGGAACTCATTGAACCTGTGCGCAGCGTGAACCATTGGCGGCTTGCGCAGCTGTACGTGCTCGCCGCGCAGTGTTATGCGGCGGGGCGTTTAGACGACGCCGTCGGCTATCTCGATGCCAGCCGCCGGCTAACGGAGAGCGGAGGTTTCGACGAGATTTTCTATGAGTTGCAAAGCTCGACCGGAATTGTCTACGCCCACGCCGGTCAGAGCGATCGGTGGGTTGAGTTGTGCCGCAGTGTGATCGGACAAGAGGCGGGTCTTCAAACGGTCACCCGTGCATCTCTGGTTATGGCGTTCTTCTTCTTAGGTAAAGGCGATGAAGCGAGGGCGGCATCGCAGGGCCTGCTCGCCGCCGCAGACGTCGCTGGCAGTCCGAGTACGGGCTGCTTCGCGCTGTTGGCCCACGGCCTCGCCTACCACGATGCTGATCCCGCCGCGGCTTACGAGGCCCTACGGCGAGCCCTGACGGTCGCTCAGGAGAGCGGCAACCGACAGCTGGAATCGGCGTCAGCGTCTACGGTCTGGCTTGTTGCGGCTACCGACCGTGACCCCATCGAAGGTCTCGAATATCTGGTGGTTTTAATCCGCCGCTATTACGACGTCGGCAACATGGTTCTCTTGCAGAACCCGCTGGCAATACTCGCGTGCCTATTGGACCGCCTCGGACACCACCAACAAGCCGCGATCATGAGTGGGTTCGCCGCAACCGTCTTTACCCGTGCGAGTTATCCAGAAATAAGCACGGCGATCGCCCATCTTCGTGATGTCCTCGGCGACAAGACCTACCAATCGCTCGCCCGCACGGGCGAGACCATGACCACCGCCGACATGGTGGCGTATGCGTATGACCAAATCGACCAGGCCCGAGCAGCGCTCAAAGGCGGTCTCGAAATAGACGACATATGAGAGTCTCAAAATTTCGTGCCGTAATCACCGTGAACGCGGGTGCCGGGATTGGCGATTCTCGACTTTTCATGGTCGAAAGTGGATAGCATTTGTTTGCTGAAAACACCAAAACGAGTGCGTGGCAAGAGGCATCATGACGATGAAAGTCAAGATCTTCGCCGTCTTCTCGATCTGCGCTGTTTTCATAACGGCTCTTAGCACCATTGCTGGTTTTGCCGCGCGCGCAGACGATTTGGGGACCGCGGTGTACAGCGGCGTCAACCAGCTTCGCCAGACATGCGGGGCGATCGGCGACGACCAGGGTTTGACAGCAGCAGCGCAGCGCCACGCCAACGACATGCTGAAGAACGGTGTGAGCGGCCACACCGGTTCGGACGGCTCTTCACCGGCGGCGCGTATCGCGGATGCTGGGTACACCAGGACCGGCTACACGGGTGAGATCGTCTACTGGGGCACGGGATCCGCTGCGACTCCGAGCGCGGCGCTCGACTTGTGGATGGAAAGTCCTGCACATCGAGCGATCATCTTGAACTGCGCATTCACCGCAGGCGGTTTCGCAATCGCCCGGGACGGCAACAAGATGACCGCCGTCGGTGACTTCGCGGGTCCTTAACAGCGAAACCTGACCAGGCTGTTTCGGATCGCCATCGCCTTCGCAGCACTCAATCTCCCCCGGTGGTCAGCACCGCTAGACGTCGACCGGCCAGCTCGTCCAAGCTGGCCTTGCCGGCTCCGACACATAGCAACCAGAACAGCAGCCCGACCAGCAGCCACTCCGGTGCATAGAACAAGTTGCTGAGGAAGTCCCACACAGCCGGATACTTCTCCGCCAGATTCGGGCCGATGTCTGTGATCAACGCGCCGACCATGTCCCCCGCCAGTATTAGAGACACCAGCCGGGTGCCGAGGCCCAGCATCAGCGCCGCACCACCAACAAGTTCCACCACTGCCGTAACCGGGGCGAGCACCTGTGCAGCGGGAATGCCCAGGCTGACAAACATCGCTGTGAACTTCCCGTGATCACCGAGCTTGCCCACCGCGCCGCTAAAGAACATGAACCCAACAGTGACCCGCAGTACGAAGTTCGGCAGCCAGCCGAGGTTATCCAATGCGTCGGTAATACGACGGTGAGCCGGGCCAAAACGTGCGGCAACGACGCGAGATTCGCGCGCCATCAGATACCTCCTACCTTGGTTGATAACTGACGAGCGTTCGCTCTCACGACCGCCGGTTGGTCGCACCTTTTTACATACGGCCCGGCACCGCCAATATCGTCCGGGACCGTAGGTAGCGCGCTAGCGCAATTGACCGTCGGGATGGGCGGCGTGCCACTGCTCCTCGATGCGGGTCACCCGGCGCTGCTCCACGACGATCCATAACGCGCCAGCGACCGCTCCGAGCACGGCGATGAGCACGGTGGTGGTGAGCCATTCGTAGCGTCGGTAGGCGGCGGCTGCCGCCGTGCAGATCATCCCGAATGTCGACACAACCAGCAGGATCAACCCCGGCCAGAAGAAGTTGTCCTTCATGGCGATGCCAGCGTGCGGTTGCGTGGTCCGAGAATGATCCGTCGGATCGTGATGAGTGTCGCCCATCACGTCTCCCTCCGTCGTCGGACGAGATAAGTAAATGCTACTCAGCGGGTGCATTCACCGAAATGCCGAATTCTGCGCGGGTCGACGGCGCATCGCTCTCCACGGGCTGGAGCCGATTGTTTGGTCAGGCTGGGCCAGCGTCTTGGCGGCGTAACAGCTCGGGCAGTGAAACGGCCCCGATCGTTGTCACAAGCCACACCACAAGCGTCGTGGCCACCCAGGACGCCATGCCGCGAACGGTGAGCCCGTGCGTTACCGCTGTGGCCAGGATTAACGCGAAAACGGTGAATGCCAGGCCGGTGCCCCCAAGGAGCAGCGACGCATACCCATGGGGCAACTTCAAGCACAAGAAAGACAGCGCCGCTTGCGCTACCGAGAACGCCACTACGGCGACGATGAACCCCGACATCGACAACGAAACTCCGGGAATAACCCACGCGGCCACCAGTAGTCCGATCGCCCACGATCCCAGAAGTAGAACGGCGCGAAACAGGATTTGCTTCATGGCTCTAAGCGTAGGTCTCGGGAGTGTGCCCATGAAAGACCGTTCTGGGCGCCAGTACGTCACTCAGCCAGGTCAGCTGCCGCCGTGCAGGCCGTCCCGGATGTCTTGCAGGTTGTTGTTGATGCCCTGCAGGTCACCTTCGATGGTCTGCAGGTTGGTCAGCGACTTCTGGTAGGTCTGCTGCATCTGGTCCGAGGCTGTTGATTCGAACTGCGGGCAGTAGGTGATGACGGCAGCGGTGACGAAATCGGCGCTTTGACCCGCATCCCAGATCGTCGATTGCTGCACGAAGTGCGCGGCGTCGGCGACGTTGGGTTGCCGCCCAAGGAAATCGCACACCGCGTGCCCCTGGGTAGTGACGTAGTCGTGGCTAGGAACCGCTATGCCCTCGCGTTGCAAGGTGTCGATCAACGCCTTCTCCGCGATGTCGGTCGCCGAGACGGGTTGAGCTGGTGGAATGGATGGCGCCTGGGCCGCCGGGCCGGCTTGCGCATCGGACGGCGGGGTTGCCGTCGACTGGGGCGTGGAGTGGCGGTGGTGAAGGGCGAACATCACGGCCACGACGGCGGCAATGGTGATCAGGGACAGCGGGATCGCGGCGCGCAGCGCCAGGCGCAGCAGCAGACTCCGCCGTCTGGGAGGGGGGCGATTGTCGGCTTCGTCAGCGGGCAAACAGATTTCGTCGAGAATTGCGAGGTCACACAGCGCATCCGCCGGATGGCCCAGGCGCTCGTCGAGAAGCGCGTCGAGTTGCCGGCTGGACGGCCGTCCGCCGCGCTCGCGGATGGAGCGCAGCTCGGCAGCCACGCGCCGTAATTCGGAGTCGATCGTCTCGCGATCGCGCATCTTCTGAGCTTAGAACTACTCCCGCGGTCAATGTCTGATCTCGTCGCAAATCGGACCGACGATGAACAGTCCACGTCACCTTCCTGCTGCTCGGCTCCGGCAACCGGCCCGACGGCGGCTTCCTGGAGCGTTTCGCTGGACTCGTCATCCCGGGCTCGCGGGGCCTCGACTTCAACGGGCCGAGCCGACCAACGCCGGTATCACTACCATCGACATCGCCAACCAGTACGACCCCGTCGCCGACTTCCCGCAGTATCCGGTCAACGTCGTCGCCGACCTCAACTCGCTGCTGGGTTTCATCTACGCGCACACTGCGTACGGCAATGGCCCACTGCCCGAACCGTTTCCGGCGATCTGGCTGCCCTCCGACCCGCTACCCTCTGTCGGGGTCCTTTGCCGACGAATACGTACTGGGGTCCACCGAGGTCGTCAGGCAGGTCGACGGCGACACCACGTTCTATTTCATCCCCACCACCGATTTGCCGCTGCTCGAGCCACTGCACAGCCTCGGTGTGCCCGAACCGGTGCTCAACATCTTCCAGCCGGCGCTGCAGGTCATCGTCGAAGCCGGCTACGACCGGTCCATCCCATTCGGCGACCCGACACCGGCCGAGCTGATCCCCACCCTGGACCCGGCGACGTTCACCCTCGAATTCGCCAACGGCGTCGTGCAAGGCGCCAACAACGCCTTCGAGCTCTTCGGCGCGCAATTGCCTGACTTCACTGAACTGGAAAGCTTCTTCACCTCGGCGGAGGCCTGGTCTGGGGCTAACGTCGGTGTGCCGTACGACCAGTTCGTCACCGAACTCAACACCGACTTCAACCCGTTCACCGCATTCATCGATATCGAAGGCCCCCTGGGCGCGGACATCCAAAACCTGTTGGAAATCACCGGCATCCAACAGAATCTGCTCGATCCGGTTCTCGGACTCGTCGGATCGCTCGGCGGAATGCTCACCAGCTAAGCCAATTCGCCCAATCGGCCGGACCGGGTTCATGCCGGGGCTTTAATGAGGCCATGGAACTGATGAGTCCAATGGACTCGGTGTTTTTGATGACCGAATCGCGCGAGCACCCGATGCACGTCGGCGGATTGCAGCTGTTCGAGCCGCCCGAGGGCGCCGGGCCGGATTACGTTCGGGAAGCCCACGACGCGCTGGTCGCCAATCGCGATTTCCAGCCAACCTTTCGGAAGCACCCTGCCTGGACTTTCGGCGGGCTGCCCAACGTTGCGTGGACCTATGACGACCCGGATGACGTCGAGGTCGAATATCACGTGCGGCGCTCGGCGCTCCCGACGCCGGGACGGGTCCGCGAACTGCTCGAGCTGACCTCGCGGTGGCACAGCGGCCTGCTCGACCGGCACCGCCCGCTGTGGGAAGCGCACGTGATCGAGGGACTCAAGGATGGCCGTTTCGCGGTGTACACCAAGTTGCATCACTCGTTGATCGACGGTGTCTCGGCCCTCAAGTTGATGCAACGCGCGTTGTCCAACGACCCCAACGACACCGAGGTCCGGGCGCCCTGGAGCCTGGCCAAACCCGCCCGGGAGAAGCCCAGCGGGTCGTCGCCGTGGAGTTCTTTTCTACGCAACGCCGGAGCTGTTGCGGCACTGGCTCCTTCGACTGTGTCGCTGGCCCGTGCGGCGTTGTTCGAGCAGCAGTTGACCCTGCCCTTCGGGGCCCCGCGCACCATGTTGAACGTCAAGATCGGTGGTGCCCGGCGGTGTGCCGCGCAGTCATGGTCGGTGGACCGCATCAAGAACGTCAAGAAGGCCGCGGGCGTGACGCTCAACGACGTTGTGCTGGCGATGTGTTCGGGTGCCCTGCGCTACTACCTACTGGAGCAGAACGCATTGCCCGACACGCCGTTGCATGCGATGGTGCCGGTGAGCCTGCGTAGGGAGGACGAGG
>DATAZN010000185.1:0-6943 GCA_036272035.1 Mycobacterium sp. | reverse complement strand
ATGATCGCAATGATCGCCGCAGCCTGCGCTCAGATAGGCGAGCGGGCGTTGGTGTGCGCCGCCGCGACCGATTTCAGCGACGTCCCCCATTTCGATCACGTCAAGGTCGTCGGCACGATGAATTACGCGACGGTCTTTCCGGCCTGCCGCGCGGTAGTACACCACGGTGGCGCGGGCACCACAGCGGCAGGCCTGCGCGCCGGCGTCCCCACGTTGATCCTCTGGATGGCCGATGTGCAGGTGGTATGGGGAGCCGCGGTGAAACGGTTGAAAGTGGGGACGGCCCGGCGCTTTTCGTCCGCCACCGAGAAGTCGCTCGTGGCGGACCTTCGCACCATCCTGACCCCGCAATACGTCGACCGGGCCCGTGAGGTCGCCGCGCGGATGACCAAACCCGCCGAAAGCGTTGCGACCGCCGCCGATCGTGTGGAAGATTTCGCCCGTTTGCGGCGGGTTGGCTGATCGACGATGGGGGGCCACCTGATTCCTGTTCAACACCCGTCTAACACCCCGTATCATCGGTATCCGTGATCGAGCTCAATGGCGTAGCGAAGACGTTCGACAGGGCGATCCATGCGTTGCGTGACGTCAGCTACTCAGTGCCCACGGGGTCGGTCTGCGCTCTGCTCGGTCATAACGGCGCCGGGAAAACAACCACGATCAAGATCCTGTCCACGTTGCTGCGGCCTACCTCTGGCCAGGCAATTGTGGCCGGGTACGACGTCGTCGGACAGCCCGCCCAGGTACGGGCAAACATCGGCACCACTGGACAGCTCGCTGCGCTCGATTGGCAGCTGACGGGGCGGGAGAACCTGGTGCTGTTCGGCCGGCTGCGGGGAATGCGGCGCAAGCACGCGCAGTTGCGCGCCGACGCGCTAATCGAGCAGTTCGACATGTCGCACGCCGCCGACCGGCGGGTGGGCACCTACTCGGTTGGCATGCGGCGCCGCATCGATATCGCCGCCGCACTGGTGGTTCCGCCGAAAGTGCTGTTCCTCGACGAGCCGACAACCGGGTTGGACCCGCGTAGCCGCCGCGATGTGTGGGACCTGGTGTCATCGTTGTCAGCCCAGGGTGTCACGATCCTGCTCACGACGCAGTATCTCGAAGAAGCCGACGTGCTCAGCGATTCGATCGTCGTCATCAATGAAGGTCGCGTTATCGCCAGTGGGACCGCCGAAGAGCTCAAGAGCCGCGTCAGATTCAGCTACTGCACGGTGAGTCCGGCAAATCCGGCCGACCTGAGCAGGATTTTCGACGTGGTCGCCGACCTCGAGGGCGCCCAAGCCGATCGCGAGGCGAACACTGTGTCGGTGTTGGCGCCCGACGGCGTCGCGACGCTCGGCGAGGTCTTTCGCCGGGTCGATCAGCTTGGCGTAGAGCTACTCGATATATCGCTGCGCAAGCCATCCCTGGACGAGGCCTTCCTACACCTCACAGGAAGTGTCACCGCGTGAGCGCACTTGCTGCGCTGACCGAGCGCATGGTGCTCGGCACGCTGCGCGACGATCTCCCATTCGCAATTCTGGCGCCCGCCGGCAACTTCGTCGTCTTCAACTTCGGGCTGCGCAATGTGATCGACACCGGTCAGATGAGCTACCCCCAGTACCTCCTTCCGGTCATCATCGTCCAGGTGATGTTGCTCGGCGCTCTGACAACCGTTGACCGGGCTGCCCGAGATCATGGGTCCGACTTCGGGATTCGGCTCCGCACACTTCCTATATCCGCGGTGGTGCCGCTGACGGCTCGGATGTTTTACTGCCTCTTCCGCGGCGCGCTTGCCCTGCTCGCCGCGATCGCCGTCGGGTACGTGTTCGGCTTCCGAATGGCCGGCGGGTTTGTCTACGCGGCGGCTTTCGCCATTCTTGTCCTGACGTTGACGCTGGCAGTCTCGCTTGGTGCCGATGCGACCGGGACCGGGATCGCAGGATCTGGGATCGCAGGGGCAGAGCTGGGCAGCAGCGGAGGGGCTAGTCAATTGCTTCTGGTTCCCCAGCTGCTGCTTGTCACGCTGTCCACCGGGATGGCGCCGGCCGATGCGTTCCCTGACTGGCTGCATCCGTTCGTGCGCTACCAGCCTGTCTCACAGGTGACGGAAACCCTGCGTGGCTTCGCCACCGGCCATGTGACGGTCGGCAACCTGGCGACCAGCCTGGCATGGTGCCTTGGGCTGCTGGTGGCGTTCGGTGCACTCGCGGTACGGATGCAGAAGCGGACGCAATGACTGCGAACGCACCACCTCGGAGTTCCCTGGCCCGCGAAAGTCTGCTATTCGCCGGTCGGCTACTTACCCATTGGCGGCGCGCGCCGACCGTGCCGATCCAGGCCCTGCTGTTCCCGACCTTTCTGCTGATTACCTACAAACTGCTGGTCGGCAAATCGATGGTGAGAATCACCGGCACGGACAGTCTGTACGGGCTGGTGCCGATGTGTGCCGTGGCCGGTGCGATGTTCGGGGCGCTCGGAGCCGGTCTCACCATCATTGGCGAGCGCGACAGCGGTCTGCTCAGTCAACTGTGGGTGTTGCCGGTGAACCGGTCCAGCGCCCTTGTCGGCAGGCTGCTGGCCGAGGCTGCGCGCACGGTGGTCGGCGCCGTACTGATCACCGCGGTAGGCGTTGGGCTCGGACTTCGATTCGAAGGCGGCTGGCTCGCCGTGATCCCGTTCCTACTGGTTCCGGCACTAGTAGCTGTCGTCTTCTCGACCGCGGTAATAGCGATCGCGGTGCGTGCGAAGAGCAGTGCCGCGCTCTTCTGGCTAGCGATGCCGTCCATTGCCTTGGTGTTCTCAAGCTCTGGCATTCCGCCCGTTGGAATGTTGCCGTCGTGGATGCGGCCGCTGATTCCGCTTCAGCCGATGGCCCCCGCCATCGAGTCCATGCGGGCACTTGCTCAAGGTGGTCCCGCGCTGTGGCCCCTCTTGCTGAGCTTGGGGTGGGCTATTGGTCTGGCAGCAGTTGTTGGCCCATTGGCCGTCCGCGGTTATCGTGCCGCGGCCGAATCTGGGCATTGACAAGTACCGAACGTTCCGGCGATCCGATCTTCGAATACTTTTATACACACGTTGAATGGCGGTTTAGACTCAGCGCCGGAAACGCTGACATGCGAGACAGGGGCAGTTATGACACTGACCGACTACGACGTCCGATCTCTGTACCTGGACCTGATCCGGCGCAACCTCACCAGGTACGGGATGCATGAGCGAATGCCGGCGCAGTGGCCCTTGCGGCGACGACTCCTCTTCAAAACTGTCAACACCATCAGTTCCATCCGCAACGGCACCGGCCGGTTCGATCAGCGCAACCGCGCGTTGGGCCTGGACTGGCCCGCGGAAGCCGAGACGATGATCGGAATGCAGAGGCTGACCAGCCTGCAGCAGTGCGTTGAGACGGTGCTGTCCGATGATATTCCCGGCGATCTGGTCGAATGCGGAGTGTGGCGCGGAGGGGCTTGCATCCTGATGCGCGCGGTTCTGGCAGCCCACGGGGATCACACACGAAGCGTGTGGCTAGCCGATTCATTCAAAGGCGTGCCACGGTCGGACCCGGCAAATTACAAGGCAGACAAGGGGATTAGGGCGGACTTCGCTGCCGGCATACTGGGGGTGTCGGAGGCGGAAGTCAAGGCGAATTTCGAGCGTTACGGGCTGCTAGATGACCGGGTCCGCTTTCTCCCCGGCTGGTTCAAAGACACGCTTCACGACGCACCGATCGACCGCATCTCTGTGTTGAGGCTTGACGGCGACCTCTATGAATCGACGATACAAGCGCTCGACGGGCTTTATCCGCGGCTATCCCCCGGCGGTTTCTGCATCGTGGATGACTACCAGGCGGTGAAGGCCTGCGAACAAGCTGTGACCGACTACCGGGCGCAGCATGGGGTGTCCGCGGACATCGTCGACATCGATGGAACCGGGGTTCTGTGGCGCAAGTAGGCCATCAGTGACGACCCGCGTTCGGCAGTCCGATCTCGAGAGGCAGGGCCGTGCCGGAGAGCCATCCGTCGATGGTGCGGGAGAAGAGGTCCGGATAGCGCAGCGGCCAGTCGTGGCCCATACCGCTTGCCACCCTGTCGACTCCGTTGGACATTGGCTGCGCGAGCGCTGCCGCTGACCGGTGTGCGAACCGGGTCTCCTTGCCGCCGGTGAGAAACAACGTGGGGGTATCCGATTTATCCAGCATGTCGGGAAGAGTGAACCGCGCGGACGCCGTAACGATGTGGACGAATTGGGCGCCCGTAACGAGACTCACGTCCTTGCGGTAGTCATCGAGCCTGGCCGCCGGAATCCCCGCGTGGTGCATGTTCCAGCTGCGGCGGATCGACCTTCTGAACCATGTGGCTTGGGCGAGCGGCACCGCCAGGGGCTGGATCAGCTTTACTCCCCACTTTGTGTTGATCACGGTCCCGCACAACACCGCCCGGCCGACGAGTTTCGAATCACTCGCCAGCAGCTGCACTCCCACCTGGGCACCAAGGGAGAACCCCACCACGTGCGCGCGACCGGTGCCCGCCCGGGAGCGGATGAGTTCGGCCACCGTCTTGGCGGCCCGGCCTATCTCGAATGGTCCCTGTTGGAAACTCTCGCCAAATTGAGGCAAATCGGGGACCAGACAGCGGTATTGCGGCATTCGCTCGACCACTGGCTGCCAGCACCAGCCGCTCATCTTCGCGCCGTGAAGGAAGACGATAGTGGGCGCGCCGACTGGACCAGATTCGCGCACAAATAGGTCCATGCAGGCGATCTTATCTACTCACCACGAACACGCCGGGGAAGGACCGGGTGCGCCTTGAAGTGCCTGCAACGATCAACAAAGTTGTAGCGACGGCGGCTGGACCGGGATTGAATTTGCCGGGTTGCCGATAACGATTCGCCGATCCGTCTCATTGCACGGTAATGGATTTGGCCACGAAATGCCGAAAACTGACTCAGGCCAAATGCTAGCGTCGGGTCATGCCTGAAAGCGGGGCCCCGGTGCGGATCGGCATCCTGGGCGCTTCACGCTTCGCGCCGATGACCCTCATCAAACCGGCCCGTGGAAACGTCGAGGTCGTGGTCGCCGCGGTGGCAGACCGCGACGTGTCCTGTGCTCGAACCTTTGTCGCCAAACACGGCATCGCCCGGGTACACGAGAGTTACGACGCCCTGATCGCAGATCCAGACCTGGATGCTGTCTACATCGTGCTACCGAACAGCTTGCACGGCAGGTGGACTCGCGCTGCGCTTGCCGTGGGCAAGCACGTGTTATGTGAAAAGCCGTTCACCGCCAACGCCGCCGAGGCCCGCGAGATCGCCGATCTAGCAGCCAAGTCAGACCGGGTGGTGATGGAGGCAATCCAATACCGCTACCATCCGTTGACGTCACGAGTCGAGCAGATCATCGCCTCAGGGGAGCTGGGCAAACTGGAGCGGGTAGATGTCGCCTTGTGCGTACTACTGCCGAAGCGCTCCAACGCCAACGTCTACGACTACTCCCTTGCCGGTGGCGCGCTCATGGATGCCGGAAGCTATGCGGTTGACATGGTCCGCACCTTCGGTGGTTCGACCCCGGAAGTCGTTTCGGCACAGGCGAAACTGAGCGGTGCCCAGGTGGACCGGGCCATGACGGCCGAGTTGCGGTTTACAAGTTGGCTCACGGGCCGAATCCGCTGCGCGCTCTGGTCGTCGGATCTGTTTCGGGCGAGCGCCAAGCTGATTGGCGACCGCGGCGAGCTGCGCGTACTTAGTCCAGCCGCACCTCAACTTTTCCGGCGGCTCTCCGTGCGATCAGCCGACAGCAAGCGGGTGGAACGCTTCCCGGGCCGCAGCTCGTTTGCGTATCAGCTTGACGCCTTCGCCGGGGCGGTGTTGCGCGGGGAGCCGGTGCGAACGACGCCGGAAGACGCGATCGAGAACATGAGCGTTATCGATGGGATCTATCGCGCCACGGGCCTCGCCCTCCGCGCGCCGAGCTGAACGTCAAAAGCGTTCGCCCGGTTGGCGCTTCGGACAACTTGTGGCGTGCCGCGTCGACACTTACGCGGAGGCGATCGATCGAGTCAGGCGGTGAAATGCGCCTGGCTCACGTGTGCGGCAACCCGTAAGGCATTGGCCGCCACCGTCAAACTGGGGTTCAAACCGGCGCTGGACGGGAAGAACGAGGTGTCCACGACGTAGAGGTTGTCCACTTCGTGGGTGCGGTTCTGGGGGTTCAACACACTGGTTTTGGGATCGGTACCGAAGCGACAAGTTCCGCAGACGTGGCCGAGGTTCGCATTGTCTGTGCCGCTGCCCACGCTTCTTTTGCGAAACGGGTCTAACACCTCATTCAACTGAGACAAAAACGCAGTGCGGCGCTCGATCTCGCTGGGGTGTAAACGGTATTGAATTCGCAGTCGCTGGCGGCCGTCAAGGCTGGGGTGGTTGGATGGCAGCACGCGGTTATCTAAATACGGCAGGTCTTCCATGATCGCGGCCAGCACCAGGCCGCCGTTAAAGAAGCGTTCGTACATCTGGCGTACCGCGGGGCTCATCAGGCGCAGTGCTTTGCCCTGCCAGCCGGGGCGGTTGGTCAGCCACTCCATTGGCGGTATCGCGCCGAATGACTGTACGGTGCCGTACTTTTGGCCTTCCCAGAAGTAGAAGTCGTTGAGCCCGATCTCTTTGTTTGCGGCTCTGGTCTTGTGGCCGGGGTACGGCCAGATCTCGATCGGATCCAGTAGATGGCGCATTAAGTTGCGCCCCACCCAATCTGAGCCGTTGGCCAATCCGCGCGGCCAATCGCCCGAACGAGAGTTGAGCAGCAGCACCGGGGTCACCAGCGCGCCGGCGGCCAGCACCACCACCTTGGCTTTGAGAGCCAGCATGTCGGACCGATGCTGGCAGATCACCTGCCGGACCCGGGTGCGGTCTGCCTCGAGGCGCACTACCCGGCATTCGGCCAGCAGGTGGGCGCCGTGCTCGGTAA
>DATAZN010000184.1:0-9108 GCA_036272035.1 Mycobacterium sp. | reverse complement strand
CGGTAATAGGCGCCGCGGTAGTAGTAGCAGGTCAGCCGGAACAGCAGCAGGAACGGCAGTGTTAGCGCCGCGAAGGGCAGCCACCAGACGTGCGGCAGGATCTGGGGCCAGAAGTCGCTGGCCTCACCGCAAGCCTTACTGACGCATGGCGAGTAGAACGGCGTCAGATAGTGGTACTTCGGGACGAAGAAGTAATTCTGTTGGAACGCGCGGAAGGTCGCGTAGATAACAAATGCCGCGAATCCCAAGTCAATTCGCAGCGGCGACATCCACCACCGGTCGGTGCGTAGCGTTCGCGCCTGGATGTGTGCGCGCGTAGGTGAAAAGACACCGGACGCAGGACGGTTCGCCGTTGGTGCGCTCATCAAATGTTCCTCTTCGAACGGGCTGTTCGTCGAAGACTACACAGAGGAGGCCCCCGGATTCTCGGCGGGCTGAGTTGTCAGGACCTGTTGTGGCCCCCGACACCCTCCTGGTCGACGTCGCGCCAAAAGTCGCGGTCGTAATCGGCGTCGGGAATGGCGATCTTTTCACCGGATTGCTGCACGGTAACGCGCGCCAAATCTAATTCCGAAACATCGGTGTCAAGTAATTCGACATCGCCGAGGATCCGGTCAGCGTCAATCACGATGCGGCGCATTGCCGGACTGTCGCCGTAGCGCGCCCTCAGCGAGCTGACGCACCGCCGCAGGCCGCCGATGAGCTCGTGCAGTTCGGCCAGTTCAGTAGTGCTGGACAACGGATCTCCCTGGACTGAAGGTGTCATGGATCACAGTACGACACCAATACTATCCAGCGCAGAGCCGCAGCGTGAGACAGATCACCCGCGCGTCTACTCCGGGGGAATCGCTTCCAGCAGCCGGCGTGGCCGACGAAGCGCCTTGCTGACCGGATCGTCGCGGAGCGCGCGCTCAAGTGGTCGGCGGGGCGGGTGCAGGACGAGGTCGGCGACGTCGGGCAGCTGCCCGCACGACGCACACACCCGGTGCGGTCCGATCGCGCCGCCACAATCGGCGTGCCGATAGCTGCGGCGCTGCGGCTGTTCGACGTAGTTCTCGTTGCCCCAGCCGGCCAAGGACCAGATGATTGGCCAGAGCCGACGGCCCTTCGGGGTCAACACGTACTCGTCGCGGCCCCGGCCACCCGCTGCCTTGGCCAGCACGCCCTCCTCGATCAGGAGTGAAAGCCGTTCGGAGAGAACGGCCTTGGGAATCCCGAGGTGAGCGCGAAAGTCGCTGAATCGACGGACTCCGTAGAAAGCGTCGCGCACGACCAGCAGCGTCCATCGCTCTCCGACGATCTCCAGCGATCGTGCGATGGGGCAACTCTCGGCGGCGTATTCGCGGGGTAGGGCCACCACTGAATCCTACCCTTGCAGGTTCGTTGACTGAACCATAGACTCCGTTTTCGAAGAGTTCGGTCAATGAACCATAGGAAGGCGCAACCGGATGACAGTCGGCTTTCACCGTGAACAGCACGGCATGACCCGCATCGACATCGACACCGGGATTCCTTTTGCGCAATTCGTCGCCGCGCTCGAGAAGGCGGCGCCGCCGGTAGACCAGACGGCGTTGGAACGCATCGTCAAGGCCGGCGGCGACTGGGACGACGTGCGCGCCGCCGCGGCCGAGAACGCGCCGAACGACTTGATGGTGTATGCCAAGATCGACGCCAACGTCTTCTTCGGCGTTGCGGGACACCGCACCCAGGCGATCGAGTACCTGGTCGGCAACCACGTCATCGCCGAGACCATGTTTCGTCACGACGCCAAGGCGCTGTTGTACGCGCCGCTGCGCATGCTGATCTACAGCGACGCCGACGGCGACGCGGTCTTCACGATGGACCAGCCCGGCCCGGCCTTCGGCAGTCTCGGCATCGCCGAGGTGGCCGCCGTCGGTGAGGATCTGGACCGCAAAGTGGTGAACCTGCTCCGCGTCGTGGGCGTGGAGGCCGGGCAGGCCTTCGGTTAGCCCACGAATCCGGTGGAGCCGTTGAGCCACATCGGATTCGAGCGGATCACCAGACGTCCCCGTCGCGCCAATCGCACGCCAACGGCGTGGTGTCGTCCAGGTCGGTCCCGAGTGGGAAGACGAACACCGACCCGTCGTCGTCGGGAGTCGGGACCGGCCCGCCGGGTGCCAACACCGACGTCGGTCCGCGCCACGGCAGCCAACCCCGCAGGGTGTAGAGCCGCCTGCCCCGGTCCGACGAACTCAGCGCACCGATCTGGTAACCGCCGCGGATGACTTGCTCGCAGGCGTCGAGGATCGCGATGGCCAGACCTTGTCCGCGCCACTCCTCGCGCACCGCAACAGCTTCCACGTATCCGCAGCGCAGCGAAAGCCCGCGGTAGAGTAGGCGTCGTTGGACCACGGCGCCATGCGCGATGATCGCACCGTGGTCCCAGATCAGGGCATGCATTCCGCCCAGCGCGTGGTCCCAGTCAGCGGCGCTGAACTCGCCGGCGAACGCCTCGTTGACCATCTCATGCGCGCGCTGCCGCGCGTCGCTTTCCAGGTCGGCGGTGTGGACCAGCCGAGCGGTGTGAACCTGGGTACGCACACTGTTGGTCTACCAGTTGGACTGGTCCGCCGCCACCGAACTCGACACGGAAGTCGTGTTGATTCTGGGACGCGACCAGTGCAGTCGCACGTGCTGACCCGGACGCACCTGGGCGAGCTTGTCGATGTCTTGGTCGGCGATCACGCCGGCCACCGGATAGCCGCCGGTAACCGGGTGATCAGGGCCGAGGATTACCGGTAATCCGTTGGGCGGCAACTGGATCGCGCCACGGGTCGCACCTTCGCTGGGCAGTTGGCGCCCCGGGTCGCGGTGTAGCAACGGTCGTCCTTCGAGTCGCATGCCCACGCGATCGCTACGGTCCGACGCCATCCAGATGGTGTGCACCAGGGCGTCGGCATCGGCCAGCCAGTCGTCGCGCGGGCCGGGGGCAACCAGCAGTTCGACCAATTGGTCGGAGATCGGCGCCACCGGCGCCTGGTCGAGCTCCGGATACTCCTCGGTGTGTTCCCCGATCGGCAACACGTCGCCGGGTTGCAACGGCAACGGTCCGATTGCCGACATCACGTCGTAGCTACGCGAGCCCAGCACCGGTGTCACGTCGAAGCCGCCACGCACTGCCAGGTAGCTGCGCAATCCGGAGCGTGGCAAGCCGAGTGCGATCACCTCGCCGTCGCGGACGTGCTGAATGCTGTTGGCGCCGAACATGGTTACGCCAACTCGCGGATTGGTGTCGGCGCCGGTAACCGCGATGTCGACGTCGCCGCCGCGGACTCGCGCCCTGAACCCACCCATCGTTACCTCGATGGTGGCGCGGTCGTCCGGATTGGCCACCAATCGGTTGGCCAGCGTGTGTGATCGTCGGTCGGCCGCCCCCGACCGGGTGACGCCGAGATGGGCGAGTCCGACGCGACCGAGGTCTTCGATGAGGGCCAGCGGTCCGGTGTGCAGGATTTCCAGCGTCGTCATCGTCGCCTCGCTACGCAGCCCTGAACTGGACCCACATGCCCGGCGTCAGCAACGCCGGATCGGGCCGATCGATGTCCCACAGCACCGCATCGGTGTGCCCGATCAACTGCCATCCGCCGGGGGAGCGACGCGGGTAGATTCCGGTGAATTCGCCGGCCAGGCCCACCGCGCCGGCCGGGACCGATGGGCGTGGCTCGGACCGTCGCGGCACGGTCAGACGCGGGTCGCCGCCGACCAGATAGGCGAAACCCGGTGCAAAACCGCAGAATCCGACCTTCCAGGGGTTGGCGGTGTGAGCGTCGATGACCTGTGCCGCGTTCATTCCGGTGAGCTCGGCGACCTCGGCGAGGTCGGCGCCGTCGTAGACGACGTCGATCACCGTAGGCTCGGCCGGCGCGGTCGCCTCGGCGTCGGGCGCCACCGTCAGCGTGACGAGCCGACGCCGGACAGCGCTCTGCCGGCCGGGGCGGTCAAGTTTGAGCAGCACCGTGCGAGCTGCCGGGACGATGTCGAGGACACCGGGCATCGCGACCTCACGCAGCGCACCCGTCCACGCCAATACCTCGGCGGTGCTGTCGAATTGCAGCAGCAGGGCCTGATCGCCATAGTCGAGAACGGTGTCGGTCAGGCTGCTGCTCATTACTCGACGGTAACTCGGTGAGAGGCCGACGGCCAGAGGCCCGCTCTAATGCAGGATGTTGGCGATCAGCGGCGGCAGCTGGTCGGCCACCAGCGGGTAGCTCAGCGGCGACGCGTAGGCGATTGCCCCGGCCTGATCCTTGGTAGTGAACACGCTGCGCGAACGCAGCTCTGCCACATCGGGATTGGTCAACAGGTCGGCCTGGTCCTTGTCGCTTTCCGTCGTCCAAATCAGCAGGTCGGCCGCGCCCAGGACCGACTTCATCTTGTCACGCGAAATGAACGCCCGCTCCTGATCGACGGCCAGGGGGGCGATGCTCTCGGGGATGGTCAGACCCATCTGGGTGAGAAACTCTGTTCGCCAGCCGGTCGCCGCCACGACGTTGTCGTCGTGCAGCTTGCCTTGCATCAGCACGACCCGCTTGTTCTTGAACTGCGGGTATTTGTCCGCGACTGCGGTGAAACCTTTGTCGACACCGTTGATCAGCGACATGATCTGGCCGGATTGGTAAACCGCCTGGCCGATAGCCTTCGCCTGGTCCTTCCACGGTTCGAAGAACGCGTCGCCGTCGGACTGCGCAAGCGTCGGTGCGATCGCGGCCAGCTTCTGGTAGGTGTCCTGGTCGAGTCCGGCGTCGGTGGCGACGATCAGGTCGGGTTTCAGGCCGGCGATCTGGTGAACTTGAATTCCGTTGTCCAGGTTGAGCACAACGGGTTTGGCATTTCCGAGTTTAGGTTGGGCCCACGGCCATACCCCGAACGGCTGGTCGCCGAACCAGTTGGTCACCGCGACCGGCGCGATTCCGAGTGCAAGCAGATCGTCCTGTCCGGTGAAGCCGGCGCTGACTACCCGCTTGGGCGGCTCAGGAATGGTCGTCTCACCGAAGGCGTGCGTGATGGTGAGCGGTCCGCCGCCACCGGTTGAGGCGGGCGGAGACTTGTGCGACGAGCAGGCCGCGGGCGCTGGGAACACGAGCAGTCCCGCTGCCGCGCCGGCGCGCAGGAACCCCCGTCGATTCCAGTGCTCGACCATGGCGTGAGCGTAGCGCGTTCGCTCAGGTCAACGGGTCGGCCACGGACTGTAGTCGGCGATTAGCTCCTCCTGCGGCGGCCGTTGGTCGTCGGGCACATGCTGCAGGTTGACCCGAATCCGGTACCAGATCGAACTCGGTCCTCGCATGCCGTCGACCAGCACGTCGGCCGGCTTCAGACGTTCGGCCGCAGCGGGATGACGCTCGCGCCAGGTGTCCAGCGCGGCCATCGCCTCGTCCTTGGTCTTGGTGCGGGCGATCTCGATGAGTGGCATCACCGACTGACGCCGTCCAGTCCCGTCGCGCCGCGCCCCCTTCGGCGCCTTCTCCGCGGGTCCGAGTTCTTCGGCGAGAATGAGTAACCGGTGAAGATCGCCAGCGCTGTCGCTCATCTCCGCCCACGGGTCGCCGAGCTCAGCGAACCGCTGCGGCACCGTCGTCACGGTGAAGGTCGCGGGGTCGCAGTCGGCGACCTCGTCCCATCGCAGCGGCGTCGAGACCCGTGCGTCCGGGGTGGCCCGCACTGAATACGCCGACGCGACGGTCCGGTCTTTGGCGTTCTGGTTGAAGTCGACGAACACCCCTTCGCGCTCCTCTTTCCACCATCGGCTGGTGGCCAAGTCGGGAGCGCGTCGCTCGACCTCCCGGGCCACCGTTTGCGCGGCCAGCCGCACGTGGCGAAACGACCAGCTCGGAGCAATGCGTGTGTAAATGTGAAAACCTCGGGACCCGGACGTTTTCGGCCACGCGGTCAGCCCGTAGTCCTCGAGTACTTCGCGGGCTACCTGCGCGACGTCCAGGATCTGCCGCCACGTCACACCGGGCATCGGGTCGAGATCGACGCGGAGTTCGTCGGGATGGTCGAGGTCGTCGGCACGTACCGGATGCGGGTTGAGGTCGACGCAGCCCAGATTGATCGCCCAGGCCAAGCCGGCCGCGTTGTGGATGACGGCCTCCTTGGCCGAAGTGCCGGACGCGTACCGCAGTTCGGCGACGTCGACCCACTCGGGCCGTTTCTCCGGCGCGCGTTTCTGGAAGACGGCCTCCTCGTCGATGCCCTTGACGAACCGCTTCAGGATCATGGGTCGACCGGCCACACCGCGCAGGGCGCCGTCCGCGACCGCCAGGTAGTACTGGATCAGGTCGAGTTTGGTGTGGCCGGCCCGCCCGTCCCGATCGGGAAAGATCACCTTGTCGGGATGGGTGACCTCAAGCTGGCGTCCGCCCACGTCCAAAGGCACCGGAGCCATGGCTTCATGCTAATTCGCCAGAACTTTCCGGCCGCGGTGCGACGTCCGTCACATAGTGTGAAGGCATGCCTCATCTCATCGATCTGCCTGGTCAGGCGTTAGCCAAAATCCAGCAGTATGCCGAGCGTGGAGCCTCTGAGCTGCATTACCTCCGCAAAATCATCGAATCCGGCACG
Source organism: Mycobacterium sp. (assembly GCA_036272035.1). Classification (GTDB taxonomy): domain Bacteria; phylum Actinomycetota; class Actinomycetes; order Mycobacteriales; family Mycobacteriaceae; genus Mycobacterium. The sequence continues at coordinate 2,523 of DATAZN010000184.1, read as the reverse complement.
TTTAGGTTGGAGAACCCCCTGAACTACGCCGCGATGGCCACCGACATGGCGAAGTGGGGCGAAATCGGCATGCTCCCGTCGTTCAACGCCAGGCGCACGCCCAACCGCGCGGCGATCATCGACGACGAAGGCTCGTTCACCTACCGGGAGCTCGACGAGGCCGCGAACGCGGTCGCCCACGGGCTGCTGGCCAAGGGGGTGCGCGGCGGCGACGGGGTCGCGATCCTGGCGCGCAATCACCGCTGGTTCGCGGTCGCAGAATTCGGCTGCGCACGGGTCGGGGCTCGCATCATTTTGCTCAACAGCTCGTTCTCCGGCCCGCAGATCAAAGAGGTCTCGGAACGTGAGGGCGCCAAGCTGATCATTTACGACGACGAGTACGCCGGAGACGTCAGCAAGGCCGAGCCGCCGCTGGGCAAGCTGCGCGCACTGGGCACCACTCCTGACGGTGAGGACTCCGGCAGCGCCGATGAAACGCTGGCCAACCTGGTCGCCGCCCACAGCAAGGCGCCGGCGCCGAAGGCCAGCAAGCACTCGTCGATCATCATCTTGACCAGCGGCACTACCGGAACCCCGAAGGGCGCCAACCGCAGTACTCCGCCGACGTTGGCCCCGATCGGGGGCATCTTGTCGCATGTGCCGTTCAAGGCAAACGAGGTGACCTCGCTGCCCGCACCGATGTTCCATGCTCTGGGTTTCCTGCACGCCACCATCGGGATGTTCCTTGGTTCGACGCTGGTACTGCATGGCAAGTTCAAACCGGCTCAGGTTTTCGAAGACATCGAGAAACACAAAGTGACAGCGGTCGTGGTTGTGCCGGTGATGCTGGCGCGCATGCTCGATGCGCTGGAGAAGATGGACGACAAGCCCGATCGGTCTAGCCTGCGGATCATTTTCGTCTCGGGTTCAGCGCTAGGTGCCGACGTCGCCGAACGGGCGCTGAAGGACATTGGTCCGGTCGTCTACAACATGTACGGTTCCACCGAGATCGCATTCGCCACGATCGCGCAGCCACACCACCTCGAGTTCAACTCCACAACGGCCGGGCCCCCGGTCAAGGGCGTGAAGGTCAAGATCTACGACGAAAACGGCAACGAGTTGCCGCAGGGCGAGGTCGGCAGGATTTTCGTGGGTACCAGCTTCCCGTTCGAGGGCTACACCGGCGGCGGCAACAAGCAGATCATCGACGGCTTGCTGTCATCCGGTGACGTTGGCTACTTCGACGAGCGCGGCTTGCTGTATATCAGCGGTCGCGACGACGAGATGATCGTGTCCGGCGGCGAGAACGTCTTCCCGGCCGAAGTTGAGGACTGCATCAGCGCGCATCCCGACGTGGTGGAGGCCACAGCGATCGGCGTCGAGGACAAGGAGTGGGGCCACCGACTGCGTGCCTTCGTGGTCAAGAAGGACAACGCTGACCTGGACGAGGACACCGTCAAAAAGCACGTGAAGGATCAACTGGCCAAATACAAGGTGCCGCGGGAAGTGGTGTTCCTCGATGAGTTGCCGCGCAACCCGACCGGAAAAATCCTCAAGCGCGAGCTGCGCGAGATCGACGTCGACTAGTTCACCCGTCGAACCCGGCGGCGCCGTCCAGCTGCTCGCGCAGGATGTCGAGTTGTCCGGTGTGACGGGCGATCTCCTGGATCATGTGCACGTAGATCCAGCGCAGCGACACCGTCGTCTTGAGCCGGCCATGCCACAGCTCGTGGTCCAGCGGATATTGCGCGGCGATCCGGCGAGATTCCTCGCACTGCGCCTGGTATTCGGAGATCAGGGTCGGCAGTGATTCGTCGGGCTGCAGCTCGAACTCCCAGGAGCGCTCGTGCGTTCGGCGGTTGTCGTCGAGCCGTCCCTGCAGGAACTGCTCGAACCAGCCGTATTCCGCCCACCGCAGGTGCTTGACCAACCCGCCGACCGTGGTCGGTGAAGGAACGAGATTGCGGTGGGCATCGGCATCGGAGAGTCCGGAAACCTTGCGCACCACGATGTCTCGATAGTCGTCGAGGAAGGCCTCCAGGGTGGCACGCTCGCCGGCTAGCGGGTGTTCGCGACGATCGGGGCGCTGCGTTGCTGCCATGACCGCGAAGCTAGCACTGCGGTGTCCGTTGGTGAGATCAGCGCCGTTCGCGGATGCTCCGAGTTACTTCGGCGGACAGCTTCCCGTCCTTGAGAAGCAGCTCGATGAGCGCGCTCATGACCTCTTGGCCGGTGACTCGGGCGAACCCTAGCCGGTCGGCGGCGTCTCGTTGCCAGATGTCCAGGGCCCGGTGGGTGGCGGGGGACAGATCGACGGTCCGCCGGGTGCGCTGGCCGCGTGACGGCGGCTCGGGCTTCTGCTGGTGGTCGACGTTCTTCCGGAGGCTGGTGAAGCGTTCGGTCTTGGCCGAGGCATTAGCGCGTGGGGGCGGCTGGGCCCGAAACGACGGCGAGCTGGGTTCCATGCGGCGGGACGACCTTCGATAGACGCGAGTTTTCAGTAGATCAGGACTTAAGTATGTCCGCCAAAGCTGTGTGACGCAG
>DATAZN010000183.1:0-3447 GCA_036272035.1 Mycobacterium sp. | reverse complement strand
TCCTGTTTGACCGTGTCGAACAAACGGTCCAGATCGTCGAGGTTGGCCGAATCGCCCTGCACGCCGGTCACGTTCCGCCCGATCAGTTCGACGGCCTGGTCCAGCGCGTCCTTCCGTCGGCCCGTGATGAAGACGTGAGCTCCTTCGCCAACAAACAACTTGGCACCGGCCAGCGCCATCCCACTTGTCGCGCCGGTGATCACCGCGACCTTGCCATCAAGTTTTCCCATGACCACTCCATTCGTTCGATAGTGCCGATGTTATGTACACCAATCTGTGTGCTTAACGTATCGGACGGCGATGCGGAATGCAAGCTATGCACACCGATCCGTACCCAACTGGGCTACGCTGGGTGTATGACGGAGTTGGAGAAGGGGCCGCGAGGCCTGCGCCGCGGCAGGGGCGCACGAGAGCGCATCCTCGGCGCTTCCCAACAACTGTTCCGCGATCAAGGCATCAACAGCACCGGCCTGGACCAGCTCTGCGCGGTGGCCCAGGTGTCCAAACGCACCTTCTACCAGCACTTCACCGGCAAGGATCAGCTGATCGCCGAACACCTACGCCGATTCGATCCCGACATCCTGCCCGAGGTGTTCGACCGCACCGACCTCACACCCCGCGAACGGCTCCTGGCCGCCTTCGACATTCACGCGCCGCTGTGCCCGTTCATCGCGGCGGCCGTCGAACTCCACGACCCGGACCACCCGGCACGCGTACACGCCGCCGACTACAAGACGGCATTTGCCGCGCGGCTCACCGACACCGCGCGCGAAGCCGGCGCCACCAACCCCGGACAGCTCGGCGAACAACTGGCGCTGCTCTTGGATGGGGCCTCGGCCCGCAACCGCGTCCTCAACACCGACACCTTCGCCACCGCCGCCGCCATCGCAGTCGTGCTCATCGACAACGCCATCCCCACGCCAGCGGTACCGCCCGACGCAGGCGGGAACCTGTCAACCGGGACGGGGCCGCTGCCAGATCCGGCAGCGAGCACCGGATTGTGGTGAAAGAGTGGTGAAAAAAGAAAACTGGCCAGAGCTTGTGACTCTGACCAGCATTTCTGTTGTGGAGCTGCCGGGAATCGACCCCGGGTCCTACGGCATTCCCTCAAGACTTCTCCGTGCGCAGTTCGCTGTGCCTCTACTCGGATCTCCCGGTCACGCGAACAAGCCGAGATGACGATCCCAGTCGCTGTTTAATGTCCCCGCAGGTCCCGCGACCGAACCCGTGGGTTTGTCCCTCTAGCTGATGCCAGGGTCCGGGCCGAGGGCGCTCCCGGTCTGACAGACACGCAGTCGCTTAGGCAGCGAGTGCGTAGTCGCGCTGTGTTGAAACGGCGCTTAATTGGTTGCAACGACGCTTACGGTGGTCTCTTGCCTGCACCGGCACGCTTCCCTTGATTCGATGCGCGAAGTCGAAACCGTTCAGCCCCTCGCACCCCTGCCGAATTTCGGCAAGACAATCAATGGTACCCGCTTTCCAACAGCAGATCAGGGACGATCCATCCCGACAGGCCGCTGGTCAGATCACGAAATTGACATGCTCGATGACGCGCGAACCGACTGCGGTGTCGCCGCCGAGCTCGATGCCCTCCGCGTTGTCGGTGCGACCGCCGGCCAACCGGGTGAACAGCAGGCCGTCCAAGCGGATGGTCGTGGTCGGGTCTGACCCTCCGAAATCATCCACCACCTGTGCACGATCGTCGACAGCGACGCGAATGGCCCGTGCCATCGGCCCGGTCAATTCGATGGCGACTCGCGACCCTTCGGGCGCTTTGCCGAGTTTGCCGACCACGTAACCCATGGTCGCGGCGATCTCGTCCAATGACTGACGCGCGCCCGGCCCGCTCAACTCCGCGTCGGGTGACGGCAGGCCCACGCCGTCGCGGATGTCCTGCTCGTGCATCCAGCAGTCGAAGAGCCGCACCCGCATGAATCGCCCGAAACTCTCCAGACCAACCGGCGTCGGCGTCGGTGCGTTCCAGTCGTCGACGGACATGTCGTTCAAACGCTGCCGACGATCGGCGGTTATCGAGCGAAACCGCTCCAGAAGCTGAGGCCCGGATTCGGTACCGAGGTGACGAACCCAGGCTTCGTTGGCCGCTCCGACGTCGTTTCGCACATGGTCCAGCGTCGAGGCATCGAAATCAGCGTCGGGGTAACTCAGTCCCTGCAGCACAGATTCGGTGCCCACGATGTGAGCGACCACGTTGTGCACACACCAGGCGGGCAGAGGCGTGGGGGTTTGCCATTGCTGCTCAGACAACCCGCTGAGCAACACATTTAAGCTGTCCCAGGTGCCGAATAGACCTGACAACACATCGGACTTGTCGAGAACGGTGACACTGCCCATGTCGCCTGATGCTAGACCGAGATCACGCAGCGGCGATCATGCTTACCGATACCGCCGCCAACGCCATGCCGATGGCCTGCCAGCGCGTCACTCGCTCGCGCAACACGATGATCGCCAAGATGACCGTCGTCGCCGGGTAGAGCGAGATCAAGAGGCTGGCCAGCGACAGCATCCATTTCTGGATCGCCAGCAGCATGCTGACGTTTGCGCATGTGTCGAGCAGCGCCGCTGCCACCGCCAGCCGTAACGGCGTGCTGGACGGAAGCTGGAAATTGTTGCTGACCGCCGCCACCGCCAGCACCAGCACGGTCGCCGCGGCCCGGGCAAAGAACAGTGGCCACATCCGGCACACCACCGGAGCCTGGTGCAGCAGCACGAAGTCGAGCCCGAAAGCCACGCCTGAGCCGACCGTCAGCCAGGCGACCTTGCTGGTGAATTTGTGCGTCCGGACATCCTCGTCATCCGGCGACTCGCGGCTGACCAGAATCACCGCCAACATCGCCAACACCACGCCCGCCGACGCCGTCTCGCCGGGTCGCTCGCCGAGCGCCACGCCGACGGCGACCGGCACAGCCGCGTTGAGTACCGCGGCCAGCGGTGAGACCACCGAGATCGGTCCGGCGCTCACCGCGGCATAGAACCAGTACACGCCGATCGCTTGACTGATCCCGTAGAGCGAACCCCACAGCACGGCACCCGGATGGATCGGTCCACCGGCGGTGACGGCCAGTACTCCCAGCAGCAGCGTGGCGAGCGGGTAAGTCACCAGCATGATGCGCAGCGCGGCCGCCCGCCGAGAAGCTACACCCCCAACGAAGTCACTGACGCCGTAGCTGACTGCAGAAAGCTGGGCGTACGCGGCGCCGATCAGCTCATGCCCTTGGATCGCCTGCCCAACTCGCGAATCACTTCGCGCTGGGCGTCGCGCTTCGCCATGTCCTGCCGCTTGTCGTGTGCTTGCTTACCGCGCGCTAATGCAAGCTCCACCTTGACTTTTCCTTCGGAGAAATACAGCGACAACGGAACGAGCGCGAGGTTACCATCCTTGATTTTGCCGATGAGTACATCGATTTGGTGCCTGTGGAGAAGTAGTTT
>DATAZN010000182.1:0-2930 GCA_036272035.1 Mycobacterium sp. | reverse complement strand
GCCTGCCCTGGGCATCTCGACATCGGACAGCGCGTTATCTCCAACTACGGCGGATTCGACTTGGGCACGGTGCCGATGTCGCGGGCGTTCGCCAGTTCGTGCAATACCACGTTCGCCGAACTGGCCAGCCAGATGCCGCCGCGCGGGTTGACGCAGGCCGCCAATCAGTACGGCATGGGGCTGGACTACCAGGTCGACGGCATCAGCACGGTCACCGGATCGGTGCCTCCGACAGTCGATTTGGCCGAGCGCACCGAGGATGGCTTCGGCCAGGGCAAGGTGTTGGCCTCACCGTTCGGGATGGCGATGGTCGCAGCGACCGTGGCCGCCGGAAAGGCGCCGGTGCCCAAGCTCATTGAGGGACGGCCGACCGCGATCACCGGCGACACCACAGCGATCAGCGAGAAGATGATCGAAGGTCTGCGCCCGATGATGCGATTGGTGGTCACCAACGGCACCGGTAAGGAGATCGCCGGCTGCGGCGAGGTGTACGCAAAGACCGGTGAGGCCGAGTTTCCCGGCGGTTCGCATTCCTGGTTCGCGGGTTACCGCGGCGATCTGGCCTTCGCGTCGCTGATCGTCGGGGGAGGCAGCTCCGAGTATGCGGTGCGGATGACCAAGTTCATGTTCGAATCGATGCCCGCCGACTACCTTGCCTGAAAGTTATTCGGCGGCAACGGTTAAGCCATAAAATGCCTGTCGCCCGGTCGCGAGGGGCGACCGGGCGACAGGGCTTTATTCGCCGAGCTACGGGACTCCGGGGGCTCCGGGATTCGCCGCTGCTGGCCCGACGTTTGGCGTCTGAACCGGTGGGACGTTGCTAGCCCCCCACCCCCACCGGTCCAGACAGCCACCTCTCATCGAGGTGGATTTACGGGGTCAGAACAGTGATGCCGCGCCCGCCGGTGCTTCACCCAACAGGATGTCGATCAGCGGCGTGAGCACGAAGTTCAAGCCGGTCGGGGTGAGCAGACCGTAGTCCAGACCCGTGGCCAGGTAGCCGAGGGCGTCGTCCGGCACCAGGTATGCGCCGCCGCTGTCCGCGATGGTGCCGATGATGCCGGCCGAGGTCTGCTCGTAGAACGCGCTGGGGTCGATCGCGTTGATCAGGTTCTCCAGCGCGTGCTCGAACGGTGCTGCTTCGAACGCGTCGACGTCGTTGACGAACACCGCGTAGCTGGTTGGGTCTGCGGTAAACGCGTTGACGTCGAGGAGGTGGTTCGCCGCACCCTGGGCGGCGTCGGAGCCGAATAACACCGTGTAGGCGTCGCCCGGAGCGTAGGTGTCCACCACCGGGGTGTCGACAGCCGCCGTCGACGCCGCCGATGCCGCGCCCGCCGGTGGTTCACCCAACAGGATGTCGATCAGCGGCGTGAGCACGAAGTTCAAGCCGGTCGGGGTGAGCAGACCGTAGTCCAGACCCGTGGCCAGGTAGCCGAGGGCGTCGTCCGGAGCCAGGTATGCGCCGCCGCTGTCCGCGATGGTGCCGATGATGCCAGCCGAGGTCTGTTCGTAGAACGCGCTGGGGTCGATCGCGTTGATCAGGTTCTCCAGCCCGTGCTCGAACGGTGCTGCTTCGAACGCGTCGACGTCGTTGACGAACACCGCATAGCTGGTTGGGTCTGCGGTAAACGCGTTGACGTCGAGGAGGTGGTTCGCCGCACCCTGGGCGGCATCGGAGCCGAATAACACCGTGTAGGCGTCGCCCGGAGCGTAGATGTCCACCACCGGGGTGTCGGCGTTTGCGGTGCCCATGCCGAACATCGCAGCAGCCGTCGCACCCCCTATAGCTGTTGCCAAACTGAACGTGGTGCGACGACCACGTCCGTTAGACTCATTTGGACTCATGTGCGAGCCTCCAATCTCGGTATGTCTCGATGTGGATGTGGGGTTGCCGCCCCACAGCCGTTGGCTCGCACATGAGTCCTAATCTCCCCCTCATGGCGGACGAGCCTTCGACGGGACGAAGCATATAACAGGTTGAGTACTGCGTTAAGCGAATTTCTAATAAAAAACTCAGGCGAACCTCTAACTGCGCTAAGTGTCCTCTTATGTGCAGTTCGAGGTGTTCGAGCGCTTAAGTAACTGAAGCAACGCAGCGTGTCGGACGGTGCGTCAGGCCGTCCAATCGGAACTCCTGGCACCGAATAAGCAGCTAGACGGCGTGTGTGTGAGGGACCGAGGATCGGCGAGCTGGAACCAGCCATTGTGGCCGGCTAGTTGCGGGCATGCCTGATTTCCCAATGCTGTGGCCAAAAATCCGGAAAATTGGACGCTGGATCCGATCCTTTGAACAGCTTGTCTGAGAAGCGTCAACATTTTTTGACAGTCCTTTCTATAACGTCGATTTAATAAGCGAGATCAGTAGTTCTTTGCCATTAAAAGCGAAGGGCTAAATGGTAATACTCGTGGGCACCGGTTTAGGCCACACGTTATTTCCGTACTTTTGGGATCAACTGACCACTTTGAGCGGGGTGCTCGTGCGAAGCGTCGCCGGCCCGGGGCGGCGGTAGATTGATATCGCCATGACGCGTCCCGATGAACTGTCCGAACTGCGGGTATCCGATGCCGACCGCAACGGCACGCTGCGGCGCTTGCACAACGCGGTTGCGCTCGGGTTGATCGACATCACCGAGTTCGAGGAACGGTCCACGCACGTGTCCTACGCGCGGACCCGCAATGAGCTGGATCGCCTCGTGATTGACCTGCCCGGGCCGGGGGCAATCGTCGCCTCCGCCGCCGACCGGGTCGAGCTGCGCGGCTGGGCCGGTTCACTCAAGCGCCACGGAGAGTGGACGGTGCCCACCCGGCTGGCGCTGGTGCGCCGGATGGGCTCGGTCGAGCTGGATCTGGTCAAGGCCAGGTTCGCCGGGCCAGTGGTCGTCATCGAACTGGACATGCGGTTCGGCTCGGTCGAGATTCGATTGCCC
>DATAZN010000181.1:0-7048 GCA_036272035.1 Mycobacterium sp. | reverse complement strand
GGACACAATCTGTTCAGCCGTCCACGGTGCCAACAGGAAACCGGATCGGCCGTGGCCGGCGGCGATCAACGTCCGGGCATCCAGGCGTCCCACCAGGGGCAGGTTGTCCGGCGTCATCGGACGGAGGCCGGCGATGCACTCCGCCAGCTCGTATTCGCCGAGCGCCGGCATTACGGTGCACGCGTCATCGAGCAGATCCCGCACACCGGACACTGTAGGTGCGGTGTCGCGACCGTGCTCGTACTGGGTCGCGCCGACCACCACGCCGTCGGCGCGTGGCACCACGTAAACCTGACGTCCATGCACCCGAGCCCGAATTACTCTTTGCGGCAACGGCATACACCCCTTCCGCCAACGCAACCTCAGTACTTCACCCTTCACCGGCCGAATCGGCAGACCCGGCCACAGGGCCGGGGCATCGATTCCGTTGGCGATCACGACCGCGTCGGCATGCACCGCGTTCAGATCGGCAACCGGCCCGTCCCAGTCGACGCCCAGTTGTTCACACGCCGCCGACAGCCCGTCGAGCAGCGCGCGATTGTCCACCGCGAGCTCGGTGGGCGCCCGGAAACCATGCCGAATGCCTTGCGCCAGCATCGGTTCCACGTCGCGCACCGCCGATTCCCAGATCACTGGATGCCCTTGCGCGGACAACCAGTCGGCGACCGTGCGCAGGTCGGCGACGTCGGCACGGTCGACCGCGACCGCCAGGGACTCTCGCGCGGTGATCACCTGGCCGGGTAGGCCGTCGGTGAACCCGCCATGCTGCCAGAGCCGTAGCGACTCCATACCCAGCTGCAGCAGTCGCTCCTCGCCGGGCCAGCCTTCGCTGTGCGGCGCCAGCATTCCGGCGGCTACCCACGACGCACCGGGTTGGCCGGACCGATGCACCCGCACCGACCAACCGGCTTGGGCTGCGCGGCGTGCCACGGACAGCCCAATGACACCGCCGCCGATGACGGCCAGCGTTCCCGAGTCCGGTGGCACCCTCGCTCCCTTCGCCGGCATGATCCGGATCAGGTGTGACGTTGACGTGCTCGCTCGCACTGACTCCGAGGATTCCCCAAGCGGCTACGCCGCTGTAGGGTCGCTTCCTGCTTCATCACCCTGTGCCTCCTCACTAGGAGGGCTTACCGGAGCTCGACCGGAACCGTTAACACGGTCCCGCCCACTTGCGTGGGAGGCGTTTTGTCTCTCCGCCCGCCCGGCGGCGAGAATGACTATGGCAGCGTTGTAGTCCCGGTCGTGCACCGTCTGGCAAGCCGGACATGTCCACTCCCGCAAGTGTAGCGGCAGATTATCGTGGACATGTCCACACCCGCTGGTAGAGCAGGTTTTCGAGGACGCCAGCCACCGAGAAACCGGATACACGATGCGGCCGTACCTTTCGCCTTTTTCGGCAATGATTCGAACGAACTGTGCCCACCCGGCGTCGCTGATCGCCCGCGCCAATCGGCGATTGCGTACCATGCCTACGACGTTGAGGTCCTCGACGTAGATCACTTGGTTGTCGCGAACAAGTGCCAAGGCCTGCTTATGGTGATAGTCGCGACGAGCGCGAGCGATTGCCCCGTGGGCGATGGCAATCTTGCGCCTACTTTTGTCCCTGTTTTTCGATCCCCTTTCTCGCCGTGATTTCTCACGCTCTAAGCGCTGCAATTTCCGCAACTTACGTTGTAGGTGTCTCGGGTTGGGCACATCTATACGCCCGCCGTCGGTGTCTGCGATCGTCGCCAAGCGGCTGATGCCCACATCCACGCCGGCCTCGCGTGTCGCCGTCGGCAACGGTGTCACGATGAAGTCGACCACGAAGCTGGCGTAATGGTGTCATCGGGTTCGCGGATGATCGTGACCGAGGTCGGTTGGCTCGGAAGCGGGCGTGACCAGCGCACCCGCACCTCGCCTACCTTCGCCACAAACAACCCTCCGTTGGGGTGCAGACTGAATCCATTGCGGGTGAGTCGAAATGACTGACGGCGATCTTTCTTTGACTTGAATCGCGGCTGGCCAACTTTGCGGCCCTTGCGCTTGCCCGCATGAGAGTCAAAGAAGTTCCGAAATGCCCGACGGGCATCATTAGCCGACTGCACCAATGCCACACTCGAAACCTCTGCCAGCCAGCTGCGCTCGCCAGTCATCTTGGCAGCAGCCGTCACGCGATGTTGGACCTCGGTGTCCGAGAGTTTCATACCGGCGCGATAAGCCTGCTGGCGGAGCCTTAGCGCGTCGTTGAACACCACCCGACAGCACCCAAAAACCCGGGAAAGCTCCCGTTGCTGGCGCGGAGTCGGTTCGAGGCGATATCGGTAGCGGACCAGCACACCCATACTTTAAAAGGAGGCTCTGACAATGCCTCAGCAGTCGCCGCGCTCGCGTAGGCTTCGCCTCCCCCGGGGCTTCTGTGTCGGCTCCCCACGGTAGTCGCTAGCGTCGCGGTGTGCATCAACCGATTGATCGGCTCGCCACTGCGCGTCTTTATCTGTGCACCGATGCGCGTCGCGACCGAGGCGATCTGGCCGAATTCGCCGACGCAGCGCTGGCCGGCGGGGTCGACGTCATTCAACTGCGCGACAAGGGCTCGGCCGCTGAGCACCGGCTGGGCCCGCTTCAGGCCCGCGACGAATTGGCGGCGCTGGAGGTGCTCGCCGACGCGGCGCGGCGGCATGGCGCGCTGCTGGCCGTCAATGACCGCGCCGACATCGCCCGTGCCGCCGGCGCCGCCGTGCTGCACCTGGGCCAGGACGACCTGCCGCTGAGCGTGGCGCGCGAGATCGTCGGCCCGGACACGCTGATCGGCCGTTCCACCCACGATCGTCAGCAGGTCGGTGCTGCGATCACCGAGCACGTCGACTATTTCTGCGTCGGGCCGTGTTGGCCGACCCCGACCAAGCCCGGACGCACTGCGCCCGGGCTGGCGCTGGTGCGTGCCGCCGCCGAGCTGGCATGCGACAAACCCTGGTTCGCCATCGGTGGCATCGACATGGATCGACTGCCGAATGTGCTGGACGCCGGCGCGCGGCGCATAGTCGTCGTCCGGGCTATCACCGGCGCGCAGGATCCGCGAGCCGCGGCCGAGCAGCTCAGTTCGGCACTTGCAGCAGTGAGCTGATCCGGGAGCTCAGCTGCGACGGCGCCTGATCCGGGTGGCCCGCAATGCACCACACGAATACCCCTTGCTCGACCTCGATCGTGCGCGGCAGGCTGTGCCGCAGCTCGTCGTCATGGTGTAGCGGCAGGGCCTCCGGCGCGGTCCGCAGCCGTTGCCAACTGGCCGCGAAGCCTGGATGTAGCGGCAGGGCGGCTACCTCGCCTTCACCGACCCAGCGCATCTCGGCGCTCTCGTAATTGGCTTCCGTCTGCAACAGTTCAGCCGCGTCAGCGACGACCGTCGTGTAGGTCCAGTCAGTGCCGCTCGCCTCGGCGGTGATCACCGTGCCCCGTACCGATAGCAGCTCGCCGGGTAGACCGGCCTCCTCGTGAGCTTCCCGGACGGCCGCCTCCTCGGGGGTCTCGTGGCTGTCGCGGGCACCGCCCGGCAGACCCCATGTTCCGCCCTGGTGGCTCCACGGCGCCCTGTGCTGCAGCAACACCGCCGGGGTGCCGTCGCGCAACGGCGCCCGGAGCAACAAACCCGCCGCGCCGAACCGACCCCAGTAAGCGTTGCCGGTGTCGGACACCACCCATCCGTCACCGTCGCCGCGCACGCGTTCAGGATAAGCAGCCCCCTACGTCGACGCGGCTATGTGTCGCGCGCCGGTAACAAGTCGGGAAATCTGAGTGTGCAGTCCCCGCATCTCAGGAAAAGACTCTTAGACTTCGCTTATAGAGTTCGTCACAAGCACGCTGGGAAAGATGAGGTCCGAACAGACGTGACCGTTGAGTTGGCGCACCCGTCGACTGAGCCGCTTGGTTCGCGGTCGCCGATTGAGCCGGCCCACCCCCGCTGGTGGTTCGTTGCTACGACGCCGGGTCGCATTCTGTCCATCGGTCTCGTCCTGGCAATCCTCGGCGGGCTCAGCGCGTTCGCCACGTCGACCACGATCAACCAGCGACAGCATGCGCTGACCACCGTGTTGAACCACACCGAGCCGCTGGCCTTCGCGGCCGGGCGGCTGTACACCACGCTGTCGGTGGCCGACGCAGCCGCGGCGACCGCCTTCATCGCGCAAGCCGAGCCGCGCACCGTCCGGCAGCGTTACGAGCAGGCGATCACCGACGCGGCGGTGGCGGTGACCAGGGCGTCCAGCGGCCTGACCGATGAGCCGCTGGTGCAGTTGCTCGGCAGGGTCAACGCCGAGTTGGCGGTATACACCGGGCTGATCGAAATCGCCCGGACCAACAACCGGGCCGGTAACCCCGTCGGCTCGTCGTACCTGTCCGAAGCCTCCACGCTGATGCAGTCGGCGATCTTGCCGGACGCGGCACGGCTTTACAGCGAGACCTCGGAACGGGTGGACACCGAAACCACGGCCTCCACCCAGATTCCGGCTCCGGTGATCCTCGTCGTCCTCGCGACGGCGGTGTTCGGCTCCTTCTCGCACCGCTGGCTGGCCCGGCACACCAACCGGCGGATCAACCCCGGTCTTGTCGCCGGTGCACTCGCGATTCTCGTTATGGTGGTCTGGGTGGGTACCGCGCTCGCCATTTCCACTGCCGGTAGCCGTACCGCGAAAAACACTGCGGCAGAGTCACTGAAGACCATCACCAACATGTCCATCAGTGCGCAGCAGGCGCGTGCCGACGAGACCTTGTCGCTGATTCGCCGCGGGGACGAAGAAACCCGCAAGCAATCCTTCTATCAACGCATCGACGCCATGCACAAACAGCTCGACCAATACCTCGCTCGTCAGGACGCCGTCGACAAGGGCGACTTACAGGGTGCCGCTCAACTGCTGTCACAGTGGCGGCGGGCCGACGATCGGATCAACGCCTACATCTCGGTCGGTAATTATCGGGCCGCGACGCAGGTGGCCCTGGGCAGCGGAGAGAACGACTCAACCCCCGCGTTCGACAAACTCGACCGCGCACTGGTGAAGGCGATGGAGCAGAGCCGTCACGAATTGCGCGACGATGTCCTCAACGCGCGCCGGGGACTGTCCGGCGCCACAGTGGGTGCCATCGTGCTGAGCCTGGGCGCAGCCGTCGCCGTTGCTCTCGGATTGTGGCCCCGGCTAAGCGAGTACCGATGACGACGCGGCCGCTCCGGATCCTGTGCGCCGCCCTGATGGCGGCCACGGCTCTGGCCGGCTGCAGCGAAACCGGTTCCATGGTGGTGCCCCCCGCTCCGACGCTGGCGCCGCCCACCCCGGCGGGTATGCAGGAGATGCCACCGCAGCCGCCGCTGCCCCCGGACACGACCGCCGACAACTGCAACCCCACCGTCAGCCTGCGCCCGTTCGACAATCCGACCGACTCCGACGCCGCGGTGGCCGATATCCGCGCACGCGGCCGGCTGATCGTCGGACTGGACATCGGCAGCAACCTGTTCAGCTTCCGCGACCCGATCACCGGCGAAATCGTCGGCTTCGACGTCGACATCGCCGGCGAGGTGGCGCGCGATATCTTCGGTAACCCATCGCAAGTCGAGTATCGGATCCTGTCGTCTGACGAACGCATCACCGCGCTGCAGAAATCGGAAGTCGACATCGTCGTGAAGACGATGACCATCACCTGCGATCGGCGCAAGCAGGTCAACTTCTCCACCGTCTACCTCGACGCCAGCCAGCGCATCCTGGCCTCGCGCGATTCCCCGGTCACCAAACCGGCGGACCTGTCCGGAAAGCGGGTCTGCGTGGCGAAGGGAACGACGTCGCTGCACCGTATTCGCGAGATCTCGCCGCCACCGATTGTGGTCGAGGTGGTGAACTGGGCCGACTGCCTGGTGACGTTGCAGCAGCGTCAGGTCGACGCGGTCAGCACCGATGACTCGATTCTGGCCGGGCTGGTTTCCCAGGACCCGTATCTGCACATCGTCGGGCCAAACATGGGCACCCAGCCTTACGGCATCGGGGTCAAGCTGGAGAACACCGGACTGGTTCGCTTCGTCAACGGCACTCTGGAACGTGTCCGCCGCGATGGCACTTGGAATGCGTTGTACCGCAAGTGGTTAACGGTGCTCGGGATTGCGCCGGCCCCGCCAAGCCCGAGGTACGAGGACTGATGGCCGAGCAACCGGTGGACCCCGAAAGCCCGGAACCGGACGACGTCGGTCCGGGTACTCAGCCCGTCGACGCGATGGTGGACTCGTCCTCTCAGGGCCGCCCCCTAGCTACCCAGGCGATCTTCCGGCCCGACTTCGACGATGACGCCGCCCTGCACGCCGCCGATACCACGCCGCGGGAGCGGGTGAAGCCGGGGACGCGGGCTCCGGTGCGACGGCTGGGCGGTGGACTCGTCGAAATTCCGCGGGAGCCCGACATCGACCCGCTCGAAGCGCTGATGCCCAATCCGGTTGTGCCGGAGTCCAAACGGTTCTGCTGGAACTGTGGGCGGCCGGTGGGCCGATCCAGCAAGGAAAGCAAGGCGCAGTCGGAGGGCTGGTGCCCCTACTGCGGAAGCCCCTATTCTTTCCTGCCGCAACTGAATCCGGGCGCCGTCGTTGCCGGCCAGTACGTCATCAAGGGCTGCATCGCGCACGGCGGACTGGGCTGGGTTTATCTGGCGCTCGACCGCAACGTCAACGATCGCCCGGTGGTGCTCAAAGGCCTGGTGCATTCCGGTGACGCGGAAGCACAGGCCATCGCGATGGCCGAGCGGCGGTTCCTCGCCGAGGTTGTACACCCCTCGATCGTGCAGATCTTCAACTTCGTCGAGCACACCGACCAGCATGGCGAACCCGTGGGTTACATCGTCATGGAGTACGTCGGTGGCCAGTCGCTCAAACGTCGCAAGGGCGACAGGCTGCCGGTCGCCGAAGCGATCGCGTACGTGCTGGAAATCCTTCCGGCGCTGAGCTATCTGCACTCCATCGGTTTGGTCTACAACGACCTCAAGCCGGAAAACATCATGCTCACCGAAGAGCAACTCAAGCTGATCGACCTTGGAGCCG
>DATAZN010000180.1:0-11096 GCA_036272035.1 Mycobacterium sp. | reverse complement strand
CGGTCGGCGAGGCCGCCGTCGGCCAGGCGGGCCGTCAATGCCGGGTCGTCGGCGAGCACCGTGCCGGTGCCGACCACGATCGCGTCGGCGGTAGCCCGGCGGCGGTGCACATCGGCACGGGCAGCTTCGCTGGTGATCCATTGACTTGAGCCGTCGGCGGCGGCGCTTCGGCCGTCGATGCTGGTGGCGTATTTCCACGTCACGTGCGGCAGGCCGGTGCGCTGCTTGTGCAGCCATTCCCGCAGTGGTCCGGCGGTGACCAGGTCGGCTTGGGTATCGCCGACGACGCGGACCCCGGCCGCCGCCAGCCGCCCCGCACCCCCGGCGGCCTTGGGGTTCGGGTCACTCACCGCGTAGATCACCGTCGCGATGCCGACATCGAGCAACGCATCCACGCACGGCGGCGTTTTGCCATGGTGGTTGCAGGGTTCCAGGGTGACCACCGCGGTACCTCCAGCGGCCAGCCGACCCGCCCGGCGCAGCGCCACCACCTCGGCGTGAGCGCTGCCCGTCCGCTGGGTGCCACCCACGCCGACGACGCGGCCGTCGCGATCCAGAATGACGGCGCCGACCGGCGGATTCGGATAGGTCTTGCCTTTGACCAGATCGGCTTGCTCAACGGCCAGGTGCATGGCGGCGTCGTAGCTGACGGCCGCCTCGGTGCTCACCGGCGGCTCACCGGCGTAGGTGCGGTGACACGGCACCGGCCTGCCGCCGTAATGCCTCGACCGCGGCGCCTGGATCATCGGCGCCGTAGACGGACGATCCGGCGACGAAGCAGTCGACACCTGCCTCGGCAGCCTGCTCGATCGTGTCGGCGTTGATGCCGCCGTCGATCTCGACCAGGATCGTCAACTCGCCGGAGTCGACGAGCTTGCGTACCTCGCGCACCTTGCTCAGCACCTCGGGGATGAACTTCTGTCCACCGAAGCCCGGCTCCACCGACATCACCAGGAACGTGTCGAAATATTTGAGGATCTCCAGGTACGGGTCCAGCGGGGTGCCGGGTTTGATGCTCAATCCCGCCTTCGCGCCGGCAGCGCGGATGTCGCGGGCCACGCCGACCGGGTTGTCGGTGGCCTCGGCGTGAAACGTGACGTTGTACGCGCCCGCCTCGGCGTACGGCGGCGCCCAGCGCTCGGGATTCTCGATCATCAGGTGGCAATCCATCGGAATGTCACTGGCGGCCAGCAAGCTCTCCACCACCGGCAGTCCGATCGTGAGGTTCGGCACGAAGTGCGCGTCCATGACGTCGACGTGCAGCCAGTCGGCGCCTTCGACGGCGGCGGCCTGATCGGCGAGCCGGGCGAAATCGGCGGCCAATATCGACGGCGCTATCAGCGGCCGACGGGTCTTGCCTGACATGCGCATTAGCCTAGTCGGGCGGCGATGCCTGCCTGCGGGGTCCGAGGCGCATCGCCACCTGCCCGCGCGAGCGAGCTAGTCGTCGCGATTGCCAACCGTCGTCCGACCCGCCGACATTGCGTAATCTCGATCTGGTACCCACGACGAAAGATATGCAATGACGAAGGCAGCCGTCTCCCCCGAAGCCGAGAATGCCATCGGCGACATCGCCCGGCGCCACGGGCTTTCCCGCGAGGCGGTGCTCGCCATGCTGTTCGCCATCCGCGCCGGCGGTGGCGCCATGGCCCAGTTCTCCATCCCCGAGCTCGGCGGTTCCGGGCAGTGGATGCGGGGTGGGATGACGATGGTCGGCGACATGTTCGACAACGCGCTCAAGGCGCGGGTCGATGCGCTGTGTGGTGAACTGGCCCAACTGCTCACTACCACGACGGTATTTCCCGCCGCGCCCGCGAGTTCCACGATCGGGTTTACCTCGGCTAACTGGTGGCCGGCTGACCTCGGCGTTCCGAGCGCGACCGGCGCTCAGAATGATGCCCGCTACGCCATCTTCCCGAGCACTCGACGGCTGGCAATCCAGATCAATGGCGTGACAAAGGTATTCGACACCGGGGAGCACCACATCGGTGGCGTGCAACAACAACAGGGCGGCGGATACGGCTCGGTGGGCTTCACCAGCCAACTCGGCACCTTCTCGGTATCAAGTCTGTCCGAGCTTGGGGTCCGAGAGGTGGCCGACACTCCTACCGCCGCGCCCTCCCCCCAATACCAGGGGCAATACCAGTCCAGGCCGCCGACGAAATCAGCACCTCCGGTGCAGGCAGCCGAACGTGGCCACGGCGGGTCAGGAGATCCGGCGACCGTCGTCGCGGCGATCGAGTCTCTGGCCGGGCTACATGCGCGCGGCATTCTCTCGGATGAGGAATTCGCCGCGAAGAAGGCGGAGCTGCTCGCCCGACTGTAGTCGCGTCGAGGGCATGTCCTCAGGTGTCCAACTTGAGCAGGGCCGCGGCGAACATGGCGTCAGTGCCGTGCCGATGCGGCCACAACTGAACGTAGGGGCCGTCACCCAGATCAGCCACCGGCTCGAACAACGGCCGGGTATCCAGCGCGATCACCGGATGACGGCGCAACGCGTCGCCGACTACCCCGATCGTCTCGGCCAGATGCGGCGAGCAGGTCGCATACAGAACCACACCGCCGGGCCGGGTCAACGCGATTGCAGAGGCCAGCAATTCGCGTTGCAACCGAGTCAGCGCCGGAATGTCGGCGGGCTGTCGTCGCCACCGCGAGTCGGGTCGGCGCCGCAGCGCACCCAGACCGGTGCACGGCGCGTCGACCAGCACCCGGTCGAAACCCGGCTCGAGCCCGGTGCTGCGCCCGTCGGCCTGCAGCACATCGACCGGCAGGCCGCTGGTGTTCTGGACGACCAGGTCGGCACGGTGTTCGGCGGGCTCCACGGCGGTGACCCTCGCTCCGGACCCAACCGCGATCGCGGCCAGCAACGCCGTTTTGCCGCCCGGACCGGCGCACAGGTCCAGCCATCGCCCTTGGTCGTCGGCGAGTGGCGCCAGGGTTAGCGCGCGGGCAACCAATTGGCTGCCCTCGTCCTGCACCAGCGCATGCCCGTCGCGCACCGCGGCAATTTGCGCGGGGTCACCTGATGGCAGGTACACCGCGTACGGCGAAAACCGGCCCACGTCGCCATTGACGGCACCGGCCAACTCGTCGGCGGTCAGCACGCCCGGCCTGGCCGCCAGGTGCACCTGCGGTCGATCGTCGTCGGCGGCCAGTGCCGCGTCGAGTTCACCGGCAGAGGCGCCCAACGCGTCGACGAACGACTGTGCGACCCAGCGCGGATGGGCCCGCACGAAAGCGGCATGCCCCACCGGGTCGACCGATCGGTCGGGCGCCAGCTCGTCGACCCAGGACTGCTCGTCGCGGGTGCTGATCGTTCGCAGTACTGCGTTGACGAAACCGGCACGGGACGAGTCGAATTCGATTCCGGCCTGCTCGACGGTGGTCGAGACGGCGGCATGTGCGTCGACGCGGGTGCGCAGCAGTTGATATGTCCCCAGCCGCAGCAGGTCGAGCAGTACCGGGTTGATCGTCTCCGGTTCCCGATTAGCGGCCGAGCCGATGACGGCGTCCAGCAGACCGCGGACGCGGCTACTGCCGTAGGTCAACTCGGTGGCGAATGCGGCGTCACGACCGCTGATCCCCCGTTCGCGCAACAGAACTGGTAGCAGCAGGTTGGGATACGCATCGCGCTCGCGCACCGCCTGGAGTACATCGAACGCGGCGCGCCGCGCCGGATCCAGCGGCTTGCGTCGCGGCGGCCGCGCTGATCGCTGCGGGGTGCGCGCGGTCGGTCGCTCGCGGCGCGGCCTGTCCGGTGGCGGGGTCATGACGCACGCACAGTGGGCTCGAGGCGGGCTCCCCTGGCCCAGTCGACGGCGTTCATCAGCTTCTTGCCCGGAGCCTGCACTTGACCGAGCCGTACCGGTTGCGAGGCAGTACCGATCCGCACACTACGACGGTCAACGTGAATGTCGCCGGGCGACAGCGGATTTGGCAGGTTTTGCCCGGCGGTGTCGATGTACACCGGCCCCAATTTGACGCGCAGATCACCGATCAGGGTCCAGGCCCCCGGGTACGGTGTCACGGCGCGGACGCGCCGCTCGACCACCTCGGCCGGAAGGTCCCAGCGGATCCGAGCCTGTTCGACGGTGATCTTCGGCGCGACGCTGACGCCGTCGGCCGACTGCGGGACCGGGCTGAGCGTCCCGTCCGCGATGCCGTCCAGGGTGGCTGACAGCAACGCCGCACCCGAAATCGCCAGCCGGTCAAGCAAATCCCCCGCGGTGTCGATCGGGCGCACCGACTCGGTGACCACACCGTAGACCGGCCCGGAGTCCAGCCCGGATTCGATCTGAAACGTCGTCGCACCGGTGACGGCGTCACCCGCCGCGATCGCAGCCTGCACCGGGGCCGCGCCGCGCCAGGCGGGCAGCAACGAGAAGTGCAGGTTGACCCAGCCACGCGCCGGCACCGCCAGCAGTTCGTCACGCAATAGCGCGCCGAAGGCCACCACCGGACAGCAGTCAGGCTGCAGGTCTGATAGCTCGGCGACGAACTCCGCGGAGTTGGGCCGTTCCGGGCGCAGCACCGGGATGCCCTGCTCCAGAGCGAGACGGGCTACTGGTGACGGCTGCGTCTTGCCGTGACGGCCCGAGGCAGCATCCGGCCGGGTGAGCACCGCGATCACGTCATGACGCGGCGATTCGATCAGACTGCGCAGCGCGGGCAGCGCGGGTTCCGGTGTTCCGGCAAAGACGAGACGCACCGGCACAGTGTAGGAAGTAGTCGCGCACCTGATCGAACTAGCTGGTTGTCGCTCTCGAATTGGGAATCTGTGAGCCGTGGCGAGCGGCCACTTCATTGAGGAGTACGCGTTGACGTTGACCACGATCTCGGGGCTGCCCGCCCACGTGCTGCTTGTGCACGCCCTGGTGGTGTTGGCCCCGTTGACGGCACTGCTGGAAATTCTGAGCGCATTGTGGCCCGCGGCGCGGCGGCGCCTGGTCTGGCTTGTGCTTGCCTTCGCCGCGGTGACCACGGTGCTGACGCCGATCACCGCGAATGCCGGCGAGTGGCTGTACGACCGGGAACACCATCACCGCGACATCTTGAACACCCACGCCGGGCGCGGTGGCTGGATGATCTACTTTTCGATCGCGATGCTCGTCGTTGCTGCCGCGTTCGCGCTGGTGCACTGGCGGGAAGGCCGATCGGTCAAACCAGGGATGAGGACCAACCTGGCGGTTGCCGTCCTCGCGATCGCGGTCGGCGCGGCCTCCATCGTGCAGGTGGTCCGGATCGGCGACTCCGGCGCCCAGTCGGTGTGGGGCAATGAACTGACCAAGTCGGACAAACCCTAGTTAAGGAGGGGTGAACTTGCTCAGGTCGTAGATATCGAGGCTTTTTTCGATATCGGCGACCCTCGCCACCACCCCTTGGAAGCCGGCCGGCCCGAACCGCCGATGCTCCTCGTCTTCGAAAGTTTCCGCAAGCTCGCGAAACTCATTAGGCGGCAGCACATCCCGCAACGTGGGGAAAACGACGGTGTCTTCACGCGCTTCGTGCGGCTCATACATCCGGATGAACGCCGACATGTCGTGCACCAACGCTTCTCGCGATGGTTGATCAAGCACAACCGCTCCAGCGGTGGCACTGAGCATCCGATCTGTGAGCTCGCGGCCGCGCTGGTGCTGAGCGCGCAACACCGTGGTGATATCGGTAAGTCGGCCCGCCTGTTCCAACTTGGGGAAGACGTATTGCTCTTCGAGGTGTTCGTGGTAGTCCTCGATGAAACTTCGGATAATGCCTGCACTCGCATTCAGTGCCTGCGATGAATCCTGCTCGTAGGCCTGCAGGCGGCGGATGCCTTCTCGATAGATCAGCAAGATCCGCTTGAGCACGCCATGCTCGCGCATCAGATCCTCGGGTGGCGTGACAGGCACATCTTGTACATCGGGTGGCCCAGCCTGGGTCGGACTGGGCTGGGGCGGCGAGCCGCCACAAGCCGACAGCGCGATCACACCGGCAGCGGATATCGATGTTCCGAGGAGGCGACGCCGGCCGACGCCCGCTGGCATCCGGTCTGTCACGGCCACCAGCCTAGGTTATTGCTCTTCTTCGGCCAGGCGTGGGATCAGTCCGCCGGCCAGTACATCCTTGACTTGCCGCGGCGAAAGGCGATGTCGCACAGTAAAAGACGTGTCCCTGGTGACATTGTCGACCTGAAGGGTGTCTGTGTCGACCAGCGTGTCGCGCACACCGTCGATGCGTAGGGTGTCGTCCTGTTCGATGTTGTCGTAGTCGTCGGCGTCGTCGAACTCGAGCGCCAACACCCCGAAGTTGGCCAGATTCTGCCAGTGAATGCGGGCGAACGACTTGGCGATGACGACCTGTAAACCGAGGTGACGTGGTGCGATCGCGGCGTGCTCACGGGAAGATCCCTGACCGTAGTTCTCGCCACCGACGATGATGTGACCGGTCTCGTCGGCCTGCTGCGCCCGCTCCGGATACGAGTCGTCGATTTGGGTGAAGCTGAACATCGCGAGCTTGGGGATGTTGGACCGGAACGGCAGCGCCCGCGCCCCGGCCGGCGAGATCTCGTCGGTGGAGATGTTGTCACCGAGCTTCAGCAGCACCGGCGCTTCGATCTCATCGGGCAGCGGCGACAGCTCCGGCAGGCTCGACACGTTGGGCCCCTTGACCGGCTCGATGTCTTTCGCCTCGTCGGCGTCCAACGGCGGCACCAGCATCGCGGTGTTCACCGCCGACTGATGCGGCAGATCGAGCTTCGGGTAGTCCATCTTGGCCCCGCGCGCCCAGTCGCGCGGATCGGTGATCACACCCGTCAACGCCGATGCGGCCGCGGTTTCCGGCGAGCACAGCCAGACCGAATCCTCTTTGGTACCAGAGCGACCGGGGAAGTTACGCGGCATCGTCCGCAGCGAGTTGCGGCCGGTGGCCGGCGCCTGGCCCATGCCGATGCACCCCATGCACCCCGCCTGGTGGATCCGCGCGCCACCGATCACAAGTTCGGTGGTCGCACCCATTTTGGTGAGGTCGGTCAAGATTTCCCGCGACGTAGGGTTGATGTCGAAGCTGACTTCCGGTGCCGTCTGACGTCCGGCCACCATCGCGGCCACGATCGCGAAATCGCGCAAACCTGGATTGGCGCTCGACCCGATCACCGCCTGCGCGATGTCCTCGCCCGCGACCTCGCGGACCGGCACCACGTTGCCCGGTGACGACGGCTTGGCGATCAACGGCTCGATCTGCGAGAGGTCAATCGATTCCTCGACGTCGTACTCGGCACTGTCGTCGGCGACCAGTTCGACCCAGTCGTCCTCACGGTCCTCGGCTCGCAGGAAGTCGCGGACCGTCTCGTCGCTCGGGAAAACCGTTGTGGTGGCGCCTAGCTCAGCGCCCATGTTCGCGATGACGTGGCGGTCCATCGCGGTCAGGCTGTCCAGCCCCGGCCCGTAGTACTCGATGATCCGGTTCACCCCGCCCTTGACGTCGTGACGGCGCAACATCTCCAGGATCACGTCCTTGGCCGAACACCATTCCGGCAGTTCGCCTTCGAGTCTTACGCCCCACACCTCGGGCATCCGGATGTGCAGCGGCCGGCCAGTAATGGCCAGCGCAACCTCAAGCCCACCCACGCCGATCGCCAGCATGCCGAGCGAACCCGCGGCCGGGGTGTGCGAATCCGAGCCCACCATCGCCTTGCCGGGGATTCCGAATCGCTGCATGTGCGTCGGATGCGACACCCCGTTACCGGGCTTGGAGAACCACAGCCCGAATCGCTGGGCGGCGGTGCGCAGGTACTCGTGATCTTCGGCGTTCTTCTCGTCGGTCTGCAGCAGGTTGTGGTCGACGTACTGCACGCTCACCTCGGTGTGGGCCCGATCGAGCCCGAGCGCCTCCAACTCCTGCATCACCAGCGTGCCCGTCGCGTCCTGGGTCAGCGTCTGGTCGATGTGGAGGGCGATTTCCTCACCTGGCGTCATCTCGCCGGATTTCAGGTGCGATTCGATCAGTTTGCGAGCGACGTTGAGAGGCATGGTGAGGTCCTAACCGACGTGAAATGTTCCCGTCACCACTACTTACCCCGATACGTCAGCGCCCATGCCTCGAGCGCTGCTGGCACTATCCGACGTTGATCGTCGTCTTCTCGTCGATGGTGATCGTCGCCGGCAGCGCCTGCGGGACCTGGTCTGGGAGGAGGTCAGCGTTGAGCTCCAGCAGGTAGATGTTGTCGTTCCCATTGATGACGACGACTTTGTCCGCAACCGCCTTCTCCTGGCCGTCTTGCGTCCAGGTGCCGCCTAGCTGGTAGGCGGGAGAACCGCCCAGGTTGTCCTCATTGCCCTCGCCCATTTGCTTGAAACCCGGCAGATTTTTCGTTCCACCGGCGGCGAGTTCGATCAGCTTCTGCGGATCTACATCGCCGTCGAGCTTGGACAGCGTCGCCACGATGCTGGGGGTGTATTTGGCCGCCTCCGGACCGGTGTCGACGATGGCCCAGTAGGCGGTGGCCGGGGTGTCGGGTCCGGCGTCGGCCCAGCCGTCCGGAATCGGAAAGTTGATGGTCGGCGCGCCGGGGTCACCCTTGTGGACCGGTGTCGCGGTGATGTGACTCTGCTCGAAATAGCTTGCGATGGAGGGGTTGGGCCCTTGGGCGGTGATCCGCGGCGCCACTTTCGACTGCGGTTTGGCGGTGGTTGCCGAGGTCGCCGCGCTTCCCGTGGCGGACGTCTTGCTCGCCGCATTGTTGCTGCTCGGCGAGGAACTGCAACCGGCCAAGCCGATGGCTATCGCGACAATCGCGATCGTCGCACCGCTGCTTGCTGCTGTCGGCTTCATTCAACTAGCTCCTGTCGATCGGGCTTCGCCACCACGGGACAATTATCGGCGCTTTCCCGACCAAGCCTAGATCGCCGTGTTCGCGGGCTGCGGTCTACGCGTTTTCGCTGATGTTTCCGGTTTGCGGTGGCCGCATGCTGGCTAGCATGAGCGAATTCGATCCACGCGCGGACACGCCCCTGGTCTTCCCTAGCTGGATCGCCGTGCGTGAACACGCGCATCGACCGACTCGGCGGCGACGACGGTGAACGGGGTGGCCAGTGGAAAGCTGCCCTTGAGCGACTCGATCCTGGCGCCGCGGACGATAGTGGCCAGTGCGAGGGTGGCTTCCAGCATCGCGAAATGGTCGCCTATGCATGACCGAGGTCCACCGCCGAAAGGCAGGTACTGCCAACGACTTCGGCCTTGCGATCGCTCCGGCAGGAACCGATCCGGGTCAAATGTCAGCGGGTGATCCCACAGTTCAGGGTCTTGGTGCATAGCGTAGAAACTGACCACCGCCATGGTGCCGGCTTCCAGTCGATAGCCGTCGACGGCCAAGTCCTTGTTGAGCATCCGGGGCGTTCCGGCAGCGGGCGGGCATAGTCGGAGGGCCTCGTGCAGAACCCGCACGGTGTGACCGAGCCGGGGCACGTCGTCGGGTGTCAGCGGCCGGTCGCCGAGTGCACTGACCTCATCGAACATTCGGTCCTGGATTTCGGAGTGACGCCCGAGCGCCCAGAGCGAGTACGCGAGGGTAGTCGACGTGGTGTCGTGGCCGGCGAGGATGAACAGCACCAGCTCGTGGCAGATCTCTTCGTCCGAAAGCGGTTGGCCCGTTTGCGGATCGGCTGCGGTGATCAAGGCACGCACAAGTGGCGCATCCCGGTCGGGATCTTCTCGCACCGCGGCGAGGATCTCAGCGGCGAGCCGATGCAGCGTCGTATTGCCCCTACGTGCCCGCTGCTGACGGGGGGTGGGCACCCATTGCGGCAGATTGAAGGGCCGGGTCCCGCGGTCGGCGATCCATGAAAGAGCGGGTCGCAATGCCTGCCCGATGGCATCGGCCCGGGCGTCGAGGTCCATGCCGAGCACGGACCGGCCGAGCGCCCGCAAAGTAAGGGTGCGGCATTCTGCGTCCAGATCAACTGAGGCACCCTCACGCCAGCCATCGACCACAGACTGCGCGGCCGCGGCCATGTGCCCGGCATAGCGCGGGATGCGCTGTTTGGTGAACATCGGCTGCAGGGTTCGCCGCCGCGGCAACCATTCGTGGTGCGGCAGGACCAGCAGATTGCCACCCATCAGCCGGCGCAGCTGGATCGCGGTCGTCGTTCCGCCGCGATCGGCGATCTCGTCGGTGCGGCCCAGAACATCACGGGCACCCTGCGGCGATGCGATCAACACCGTCGTCGGGAAAAGCCATTTGGGCCCGAGCACGATTCGGGTGACGGAGCCGCCGGCATCGAGGAGCTCCTGGTGCCCGTCGATCAGCGACCGCACGGCCCTGAGCTGGTCCCGATAAGGCAGTGGATTCTTCGGCGCCAAAGGCAATTGGGCGACATCGATCGGTACAGACGTTTGAAGCATGGCCGTCAACCTTTCTGGACATCTAACTGTGTCAACGCCCGGCAATGAGGACATGAGTAGTGCGCTACTTAAATCAGCTGGGTCCGGCAGTTGACTCGACTATCCGGCGCCAGGAGACTCCGAACGTCGGCCAAGGCGCGTAGATCTGCGCCAAGCGGGGTCGTATATTCCGTCGGCCGCAAATCTGCGCGTTTGCGCTGATGTTTTGCGGTTCGCCGGGTCGCAGGCTGGCTAGCATGAGCAAGATCGATCCACGTGCCGACACGCCCCTGATGGACTGGAGCGAGCTTGACGTGAGCGGGCTGCTGCCGACGGGCACCGTGACATTGTTGTTGGCGGACGTTGAGGGCTCCACAAAGCTGTGGGAAACCCAACCCGACCAGATGACCACGGCGATCGCACGGCTAAATCGAACGGTGTCGGCGGTCATCGCGGCCCACGACGGGGTGCGGCCGGTCGAACAGGGCGAGGGCGACAGCTTCGTCGCCGCGTTCGCCCGCCCATCGGACGCAGTGGCCGCGGCGTTGGAAATACAACGCGCTCCGCTGGCCCCGATCCGGTTGCGGATCGGCCTGCACACCGGCGAAATCCAGCTGCGCGATGAAGGCAACTACGCCGGCCCCACCATCAACCGCACCGCGCGACTGCGCGATCTCGGCCACGGCGGCCAGACGCTGTTGTCGGGGGCGACGGAAGCGATGGTGCTCGACGGCCTGCCTTCC
>DATAZN010000179.1:0-2590 GCA_036272035.1 Mycobacterium sp. | reverse complement strand
CATGTGCGGATGGACGGCGCCTGGCTGGGAAGCGTGGACATCAGCATCAACAAGGCGTGGACGGCACGGTCGTTCGACATCGAGACGAAAGACCTCGCCGCCAACAGTCAGTCGGGGGGACCATTCTTCGGTATCCACGCCAGTAACGGTGGTCGCGTCATGATCTTTGCGGGCGGAATTCCCTTGCGGCGCAATGGCAAGATCGTCGGCGGTATCGGGGTCAGCGGTGGAGACGCCGACCAAGATCAGACGGTCGCCGAAGCGGGAGCTGACGCCCTATAGACATCGGCACCACCGCGAATATGGTCGACCATGCTGGGCTGCAACATATTACGCGCATCGAACCGGGATCAATAGCAACAGCGACAGGGTAATGGCACGATATGACCGAATCGAAGCTCACTGCGCTTGCGTTGGTATGCAGCCTGAAACCCTCACCGGCGCCCTCGAGCAGCCAGCTCATCGCAGAGCATCTGCAGGCAGAACTGCAGAAGTTTGGTGTTACCAGCGAGACCGTGCGGGTTGTCGATCACGACATCAAGCCCGGCGTCGAAAGGGACATGGGCGATGGTGACGAGTGGCCGGCCATCAGGGACAAAGTTCTCGCGGCTGACGTTTTGATCTTCTCAACACCCACGTGGATGGGGCACACTTCCAGCGTCGGGCAGCGCGTGCTCGAACGACTCGACGCCGAGGTCGCCGAAACCGACGACGAGGGTCGCCCGATCCTGCTCGGCAAGGTTGCCCTCGTTGCGGTGGTCGGCAACGAAGACGGTGCTCACCACATCGTCGCCGAAGGCTTTCAGGCTCTGAACGATGTCGGCTTCAGCATTCCCGCTCAAGGCTGTACGTATTGGAGCGACCAGGCGATGGGCAAGACTGACTACAACGACCTCGACGAGGTGCCAGAATCCACCGCCTCCGCGACGGCTAATGCCGCCCGCAATGCCGCGCACCTGGCACGCACCTTGAAAGCCTCGCAGTACCCGCCCTATCCGTCCTGACCCCGGACTTAGCCCAATAGTGGAGTGCGACTGCAACTTCCGCCACAATTCCCACAGATTGACCGGACGAAGAAGCGCGCAAGTTCTATTCTGCATCCACGCACGACGACGTAGTATTTAAGGGTTTCGTGTCCTCAGCGCACCCGTGCTGCCTGTACGAAACGTCTACGACGAGGTGCTTATGGGACTGCGCGGCCGGTGAGGTGGGGGGATTGTGACTGCACCAGGTGAATGGATCCATATCGCTGGTCACGCATGGGAGTTTTACGGCACTGGGGCTCACTACACGCTCCATCACGAAAGCGACAGGTGGGTTGCCCGCAGATTTTCGCTGAGCGATGAGGGCGACGCGACCAAAGACGTCGAGGAATCGGCGCCGACGATCGAAGAGGCCAAGCAAATCGTCCATCGATGGGAATCTCAGGAGTAGTTGTGGCAGGGGTATCCGGGCTGACAGTTGGTGATTGAGCCGAAAGCCTTAGTCCGATGCAGGAGGCAGCATCCCCTGATCTGAGATCAAGCGCTCTCCGACGCCTGCTGCTGCATGATTTCCTCGTTCCGCAATGCGTACTCCGCGAACGCCCTGAATGCGGCACGCACCAGATCGCCCGTTCGGCTACCGTCGCGCACCGCCCTAACAACGTCACCGAGCACCTGGATGAGCGCGAGGTCGAAATCCAAGCATGCCGGCAGTAGTTCACCACGTTCCAGGATGTGCCTTAAGACAACCCTGAAGGTTTGCAACTTCTCCTCATACGACGGGGATCGGGAGGTGTCGTCCATTCACGGTGGGTACCCAAAATTCGCGTTTGTTTCCTGGCGCACAAGGTTTGATTCGCTGTGTGTTCCCTTACGGTTGCCCTATGAGTGCTGTGGAGTTCGAAACGCTCGAGGACAACATCGCCGGGGTCACGTTGAATCGGCCTGATCGGCTCAATGCCATTGACGGTTCGCTGATCAACCAGATGGACAACGCGTTGGATGCGCTGAGCAGCGGCGAATTCCGCGCCGCCATCCTGACCGGCGCGGGGCGCGGGTTTTGCGCCGGCGCGGACCTGAGCGGCACCGGCGACGCCTGGACGAAGAACGCGCCGCATACTCCGGCGTTCAAGATCAACTACGACGCCCAGGTGCGGCTGGCCGACCTCTACACCCGGCTCTACGAGCTACCGATACCGGTGATCGCCGCGGTCAACGGCGTCGCGGTGGGTGGTGGGCTGGCATTCGCGCTGCACTCCGACATCCGGATCGCCTCGGCGCAAGCCCGGTTCGGTTCGGTGTTCATCAAGGCGGGTTTCTCGTCGATGGACATGGGCACCAGCTATCTGCTGCCGAAGATCGTCGGCGCCGGGGTGGCGCGGGAGTTGATGTTGACCGGACGCATCATCGACGCCGACGAGGCATACCGGATCAAGCTCGTGCACGAGGTGGTGCCGCCCGACAAATTGATGACCGCGGCGCTCAAGATGGCCCGCTCGATCGTCGAGAACAACGCCTTCGGCGTGTGGCAGACCAAGATCGGGCTCAACACCGCGCTGGATGCGCCAAGCCTGCGGCACGCCATCGAGATCGAGAACCGCACCCAG
>DATAZN010000178.1:0-12080 GCA_036272035.1 Mycobacterium sp. | reverse complement strand
TCGGCTTGTGCTTGCCGCGCAACAGGTTTGCTGCCGCAACGGCAAGGCGACCGAGCACCACGTCCTGGGCGTCGATGACGTACCACGTCCGCGTGGTGTCACCCGCCTTAGGCGCGTAGGTGGACACAGCGCTTACCTATCCTTCTCTCGGGTGGATCCCGGTGACCCGGGTGCCGGTCAGGCGTGTGCGGAAGGGATTTCTCGGCGACCGACGTTGACCCGAGTCCCGGCGTACCGCACGCCAACGGTGCAGCTTACCGGCGGTTATCCGCGCAGGTCAAAACGCGTCATTCGGGGGACCAGATGATCACGATTGGCTAGTTGGCTGACACGTTGAGGCGAGATCTCCAGGAGAGCGGCGATATCGCGCACAGGTATGCCGTGGCTGACGAGCCAGTGCGCATATTCCCGCGCCCGCTCGGCGCTCTCCCTTTCCAACTCAGTGGCCTGTGCGCGGATGTGCTTGATTTGGGTGGCGGATTCGAGGAGTTCGCGGAAGTCCGGCTCTTCGATCCGGACGCTGGTGACTTCGACGTTGATCTCCCGGAGGCGATATCCCGCGATCGAGCGCAATGTATCCCGAGCCATCGTGTGCGCTTCGGTGAGCCGGCGGGCTTGGGTGAGCCCATCAATCTCGGGGATGTGGATCCTCCACCAGCGGCCTTCGCTGGTGATTTCAACGTTGTATTCGTGCATCATGGCCCCTCGCTGCGCTCGATCGCCTTGTTAACTCGATGGACCCCGGTTGCCGAGATCATGCGGTGCCCTGTCGCCACGACGACGTCTCTCACCCCATCGCAAGAATCGATCCATCTCTCTTGACTGTTTCTAGTCATCCGACTTTGACAAAAATTTCTGCAGGTCGGATAGTGATTCGACCGCGCGGCACCACCACAGGTGCCGCTCGCCGAACCACGCGGTTGAGTGCATGGCGACTCTGGGATATGACTGCGCGGTCCCGCCGGTCTCTCCTTACCAACGGGACCGCGCAGAGCCTTCGGGTGATTACCGCCCCTGCTGGGCCCACACGCCGGCAGCTCGGTGATCAGCGGCCGCGACATCATCGGCGCCCTCGCGCACTGCGTTGCCCAGGTCGACCAAGATCTCGTTGAGAGCGGTGGCCGCTTGATGCCACTTCAACTGCTCGACGCCGTAGGCGGTAGCAGCTTCCCGAGTCCATAGCTCTTGCAGCGGCGCAACGTTCGCCTTCAGCTCTTGCAACGCGGCGTTGAACCGCGCCGAGGCCGTGTGGATTTCCTGCCGGACAGACGATTCAATCTCGTCGAAGTTGTATGACAGCCGCGGGTCCATGGGCGGTGGCCTCACAGATTCCCGGCGGCAGCGCCGATGTGAAGTGCATGATTGTCGGCCGCATCGCGCAGCGCGACTTCGTTATGGCGAATGGTTTCCGCGATGCTCTGCAGGGCGTGGTGCAGTTTCATCGACTCCGCGTTCCACCGGTACACCACATCCCTGAAACGCGATGCCGCCATCCCGCCCCATACCGATGCCGGTACTCCGCTCATGCGACCGATGAATGACTGCAGCGTCGCCCGAATCTCCTCATTACGGGCATCGATGGACGCAGCGACCGAGCGCATGAGGTCGAAGTCGGTGCCGAGCGCGTTTCCACCTGTCGGAGTGCTCACGTGTTCCCCTCTCGCCAACGGCCGCGGACCTGGGCCGCGCTAACGACAGATAAGACGCCCGCTGATCCGTTCTGGTTCCCGCCAAATTCAGTCCAATGCCCGGGCCGACCGGACCGCGACCTCGCATTCCTGTTCCACGGCCTCGTCGTGGCCCTGGCGGCTTTGACATCCGATGCTGATCCGAACAGCTTTGTCGACCCACACCGTCCACCGGATGTCATGACCAGACCGGATCTCTCGGTAGGTCACCGCCGAACGGTCTGCAGTGCGGCCAGTCGGGTTGAAGTCGACGAATACTCCAGCAGGTTCAGCGTCGATCGCGCTTTTGAGAAACTCGGCGGTCGCGTCCAAAGATGGCAAAGCAACCCGCGACTGCGTCACGTGCAACGCGACTTCCGGATCCGACGGTGAGGTGATCTGCACCCGCGCCGAACCGGGACCCGTCACGACGCGTCGCAATGGCCACTGAGCCGGAACCTTGAGTGCGACATGGCCTTCCACGACATACGTTGTCCGATTGCTGTCGTCGTGACCGCGCGGTGGTGCGTGACGGATTACCGTGCCCACGCCGACCACGACGCTGATCACCGCTAGAACCAGCGCGAGTCTGCAGAGACTACGGCGCATATCCCCCGAAATGGCCTTGCGGCTCGCGGCGCGAGTCCGGCTTTGTAACGGAACAATCTCTCCGGCAAGCTTTCTCAAGCCGATGTCATCGACTTCCAGCGCGGCGACCGTGCCACCGGAATTCCGAAGTGCTCGGGCGATCAGAGCGGACAAGCTGCGGGCGCCGCGCACCGTTCTCGGGGCATCGATGATCACCAGGTCCAAGGTGCCCGACACCATCGTGAGGATGGAATGCACGACCGCGTCGGCGACGGCCTGCGGGTCCCGATGCCGGGTCTGGGCCGCTACAGCGGCGCCGGTCACCGCCACGAGATCGTCGGCGATTTCGACAACCAACGTCGCAAGCTCAGGCTTGGCTTGAGATGCGTGCGTCAACAGCCACGACCGCGATCGCAGCACAACGGCGCCGACAAGAACTTGCGCAGCCGCGGCAACTACCTCGACGCGCTCCGGCGCCCACCACGAAGGGTGAACGACGATCACCTCTTCGGCAGTACCGCAGTCGGCTGCCGCCAACACCGAACGCCACAGCGATTCGACGGTGACCGGACGAAGGTCGATCAGGGTTACCGGATCGTCGATATACTCGAAAGCAGTCTTTTCCGCCTCACTGTCAGCGACAGTGGCTCCCCCGCAACATAGTCGGCGGATCCCGCTCGGGCCGACCTCAAGTATGTGCGCCCTCACGGTGGCGGACTCCAGCCGACTTGGATCAGCTGCGGGCTACCCAGCCGCGTAATCAGTGTGCCGCGACCAGGCGGCATGGGCGATGCGCGTACCGACCCAAACGTTAACCCCTCGTCCGGATTTCCGCTCATCAGCAGAGTCATGGAACCGGCATCACGCAACCCGCCGAGCAGTGGCTCGAACATAGCGCGGGCTGCACCACTGCTACGGCGTGCCACCACCAGGTGCAAACCCAAGTCTCTGGAGTGCGGCAGTACCTCCGACAGCGCAGCCAGCGGATTGCCGCCAGCGCTGCCGACTAGGTCGTAATCGTCGATGACGAGGTATATCTCTGGACCCGACCACCACGACCTCTGACGCAATTGCAGCGGCGTGGCATTCCGAGGCGGCATCCTTCGAAGCAACTGATCGATAATGCGCGGCATTGCCTCACCGACCGCATCGGCGGAAGCAAGGTATCCCCCACAGTGTCTGGATTCGGGCTGCACGACGCCAAGTAACGACCGTCGCACATCGACGACGAACAATTGGCATTGCGCAGCGGTAGTAGTCCGCACCAGCTCACGGCAGATCGTGCGCAGCGTAGCTGTCTTTCCGGACTCGTTGTCACCGAGGATCAGCAGATGTAGATGCCGCGCGAAATCGATGGCGACCGGACACAGTTCGCTCTCCTCAAGGCCGATCAGAGGTCGCAGTTCAGGTGCGCCCGCGCGCTCAATCACCTCGCAATGGTCGATCTGCGCGGGCAAGAGTGGGATCGGCGGCGCAATCCAGCTGTCGCGACGCCAACACGAGCCGCCGTTCGAATCCTCGCTATCAAGCTTGGGTAGCGCAATGACCATCTGCAGTCCGTCGTAGGAAAGTCCCCGGCCCGCTTTGCCCTCGGGAACTTCTTGCGCCTGCCGTCGATCCAGTTCTGAATCCGCGGGATCACCGAGTCGCAATTCGATTCGCGTCCCGATCTGATCTCGTAGCGCGGGCCTTATCTCAGCCCAACGCGATGCTGACAAGACGACGTGCACACCGTAGGAGAGACCCTCAGCTGCAAGTGCTGCGACCGATGTTTCGACGGCCTCGAATTCCCGGATCAGGCTTGGCCAACCGTCAATAATCAGGAAGACGTCGCCGAAGCGATCGCACAGTGGATCCCGGTTCTCTTTGAGCTGCCGATAGTGTGCGATCGATTCGATCTCGTGCTCGCGGAAGAGCATTTCGCGGGACCGAATGAGTGCGCTGAGCCAATCAATCATGCGACGAGTCAATTGGGGATCGGCACGTCCGGCGACCGAACCCACGCTGGGCCACTCTCGCAGAGTTGCCAACGTCCCACCCCCGAAGTCGAGACAGTAGAACTGCGCTGCGCTCGGATCGTGAGTGACTGCCAACGCGGTGATGAGCGTGCGCAAGGCTGTCGACTTACCCGATCGAGGCGCTCCGACAATAGCGACGTTGCCTGCGGCTCCGGACAAATCGGCGACCAGTGGCGTCCGACACTGTTCGAACGGGCGGTCAACGATCCCGATCGGAACTGTCAACGGGGACGTCGGTTCACCGTTGACCAGCAGGGTGCTCAGAACCGGTGCCGCTCCGAGCGGTGGCAGCCACACTTCGTGCGCTCGGGGACCGTGCCCCGACAGCCGCTCGACGACGGCTTCAAGGACAGTGCGGCGCCTGAACGCATCCGTCTCGAGGTGGCCGGCAATGGTGACCGGTCCGATCGGCTCGGTGACGAATAGGCGGGCAGTCACTGACTTCTCTTCTGACTCAGGCGAGATGGGCTTGCCCGCCGCAAGCCGTGCGTCGGCCCGGCACGGCCCCGACACGTACGCAGTCTGAAAACGGATCAATCCATCGGTGCCGACACGCAGATAGGCAGCGCCCGGCGCGCTGGGCAACTCGTAGGCGTCGGACGTGCCCAGCACCATCCGCGATTCGTTGATCGACAACGTTTTTAGGCATACCCGGTAGGACAGATGCGATTCCAGGCCGCGCAGTCGGCCTTCCTCAAGACGTTGACTTGCCAACAGTAAATGCACGCCCAACGACCGTCCGAGTCGACCGATGGCCACCAAGACGTCGGCGAAATCTGGATGTTGACTCAGCAATTCGGAGAACTCATCGACGATGATGAATAGCGTTGCCAAGGGCGGTAGTTGAGCTCCGGCACGCCGTGCACGCCTATAGCCAACGATCCCGTCGACGTTGCCCGCCTCTCGAAGCACTTCTTGGCGGCGATTCATCTCACCGGTCAGAGCATCACGCATTCGCCTGACCAAAGCCGCCTTATCGGACAGATTCGTGATCACAGCGGCGACATGCGGCGCCGGCTCTAGCCCTGCGAATGTTGCGCCGCCTTTGAAGTCGATGAGCACCAGGTTGAGATCCTCTGGTGAATGGCAGGCCATCATGCCCAACGCGACTGTTCGCAAGAACTCCGATTTGCCGGAACCGGTTGCCCCGATGCAGAGCCCGTGTGGCCCCATTCCGTTCTCGGCGGCCTCTTTGATGTCCAGCTCCACCGGTGCACCGGCGACGGTGATCCCGACCGGAACACGCAGCCGCTCGTGGGGCCCTCTGCCGGTCCAACATTGTTCCGGCTCCAGGGAAGCGACATCGCCGATCCCGATCAGATCCGACCACTCCGTCGGCTTCGACGTATCCACGCCGCTTGCCCGGTAGCCGGCCAGCCTTTGTGCGCACGCCAGCGCAGCTGTGTAACTCATGGCGTCCGGTCGTGCGGCTACTTCGTCCTCGATCGATGTCCCCACGACCACTTCGCTGTCACGCACGCGCAACCGCAGCGGCCCAACAAGTGCAGTATCGTCGATCGTCAGCGTCGTGATGGCTTTGTCGGCAACGCTGTTCACTCGTTCGGTGTCGCCAAGGCCACCGTCGACGACGACCACCACGTGCGGCGCCAGCGGATCGGCGGGCAGTCGGTCCGTCGTCACGCCGGCGAGTGCTTCGATCGCCGCCGCCAGCGACGCATACACCAGCCGCGCGGGTCCGAGGTCGTCATCGATGTAGGGATGTCGATTGTGCGGCAACCATTTCAACCAGTCCCAGTGGCTTCTGTTGCGGTCGCTGACAGCGGCGGCGATCAATACCAGCCGCGGGCTGTGCATCACGGCCAGTTGACAGACTGTCGCGCGCAACAGTGCACGCGCGTGCGTCATGGAGCCGCCGACGCTCACAGCCGCCGTTTCGCGCAGCGCGAGGGTGACGGGCAGGTTCGGGACTGTCGAATGGGTGCGAAGAAATCGGTGTAGCGCGGTCACGGCAACCGGATCCAGCCGGCTAATGGTGTCCATGGTCGGCGGGACTAACCGCGTGGCAAGCGGCAGAGTTCCCAGTCCGATTCGCACCTGACAAAAGTCTGAGTCCGAAACTCGCCGCTCCCACATCCGGCAACCACCCACCAGGGTCCATAGCGTGTCGGGATCCGGATGGCACCAGAGCAGCGACTCATGCTGTGCTACAGCTGTATTGACCACGTCGGCCCGTACGTCGGACAGGTAACCCAGATAATCTGCGCGCTCGGCATTAATCACGCCTCGGCACCGATCCGCGTTGGCAATGACGGTCGTCACCGTCGACACGAGCATCATCAGCGGAAAAATCACGAACGCCGGATTTCGCGCTACCGCCGACCGAGAGTAGTAAGCCACCGCCATCGCGCCAACCGTCGCAATCGCCGTGACGATCGGTAGAAACCGGACCATTGGACTCAGCTGAGCCTGTCGGGCTACTTCTTGTGGCGCGGCGACGACGATGTCGGTGGTGTCGTACACCGATCGGGGCATTCGTTCGGTCGGCACGTGCTCCGCAGTTGCACCACTCTCGAACCACGACATCCAGCCCTCCCAGCACCCGACCGCAACCGCCTCGGCGGATGCGTTTGGCACGGTAGGCACGGTCGAAATCAGCGGCAAGTCGCCTGTGGATCAACGCATGGACGGCAGCGACATCCCGGCTAGCGTTCCTATCGGCGAACGGAGGTCGGTGTGCACCACGCATTGGCAGTATCCACCCAAAATGGCGCAGCGCACCCGGGCGGCGGAGGAGTACGTCGGCTATCGATTGATGCCGAACCCAGTCGCGTCGACCTGGTGTTGTCCGCGGCAACGCCTATCGGATTGCTGATTCCACCGATCGTCGACATCCTGACCCGCAGTAGTGGATTCCGCGCCGGGCCGCTCGCTGTGCACCATCAGCTCTCTCTTCCGGGCAACACTGCGTTGGATCCGTCGAAGACGCTGGCCCAATTAGGGATTCGAGATGGCGCCGCCTTACTTCTGACAAGCTCGGCGACTGAATTGATGGTCCCGCGTTTCGATGACGACGCCGAAGCGGTGTCGGCGTCGGTCTCAGTGATGGAGTCGTGCTGGACCCGGCGAAGGGCTCGGCTAGTGGGCTTGCTGGCCACTACGTCGCTGGCTGGTGTAGCCGCAACGATGCTGACCCGAGTCGTGTTTCGCGCCGACGACGCCCATCGCACCGGCTGCGCCGGCGTTGCCGCAACGACCGCTCTGTTGTCTATGCTGGCGGCGGCTATTGCATACCGCGTTTCCCGCGAACAGTCCATAGGCCTGACATTGGGCACGCTGGCCACGAGCTTTGCTGCGCTGGCAGGCCTACTTGCCGTGCCAGGCGGGCCGGGCGCTCCGAACGCGCTGTTCGCGGCAGCGGCTGCCGCGACGTGTGCGGCGGCCATGCGCGTGATATCTGGCTACGCAGTAGCATTCACCTCGTTAGCAGCATTTGCCGCGACAGGCGCGACTGCGGCCATGGTAGCCACGATCACCGCGATCTCACTGCAGGCTATCGGCGCAGCGTTCACGGCCATATCGTTGGCGTTCGTCGAAGCATCCGCACCGCTGGCGGTCATGCTTGCGCGACTGTCCCCACCGACGGCGGCCCCCAGCGCAGATGTTCCGTGCGCCAGTCCACATCTCCTGAATGCCAGAGCAATCCGTGCCCATGCCTGGCTTACCAGCTTGATCGCCGCCTTCTCGGCCTCGGCAGCATTGGGTGCGACCGGCGCAGCACTGGGACCGTTCCTGACCGGCGAGCCACGATTTCCCGGCCTCCTATTCGCCACCGTAGCTGGCGGCGTCCTGCTGTTGCGGGCTCGCGCGTACCAAGACCTTGCGAGATCCGTGCCGCTCATCATCTGTGGAATAGCCACGGTCAGCACTGTTCTCGTCGCTGCTGCTGCCGCTTACCCACAATGCACGGCCCATGTCGCCGCGGTGTCGTTGATGCTGGGCGCCGTCGGGCTGTGCCTAGGTTCAATCCGCGACACGACGACGGTCTCTCCGATCGGGCGGCGAAGTGTCGAACTGCTGGAGTACCTCGCATTCGCCGTTGTTGTGCCGCTGGCCGTTTGGCTCTGCGGGCTGTATGGCGCTGCACGTGGCTTGAACCTGTCGTGAGAACAGCGCGGTGGCGCGCCCGCCATTGCATGGTGGTTGCCTTAGTCGCGGCACTGCCGCAATGCGCCGCATCGCCTGCACAAGCGGTATCGCCTCCGCCGATCGACAACAGTCGACTCCCCCAGCCTGCACCGCCAAGCCCGTCGCAACCGACCGTGCAGCGTGAGATCTGCGCAGTGCCCTCGACGACACGTGGCGCAATCCCATCCAACGATGCCACTCAACTCGCCGGGCTTGACCTGCAGCAGGTTTGGAGGCTGACCCGCGGCTCGGGCCAGCGAGTCGCCGTCATAGACACCGGCGTATCAACGCACCCGCGACTGTCTCGCCTGATGGCCGGCGGTGATTACGTGTTCACCGGCGACGGTACCCAGGATTGCGACGGACACGGTACGGCGGTAGCCGGGATCATTGCCGCCACAGCAGATCCCAATCACGCAGACGACTTCAGCGGCGTCGCCCCCGAAGCGAACTTGATCAGCATCAGGCAGTCCAGCACCAAATTCGGCCCCGCTGCTGATCCCTCCGCGGCGGGCTTCGGGGACGTTGACACCATGGCGCGAGCGGTACGTACTGCCGCTGACCTCGGCGCCTCGGTCGTCAATATCTCGTCGGTCGCGTGCGCCCGTGTGGGGTCAGCGCTTGACGACCGCGCACTCGGTGCGGCGCTGGCCTACGCCGTCGACGTCAAGAACACCGTTGTCGTGGTCGCTGCGGGGAATATCGGCGCCGGGCAGTGCCCCGCTCAGCAGGCCGATGCGACGCGGGACTCAGCGACGGTGGTCGTGAGCCCTGCCTGGTACGACGACTATGTGCTTACCGTGGGCTCGGTGAACGTCCGCGGTGAACCGTCGGCATTCACCATGGCTGGGCCGTGGGTTGATGTCGCTGCCCCTGGCGAAGGGGTGGTATCACTGAGCTCAACCGGTGGCGGATTAGCTAACGCCGTTGGTGGACAACAGGGTTCGACTCCGCTGTCGGGGACCAGTTTTGCCGCGCCGGTGGTCACTGGCCTGGCGGCGCTGATCCGCGCCCGATTCCCGACGTGGACGGCTCGCCAGGTGATGCAACGCATCAAGGCCACCGCCCATCATCCGCCCGGCGGTTGGGATCCGCTGGTCGGCGCAGGCCTGGTGGACGTCCTTGCCGCGGTCAGCACAGACACTCCGACCGCTCCACCCGTTCCGCCAGCCCGGACATCGGCGCCCATCCTCGAGCCTTCCCGTGTCGCCCCGCCGGACCACCGCCCCCGAAACGCAGCATTCACCGGGGCAGCGGTCTGCGGTGGCTTATTGGCCGTGGTGCTGGCGCTTGGCGGAATGTGGACCCGGCTACGACGAACCCAGGTCCGACCGGTTAGCAGCCGGAACATCCTGCGCGACTGAGGCATTGGCCCTGCTCAGTTCCGGCCCGGCAGGCAACTTGGCCAGCACTGGCCAGGGTGCCGCGATCATCGAGTCGGGCATTCCGAGGTCATGGGCCGCGTCGTCGTCGTGGACGGCGTATCGAACACCGTTGTCGGAGATGAAATATCGCGTGCCTGCGCGAACATTGCCACCAGACAGGCCGGTCGCGCGGACATAGGCACTACGCCCTGGTGGCAGGTAGACAGCGTCGACGGCTGGACCCTTTCCGTCCGCCTGCGCCAACGTTGCCGGCCCCTCGCCGCCCGAGAGGGGAAGTCCCCCAGCCGAAAACGAGACGTCGACATTGCCCGACGCCGCATACGTCCACCCTGCGCAGAGCGTTCCATCGTCGGTAGGCGGCGGATTCTTCGCCTGATCGGGGAAGCCAGAGACCGGCAGCCGTGTCACCGCCGGAGCGTTGCGGATCACGTCAGGGGCGACCGATATCACGGACCGGGTGCCCTGCGAGTTGGTGAATCGCACGAGATCGGCGGCAAGCTGTCCAACCCGCTGAACGCCGTCGGCAAGAACGACGTAAAACTCGTCGCCACCTGTTCGAGTCACCCGCAGCACGCTGCCGACCGGAAAACCCGGAATCGAACTCGAGCCGCGAATGCCGGCATCAGGAATTCGCGGCGCGGTCACGGCCGGCGCCTCCGGGATGACATTCAGCAGCAGGGGTGACACCGCTCTTGGGACCTGACCCTCGGGTCCGAGCGCACGCTCGACCGCGGCGTCAGCAAGGTTCACCACAGACCGGCGACCGCCGTAAAGTAGGTAGGTCGATCCTCCCGATGACGGCCTGACAAGCAAGGTCTGATCGCGCGCAAGATTATGGGACTGCGGGCCTTCACCGCGGCCAACAACAACGGTCGTACCGTCACGGCTGTCACAGACTGTCCAGCGCAACTCGTCTTCACCGAGGGGCGTGCCCAAGAACTGCGGGGCGCCGGGGATACCCAGCAGCGGACCCCTTCTGCCGCGGCTGAGCGCCGACGCGGTTGTCGGCTGCGGGTCGGCGTTTGTCTTCGCGATTAATCTGGCCGAAGCCAGGTTCAGCACGGGATGCAGGGTTTTGCCCAACCGAACGTAGAGGGCCCCCGACTGCTTCTCCATCAAGATCGGCGCCGTCGCCAAGCCTGGCTGCGGACGCAGCAGGGCCAGCACCGCGCAACCGGCCAGCAGAATGACCGCCAACGTCAGCCCCACCATCAGCGACTGCGCAGGCGCGCGCATCGGCTCGTTCACTGAGCGGAGATCCCTGCCCAGCAGCGCGCACTCGATACGGCGCCGCATAAATCGGTACCCGCTAGTGTGCAGCCTCGTGGTCGGTTGGTATGCCATCCAGTCCCCCAAGGCCCCTCGTCGGTTCGGCTTCACGATATGTACTGGTCATGCCGCCGGCCCTCGGCGATCCACAGTCAGCCCCCAGAAACCGTGGATATGCCCCCGAGCCCGAAAATCCGTAGAATCGCCTGGTGAGCATTAGCCGCAGGACCCGTTCCGTATCCCGTCGTGCCTGGTCACGCGGCTTTCGGTGGGCTGGCCTGGGGGCCGCCGCAGTGCTGGCGGCAGGCGTCCTGACGGTCGCACCGAGCGCCATTCAGAGGGCGGTGCCGTCGGCCAAGGCCGACAACTGCCCGGATGTCGCGGTGACGTTCGCCCGCGGTACCGACGAGCCGAACGGCTTGGGACTCGTCGGCCAGGCCCTCGTCGACAGCCTGCGCCAGAACACCGGCAAGAACATCGACGCCTATCCGGTCAACTACCGGGCCACCCTGCTGCAGCTGCACGGCAACGACGGCGCCAAGGACGCGATCAAGCACATCAAGGACGTGGCCGACAAATGCCCGGCCACCCCGCAGGTGCTCGGCGGATACTCCCAGGGCGCGTCGGTGGTCGACATCGTCACCGGAACCCATATCGGCGGCGTCGGCTGGGGCGATTCGCTGCCGCCGCAGTACGCCAGCCACATCATCGCGGTCACTACGTTCGGCAACCCGGCCGACCGTAGCGGCGGAACGATCGCGGCTCAGAGCGCAATGTTCGGCGCCAAGGCCGTCGACTACTGCAACCCCGAAGACCCGATCTGCCACGCCGGCCAGGGGAACGAGTGGAAGGGCCATACCGACGGCTACGTGCCCGTCTACACCGGCCAGGCCGCCAGCTTCGTGCAGACCCGGCTGCTGTCGCTACTGCCCGCCACCACACCCGACGGACCACTGGGCGTTCCGCCCGGCTCCGGGTATCTCGGCGTTCCGCCGGGGCCTGCTCAG
>DATAZN010000177.1:0-2561 GCA_036272035.1 Mycobacterium sp. | reverse complement strand
TACGTCCACTCCGACCAGTTCAACGATGTCAAGCGCTTCAGCGAGTTCCTGGCTGAAGACTTCATCGTGCAGACTCCGGGCGTCACCCGGAACCGTGAAGGGTTCCTCGACTACATCGCTAAGCCGCGTCCCTTCAAGGATCTCGCCGTGCACGACGTCAACATCCGCATCCTCAGTGACGTTGCTCTGATCCACGCTCGCGCCACATACACCACGCTCACCGATGGAGTGGACCAGGAAGCTCTGTACACGGACACATATCAGAAGCGTGAGGGCACCTGGGTCTGTGTCGCAGCCTGTGCGATCGCTCCGGGCGCTTAACCCGCCCACCCGCATGTCCGAGCCCGAATGCTTCGACACCCCGGATACGGCGAGTCGTCGATACGAAGAACCGCGGTCCAGTCGGAGCCGTCAGGAGAACCAGGAAGGGAACCCGAATATGCATTTTGAGGCCAAGAAGGTCATTGTTGTCGGCGGCAGTGCCGGCATCGGTCGGCAGGTCGCGATCGACATCGTCGATCACGGCGGTAGCGCAGTGATCGTCGGCCGGTCGAAAGACCGTGTTGATGACACTGTGACCGGACTGACCGGCGGGAGTGGCCAAGCCTGGGGGATCACTGCCGAGTTGGCCGATCGCAGCGCGGTCGCCGATGTGCAGCGCGCCCTTTCTGAGCATCACGGCGATGCGACCCTGTTGGTCAACGCGGCCGGATTCTTCATTCCCAAGCCATTTCTCGAGTACGACGCGCAAGTCTACGACTCGTACATGGAACTGAACTATGCCCTGTTCTTCCTGACGCAGACCGTCGCTGCGGGCATGATCGCCAAGGGTGAGGGCGGGGCAATCGTCAACATCGGCAGCATGTGGGCACATCAGGCGCTCGGTCTGACCCCATCCACTGGGCACTCGATGCAAAAAGCCGGGCTGCATGCGCTCACCCATAACCTCGCCATCGAGCTTGCCGGGCACAAGATCCGCGTCAACGCGGTGGCACCGGCCGCCGTCAAGACCCCCGCTCTCGAGCGGTGGGTCCCGAAGGACGAGATCGACGCCACGCTTGACACTTTCGCGCCGCTTCATCCATTGGGACGAGTCGGCAGCCCCGCCGACGTGGCCAACGCCGTCACCTATCTGCTCTCTGATGAGGCCAGCTGGGTCACCGGCGCGATTCTCAACGTCGACGGCGGCATCATGGCCGGCCGCAACTAACCCGATGGGGGTCCTGGGCCTTTGAAAATGAAAGAAAGCTGAAAGGTGAGATTGCAGTGACAAACGACATCTTGAGGCCAGGCGGCCCGCCAGCTAGGTCTGTCGGCCGCACCGAAGGCAAGTCCGTGTTCAATGGGACGGTCGGTGTCCGCCACATCGTCGATAAGGTTCAGGCGGAAGGGCGCTTCTCCGTCCTCGAGCATCCGATGTCACCCCGTGCGCTAGCCGCGCCACTTCATCGCCACCACAACGAAGACGAGTACAGCTGGGTCATCGAGGGACGCGTAGGCGCTTTGCTTGGCGATGAGGTGCTCTACGGCGGACCTGGTGACTTCATTTTCAAGCCACGAGGCCAGTGGCATACATTCTGGAACGCGGGCGATGAGCCCGCACGCATCCTTGAGATTATTTCCCCCGCAGGATTTGAGCAGTTCTTCGACGAGCTGTCTGACCTCGGCGGTGTGGACAAGGTATCGACAGAGGCCCTAGGTGAACTCTGTGCACGGTACGAACTGGAGATGGATGTCGACAGTGTCCCCGAACTATGCAAACGTTTCGACTTGAGATACCCCGGTGAACCTATCTGACAATGACCGTAGGGCCCGAAATCTCTGTAGGCCCACGCAATGTCGGCGGGCCTGGATGAGGCG
Organism: Mycobacterium sp.; assembly: GCA_036272035.1. Lineage (GTDB taxonomy): Bacteria > Actinomycetota > Actinomycetes > Mycobacteriales > Mycobacteriaceae > Mycobacterium. The sequence continues at coordinate 701 of DATAZN010000177.1, read as the reverse complement.
GCCGCCGCGGTACGGACCTCGCGTCGCGCGGGGTACTGACCAGGTCCGTACGAAATTTAAGTAACCAGTCAACGCAACTCTGAAAGGTTCGTCATGAAGATCGTAGTCATTGGCGGTCGTGGGCTTATCGGCTCGAAAGTAGCGACCAAGCTCCGCGCGCAGGGACACGACGTGATCGCGGCCTCACGCCGATCAGGTGTCGATTCCCTCACCGGTGAAGGCCTCGCCAATGCCGTCGCCGGTGCGGATGTCCTGGTCGACGTCGCCGATTCACCAGTGTTCGACGATGAACCTGTGATGCACTTCTTCACGACCACGACCACGAATCTTCTGGCTGCTGAACAGGAAGCGGGAGTCCGACACCATGTCGCGTTGTCCGTAGTGGGCGCGCAGATCATGCCAGATAGCGGCTACAACACCGCGAAAGCAGCTCAGGAAAGCCTGATCAAGGATTCGGGCCGGCCTTATTCGATCGTGCGAGCAACTCCGTTCTACGAATTCGCGGTTGGCTTGGCCGATTCCGCGGCTGACGGAGACATCGTCAGATTGCCACACGCGTTGTTCCGTCCTATCGCCGCCGACGATGTCGCCACCGCCGTGGCCCACGCGGCTGTCGGGCGCCCTATCAACGGAATAACGGAGATCGCTGGACCCGAAGCAATGGGGATGGACGACTTTGTCCGCACGGGCCTTGCCGCCAT
>DATAZN010000176.1:0-2756 GCA_036272035.1 Mycobacterium sp. | reverse complement strand
TACGTGCCCGTCTACACCGGCCAGGCCGCCAGCTTCGTGCAGACCCGGCTGCTGTCGCTACTGCCCGCCACCACACCCGACGGACCACTGGGCGTTCCGCCCGGCTCCGGGTATCTCGGCGTTCCGCCGGGGCCTGCTCAGCTACCTGGTCAGCTGCCTGGTCAGGGCCCGCTTCCTGGTCAGGGCCCGCTTCCCGGTCAGGGCCCGCTTCCCGGTCAGGGCCCGCTGCCTGGTCAGGGTCCGCTGCCTGGGCCCAACCCCAACGTCCCGGGTCCGACCGTGGTCAGCCAGACCCAGTCCACCGCGTTTCACTGATCAGGCGGTCACCACGCTGATCTTGCGACGGCGCACTACTGTCGGGTCATGAACCTGCGCTCGATAGCCCTCGCATCACGGTCGATTCGAGGCGTGTGCGCCGCCGGCTTTCTCGCCACAGGTTTGATGCTTGCGCCCGCGACGCTGATCCCGACGGCATCGGCCGCATGCTCCGACGTCGAGGTGGTGTTTGCCCGAGGCCGGCAGGAATCGCCCGGAGCAGGGATCCTGGGTAACGCCTTCACCAGCGCGCTGCGGTCCAGGGTCAACAAAAACGTCAGCCTGTACGCCGTCCGCTACCCGGCTGACACCGAGGTGGACGTCGGCGCCAACGATATGAGCGCGCACGTCCAGTCCACGATCAACGGCTGCCCGAACACCCGCATTGTGCTGGGCGGCTACTCGCTCGGCGCCGCGGTCACCGACGTCGTGATGGCGGCTCCCGGCCCGATGTTCGGCTTCACCAATCCCCTGCCGCCGGGTGCCGATCAGCACATTGCGGCGATCGCGCTGTTCGGCAACGGCACCCAGTGGGTCGGAGCGATCAAGAATTTCAACCCGATCTACACCGACCGGACCATCGACCTGTGCCACGGCGCCGATCCCATCTGCAACCCGGCTGATCCGCACACCTGGCAGGACAACTGGTCACAACATATGGCGAATGGCTATATCCAGGACGGCATGGTCAATCAGGCCGCCGACTTCGTCGCCGGCAAGCTGGCATAGCCATTTCGCTGATCGAACACACAGGTCAGTATCAGCGGGCCATTAGTTCTGCCCGCTAACTTTTGCTCATGCGACTCGGTCCGACCGTTCTGCCTGCGCAGACGCGTATGCGCCGCAGGTCACGGGTGGCACGCCGACTAGCCGGCTTCATGGCAGCGGCGTTGCTCGCCGCGGGTCTGCTGGCTGGCCCGGCGCTGGCACCGCTCGCTACGACGATCCTTTCAAAAGCATCGGCGGCCTGCCCGGACGCCGAAGTCGACTTCGCCCGCGGCCGCGAAGAAGGCCCCGGCGTCGGCGCAGTCGGCCAGGCCTTCATCAACTCGCTGCAGAAAAAGGTGCCGCACAAGACGATCGGCTCCTACGGTGTCAACTACCCCGCCGATGTCAGCGTCACCAAAGGCTCCAACGACATGAGCGCCCACGTGCAGTCGATGGCGGCAAGCTGCCCCAACACCAAGCTGGTGCTCGGCGGCTACTCGCTGGGCGCCGCCGCGGCCGACGTCGTCGTCGCCATGAACCAGCCGGGTTTCGGCTACACCGATCCCCTACCGCCGCCGATGGACCAGCACGTCGCCGCGGTCGCGCTGTTCGGCAACGCCACCCAACGAGTGGTCGGCGACATCCCCGGTCCCAGCCCGGCCTTCGCCGGCAAGATCATCGACCTGTGCGCTCCGGCCGACCCGATCTGCACCGGCGGCATCCAGGACCTGCACTGGCACTCACACCTGCAGCCGTCCTACATCGACTCGGGATTGGTGGATCAGGCGGCCGGCTTCGTCGCCGGCAAGCTGTAGATCAGTCCCGGGTACGAAGGTCGCGGGTGATCAGCGTGCGTGCCTGCAGTTCGCTGTCGGGCGGATAGTCCACTCTCACCAGCGTCAAACCGCGCGCCGGCGCGGCGGCATAATCGCTGGAGCGGCGGGTGTCGGTCAGCAGCTCAGCACACCAGTCGGCGGTACGCCGATGCTCGCCGACAGCCAACAGCGCGCCGACCAACGATCGCACCATCGACCAGCAGAACGCATCGGCGGTGACGCGCGCGGTGATCAGATCGCCGTCACGCTCCCAGTCGAACTGCTGCAGGTCGCGAATCGTGGTGGCCCCTTCGCGGTGACGGCAAAACGCGGCGAAGTCATTCAGCCCCAACAGGTTTCGCGATGCCGCGGCCATCGCGTCGACGTCGAGCGCCCGCCGCCAACCGGTGATGTAGTGGGCTTGATGCGGCTCCACGCCGTAGTCGGCGATGGATAGCCGGTAGACGTAGTGGCGTCGTAGCGCCGAGAACCGCGAGTCGAAACCGGCTGGCGCACGGACGATCCGGCGGACCCGAACGTCGGCGGGTAGCAGTCGGCCCAGCCGCCGGACCAGCGGCTGAAATTCGGGCTGATTCGGTCGCGGTGAGCGCGGATAGGCGTTGGACAGCTCGTCGACCGGAACGTCGACATGGGCGACCTGGCCGGTGGCATGGACACCGGTGTCGGTGCGACCGGCGGCGCGCAGCCGCAACTGACTGCGAAACACGGTCGACAGCGAATCCTCGAGAACCCCCGCCACGGTCCGCTGACCCGACTGTGTCGCCCACCCGGCGAAATCGGTGCCGTCGTAAGCGATATCGAGCCTAAGACGAACGCACCCGCCATCGGAGTCGATGGCGGGCACGTCGTTCAACGGCAAATCGTCAGGACTCGTCAGCGTCCTCGGCTTCCGCTTCC
>DATAZN010000175.1:0-20558 GCA_036272035.1 Mycobacterium sp. | reverse complement strand
GCCGGAACTTCCTTGGCCTTGCCGTAGCCGACACCGACCATCCCGTTGCCGTCGCCGACGATGACCAGCGCGGTGAAGCTGAATCGCCGACCACCCTTGACCACCTTGGAGACTCGGTTGATCGTGACGACCCGCTCAAGGTAGTTGCTCTTGTCCCCGTCGCGGTCGCGACCGCCACGGCCACCACCGTCGCGGCGGCCCCGGTTATCGCGTGAGTCGCGGCCATCGGACCGAGACTCGCGGCCTTCCGCGGGGCCGGATGTCTGGCCGGCCGTTCCAGCCGGTTGCTCCGCCATTATGCGGTCCTTCCAAAGTTGTTGCTAGCCATCAGAATTTCAACCCACCTTCACGAGCAGCGTCGGCCAGTGCCGCGATCCGCCCGCCGTAGGTGTAGCCGCCACGGTCGAACACCACTGCGTCAACTCCGGCAGCCTTGGCCCGCTCGGCGATCAGTTGACCGACTCGCACGCTGTGGGCCTTCTTGTCGCCGTCCACGCCGCGCACATCCGCCTCGATCGACGAGGCGGCGGCCACGGTCGTGCCGGTGAGGTCATCGACCAACTGCACGTGGATGTGCCGCGACGAGCGGTGTACCACCAGGCGCGGACGCTCCGCGGTGCCTGCGATCTTCTTCCGCAGCCTCGCGTGGCGACGCAGCCGCTGCTTACGCCGAACGGCGGAAACGCTCTGCCCTGCCGGCTTGTGCGCGGTGCTACCAGCTTGTGATTGCGCCATGACTACTTACCTGTCTTTCCGACCTTGCGGCGGATCTGCTCGCCTTCGTAGCGAATGCCCTTGCCTTTGTAAGGGTCGCTCTTGCGGAGGCGGCGGATATTGGCCGCGATCTGGCCGACCTTCTGCTTGTCGATACCCGTAATCGAGAACTTGGTGGGTGTCTCGACCGCGAACGTCACGCCCTCGGGCGCGTTGATCAGCACCGGGTGGCTGTAACCCAGGGCGAACTCGAGGTTGCTCGCCTTGGCCTGCACACGGTAGCCGACCCCGAAGATCTCCATCTTGATGGTGTAGCCCTGCGTAACACCGGTCACCAGGTTGGACACCAGGGTGCGCGACAGCCCGTGCAGCGAACGGTTGTGCCGCTCGTCGTCCGGACGGGTAACCACGATGGCGCCATCCTCGTTGCGCGCCACGGTGATCGGCTCGGCGACCTGCAAATCCAGGGTGCCCTTGGGCCCCTTCACCGAGACCTGCTGGCCATCGATGGAAACCTCGACCCCGGATGGAATCTGGATCGGCTGCTTACCAATACGCGACATGTCAGTCCCCTCTCACCACACGTACGCGAGGACTTCGCCGCCCACGCCCTGTCTGGCCGCCTGGCGGTCAGTGAGCAGGCCCGTGGAGGTCGAGATGATCGCTACGCCCAAACCGCCGAGCACGCGCGGCAGGCCGGTCGACTTCGCGTACACCCGCAACCCGGGCTTGGACACCCGGCGCAAGCCGGCAATGCTGCGTTCCCGGCTCGGCCCGTACTTCAGCTGAACGGTCAGCGCCTTACCGACGCGCGCATCTTCGGTGCGGTAGTCGGTGATGTAACCCTCCCGTTTGAGGATCTCGGCGATGTTGGCCTTGATCTTCGAATGCGGCAGCGTCACCTCATCGTGGTACGCCGAATTGGCGTTGCGCAGACGTGTCAAAAAGTCTGCGATCGGATCCGTCATCGTCATCGAGCGCTACTCCTCTTCATCGCTGCGCTCTGCATCGTCGTTAGCGCGGTCATGACAGCGGTGTCGCCTTCCTCGCAGTGGTTCCCGGTCCGGGCCTGCTGCGCACCTGTTCTCTGAGTTGGTCTGGTGGTTGCAAAATTGTCTTGTGGTTAGCCGGGTTACCAGCTGCTCTTTTGCACGCCGGGCAGCTCGCCCGCGTGTGCCATCTCGCGCAGGCAGATCCTGCACAGCCCGAACTTGCGGTAAACCGCGTGCGGGCGGCCGCACTTGTTGCAGCGGGTGTACGCGCGCACCGCGAACTTCGGCTTGCGCTGACTCTTGTTGATCAGTGCTTTCTTCGCCATCTGGTCAGTTCTCCTTGAACGGAAAGCCGAGGCCGCGCAGCAACGCTCGTCCTTCGTCGTCGTTCGTCGCCGAGGTGACGACGGTGATGTCCATGCCGCGGGGCCGATCGATGTTGTCCACGTCGATCTCGTGGAACACCGACTGCTCGCTCAGCCCGAAGGTGTAGTTGCCCGAACCGTCGAACTGCTTGGGCGACAGACCGCGGAAGTCCCGGATACGCGGCAACGCGATCGAGACCAGCCGGTCGAGGAACTCCCACATCCGGTCACCGCGCAGGGTCACCCGCGCTCCGATCGGCATGCCCTCGCGCAGCTTGAACTGTGCGATCGATTTGCGGGCCTTGCGGATCTCCGGCCGCTGTCCGGTGATCAGCGCCAGGTCCTGGACCGCACCGTTGATCAGCTTGGCGTCGCGGGCGGCGTCGCCGACGCCCATGTTCACCACAACCTTCACCACGCCCGGGATCTGCATGACGTTGGCGTAGGCGAACTCCTTGTTGAGCGCGTCACGGATCTCTTCGCGGTAGCGCGTCTTCAGCCTGGGCTGAAGCTTCTCAGTAGTTGTCATGCCCTCAGATGTCCTTGCCGTTGCGCTTGGAGATGCGAACCCGCTTGCCGGTGTCCTCGTCGACCCGGTAGCCGATCCGAGTGGGCGTGCCGTCGGAATCGACCACCATCACGTTGGAGACGTGGATCGCGGCTTCCTGCGTGACGATCCCGCCCGACTGCGCCCCGCGTTGGTTGGTCGAGATCGCCGTGTGCTTCTTGATCCGGTTGACGCCCTCGACAAGCACCTTGTTGCGAGTCGGGTAGGCCTGCAGCACTTTGCCTTTGGCGCCTTTGTCCTTGCCCGAGACGACCAGGACGGTGTCACCCTTGTGCACCTTCATCTACAACACCTCCGGGGCAAGCGAGACGATCTTCATGAAGCGCTTTTCCCGCAGTTCGCGGCCGACTGGCCCGAAGATGCGGGTTCCACGCGGGTCGTTGTCAGGCTTGATGATCACGGCCGCGTTCTCGTCGAACCTGATGTAGCTGCCGTCGGCGCGGCGGCGCTCCTTGACGGTGCGAACGATGACGGCCTTGACGACCTCACCCTTCTTGACGTTGCCACCGGGGATGGCGTCCTTGACGGTCGCCACGATGACGTCGCCGATGCCGGCGTAACGCCTACCCGAGCCACCGAGCACGCGGATGCACAAGATCTCCTTGGCACCGGTGTTATCGGCGACCTTCACCCGCGATTCCTGCTGAATCACTCGATCTCCTGACCTGGTTCACGTATGCACGCCCACGCGCGGATGGGCCGGAGGACGCTGAAGTGCATGGTCCACCAGACCTGTCCTGCATGGTCTTCGTCACCGAAAGGCACGCGGGGCTGACGGTAAAGCTTTGAGATGCCAGCCGAGGTCTGCCCACGGCAACCCCTAGAGTCTAGGTGAAGACCTGCTCAGAGCCAAATTCCTGGTCGACGGTCATTGCCGGTGACCGGCAGCGACGAAAAGGGCCTGACGTTGAGCGTAGTGACGGGTGTTTCTTCGCAGGTCCTACGTGCCTGGTTGGCGCTGGTGCTGGTGGTTGAACTCCGACAGCCTTATAGCCCGGGTTGCCCTCACCTGCCGCGGCTGGTGAGGCCCGGTGGACTACCCGCTTATGCCGCCGACTCTGCGGATGTCGGCGAGGTGGTGAACACCTTCGTGCATTGCCTGACGGACTAGCCAACGCGCTGTGCGATCCTCGCCGGGCAGCCGAGTGGCGACGCGGTCCCAGTCCCCCTCTTCGGTGCGGGCGACTTGTTCGCAGAAACCTGCTGCGGCCGCAGCGACTTCATCCAAGGTGGCCTCGAAGTCGCAATCGTTGTAGCGGAACCGACGGGCTCGGAGATCGTTAAACATCGGCTCCATTGCAGGCCGATCCTCGGTTCGAACGCGGTGCAGCCGGATGGTGAAGGCGATGTAGACATCGCGAAGATGACAAAGGTACTCGGCGACTGACCAGACTTGCTGGTCTCGTCGCACCCGACGCGCATCAGTCGGGATGGCTGATACCGCCTCCCTGACCGCGCTAGGCAGGTCGACAATGACGCTGATGGCGTCTTCGATCGATATCTCTGAATAGGCCAGCGCACAGTCGACGCAGGTGTGGTCTTCGGCGGCCAGCGGCGGAAGCTGCTCACAGTTCGCGTGATTCTTCGAGCGCGATGCGGCCATGAGCATATTCTCCGCCGCGGCCAAGTTTCGTCGCTTCAGAAGGGCGGTGGGTCGTCGTCGGTGTCGGGTGGGGCGGGGCCGAGGTAGCTCATCGACTCTGAGCGATGAACGGTTCGGGCAAGGTGGTTTCGTTGTCGCTCGGCACTGATCCGGTAAATGCGGTCTTGTCGACGGGTGCGGCGGCGTCTGGGCATCATCGCGGTCCGCTCATCGCAGTACTCCACCGGCGCAGTGGGTTCCGATGGCCGCAGGTCGCCGGTGGGCGAGCACAGGCTGGGGAAGAGCAGTGCGCTGCCGGGCGTGGTGACGCAGGTCTTTCCCGAAGGAGAAGTGAGAATCATTGTGCCGTCGGGCAACTGCTGATCACGCCAACCCCAGAAGGTCTTGACGAGATGATGAGTACGGCAGTAGCACTTCAGGTTCGAGGCATGCGTGGGTCCGCCGTCGGCGTGGGGGATTGTGTGGTCGATGTCGCAGTCGAATGCTGGGTGATCGCAGCCGGGCCAGCGGCACGTCAGATCCCGGCACCGCACGAAGTCCGCCAGTGCCATCGACGGCACATATCCCGGCTCGGGCGCGGCGTCGAGCGGATGAACCAGAGGCGCCAGCTTGGCTTGAGCGGCCAACTGGGCGATGAGCTCGGGTCCGACCAGCCCGTCGGCGCGTATTTCAGACGCTGACGTGTAGCCCGCATTGCCGGTCGCCGCTTGTTCGGCGATCACGTGAATCACCACAGACGATGCAGCGGAACGCTTTCCGGCGGCACAGTCACTGCGCCCGCATTGACAGCCCAGACGGTCAGCTCCCGCCGCAAGCGCGCCCAGAGCGTCAGCGCGGCGTTGCGCCCGAGTGCGTGGATCGTGCTCGCACACCGTGCCCGCTAACGCAGTGAGCCGCTTGTCCACGGCGTGCGCTTCGGGACTCAGCAGGCTGCCGTGGATCTCTGACAATCCGTCGCCGAGGTCGGCGAACCAGACCTCACGTTCGGTACGCCGTTCGGAGCGCCGGCGCACCGCATCAGCATCGGCCTTTGCGACGATCTTGTCGATGTGTCCGGCCAGCCGGCCGCGCGTCATCGATGGCCAGCGCACCACGGTCACAGCGAGCTGTTCGTCGACGGTCGCGAGCACGTCGCTATCGGCGATCAGATCGGTGCGATACACGATCGTGGCGAATGTCCGCTGGTCGATGTCACCGGCTTTGAAGACGTCGGCCAACTTCGGCAGCCGCTCGCGCATCGCACGGGCATAACGCAGCTGGCTCGCTGCGAGGCCTTGGCTCATCCGCAAGGCCGCGGCCACCTCGGCGCTCACGGCCGCCTCGGTGTCCACGGCCCAGTCCTCGCTGTCAGAGCAACGCGTCAATCGGTACGCGAACAACTCCCCGATGGCCGTCAAAGCTGCGGCAGCACCGCGATTCTGGTCACGCCACGACGCACCGATCCGATCCACCAACACCGCCGACTCCGACGTGCGCGTCGGGTAACGACGCTCGAACAACTCATCAAACCGCGCGATCACCGCCGGTGATGAAGTGCAGCCGGTAGCTTGCTCGAACATGCTTTCGATTATGGCAGGCGGGTCCGACTGATTCTGATGAAGCGGCCCGGTCGCTGGGCTCACCTGCCACGGGTCGTGACGCGTCAATCTCCTTGCCGGATATAGGAGTAGATGTACAACGCCATCGCCGTCGCCAGCGCGAGCAGCACCCACTGCACCAGCGCCTGGTCGATCATCGAACCCGGCGGCGGCGCGCCGGGAAGAATATTTCGCAGCGGAACGATCGCGAACAAGTTCGCCGCGTACCAGGTGGCGAACGGCGGCACGAACTTTCGCCGGCCCATCGCCATCGGAATGGCCACCACCAGTGCCAGGGTCGGCAGGCTGACCAAGACCAGGATGATGCCCAGGTCGAAGATCAGCGGCCCCTTGGCCCGATGCAGCGTGACGACCACATTGCTGGTGTTGTGGCTCCCGGTTTCACTGGTGTCGCTGTTGCGGGTGACGCTTGCGTCCCAGCCGTCCATCGCCCCGGTCACCTGAACAAGAGCCGGGAGCCGCTTGCGTTCGGCGCCATTCCCGACGAAGACGTCCGCCGAGATCGGCTCGGTGCGATAGGAGTCAAATGGCCAGGCGCCGGGATCACCGTCCGCCTGGATCGTGGTGCTGACCTGCGCCGGTGCCTTGCCTGCCGGGTATTTCAGATCACCCAGATCGTTAGGTGGATACAGCCGCACAGCGATATCGGTGTTCAACTCATCGAAGCGTTTGTCCTCCAGCGACTCGCCCGGATAGATGAGCACGTTCACCGTGAGGCGATTCGTCGTGGACTTCAGCTCCTCGAGCCGAATCTGCACAACCGTCTCATCGGGCCCGGCCTGGCTGATGTCCAGCGGCGGAAGCGGACCCTCTGACTTTTGCAGCAAGTGAACGCCGAAAAGCGAAAGAGCGTAGGCGCCGATGACGATCAGCACGATGACCACACCGATCACGATGCGGGGCCGCTGCCGATCCTGCTTCTCTGGAGGCAGCGACGAGGTTTCCGACGGAGTCTGAACGGTCATTGCTCGCCGCCGTCCCGGAATTTCGGGACTACTTGCCGGGAGCGGACTGGCACTGCGTGATGGACGTCGGCCTGTCGGGGCAACACGGGGGTCACGTTAGCGAACGACGGTGCCGATCGCGCAGCGAAAGAATGATGAATGGCAGGCTGCCCGAATCTCGTCACCCGCTGGCCACCCGGCAGTCACGTGCAGTTCAGGAACGTAGGCGGAAGATATGAATTCGCCCATGGGACGGGACAGTTCGGCTGTCGACCGGTTAATCTGACGTCGGTTCGCAACCGCGATCCGTTAGCAATAATTCCCAATATCGTGTCGAGGTCCGGGGTGAGGCAATCAAGATGAAGCACAGACGATTAGTCGCTGCGATCAGTTTGCTGGCTGCTGGCGCCACGGTGCTGTCGGGATGCGAAGTTCCGCACACCAGCATGGCCTACGCGAGCGTGGTGGTGAACTGCGGCGGTAAGTCGGCGATATCGGCCAGCGGCTCAACCGCGCAAGCCAACGCGATGAAGCGGTTCGTCAGCGCCTACAGCAAGTCCTGCCCTGGACACAGCCTGAACTACACCGCGAACGGCTCGGGTGCCGGAATCGCCGATTTCCTGGCCGGCAAGAGCGATTTCGCCGGATCGGACACTCCGCTCGGTGACGAGCAGTACGCCGCCGCCAAGCAGCGCTGCGGCGGGGCCGACGCGTGGAATCTGCCGGTGGTCTTCGGCCCCCTGGCCATCACCTACAACCTCCCCGTCGACTTCCTGGTGCTCGACGCGCAGACGCTGGCCGGGATCTTCAACGGCAGCATCACCCGCTGGGACGACCCGTCGATCATGTCACTCAACGCGTCGATGCCGTCCGAAGATATCCACGTCGTCCACCGCAGCGACAACTCGGGTAGCACCGCCAACTTCCAGGCTTATCTGCAGGCCGCTGCCGGCGGGGTGTGGACCCAGGGCACCGGCAAGACGTTCAAGGGCGGCGCCGGAGTCGGCGCCAAGGGCAACGACGGCACCTCGTCGGCGGTGAAGAACACCGAGGGTGCGATCACCTATAACGAGTTGTCATTCGCGATGGAGGAAGGACTGTTCGCCGCGGAGATCAAGACCCCGGCCAGTCGCAAGACCAGGCGGCCGGTGCGCATCGGCACCGACTCCGTCGGCAAGACCATCGCCGGGGCCAAGATCGTCGGCAAGGGCAACGACCTCGTGCTGGACCTCTCATCGTTCTACAACCCCACCCAGGACGACGTCTATCCGATCGTGATGGCGACCTACGAGATCGTCTGCTCGAAATACCCCGACCCGCAGACCGGTATGGCTGTCAAAGCCGCTCTGCAGGCCACGCTCGGGCCCGGCCAGATCGACCTGGACAAGAACGGCTACATTCCGCTGCCGCCCGACTTCCAGGCGAAGGTCTCAGCGGCGGCCGACGCCATCAGTTGATTCGGCGGGCTCGCCCACACACCGGAACCCGATGTGGGTGGTCGCGGTGTCCTGCGATTGCGGCGAGCGCGCCGACGGCCGATACCGGTGGCAGTACTCGGGGGCGCATAGGTGTGAGCCACCCTTGAGCGTCTGCGCGATGGTCGGGTCGGCGGGCCCAGTTGGCGCACAACAGGATTTGGGTGGCGCGTCCAGCCGATGGTGGGCAGAGAATTCGGTGGCCGTCCATTCCCAGACGTTGCCAATCATGTCGAAGAGACCGAACCCGTTCGGGGGGAATTCGGCCACCGGTGAGGTGCCGACCCAGCCGAGTGCGCCGTCGTTGCGATAGGGAAAGCTGCCCTGCCAGGTGTTGGCCACCGGCTTGCCGTCGGGCTTCTCGTCGTCGCCCCACGCGTAGGTGGTGCCGGCCCCGCCGCGCGCGGCGTATTCCCATTCGGCTTCGGTGGGCAATCGTCGGCCGGTCCAGCGCGCGTACGCTGCGGCATCGGGATATGCCACTTGCACCACCGGATGATCGGACCGGTCGGCGACGTCGCTGCCCGGGCCGAACGGATGCCGCCAGCTGGCACCCGGCACCCAGACCCACCATTGCCGCCAGTCCCGCAAGTCGACCGGACCCGGTGTAGGGCGGAAAACCATTGCGCCCGGCTGCAATTCGGCCGGATCGGCGCCCGCGTAGAGCGCCGGGTCGATGGGCTGCTCGGCTACCGTCACATACCCTGTCGCGGTGACGAATTCCGCGAATTGGGCGTTGGTCACCAGATGCCGCTCGATCGCGAATGCCTCGACGCTCACGGTGTGGATCGGCGCTTCCTCGGGGTAGAAGCTCGTCGAGCCCATGCGAAATGACCCGGATGGCAGGTCGACGAGCTCGGTAGGCATGGGTTCAGGGTATGACGACGGCGAAGTCTTGCATCAGCGCGGCTTTCGCGGCACCGAACCCCGGCGCATCCTGCGGCCCTTCCAGGTGAATAGCGACCAGATATTTATCGATGTTGGTCCAGATGTGGGTGATGCGGTCGGCGAATTCGATGGTGCCCGGTGGCCCGAGGAATGTTCCGGTGAGCTTCTGGCTGCTGTATCCGCAGAACTTGACACCCACCGTGTCGACCTGGAAATCGGGCTTCGAACGCGCCAGCGTGGCAACGTAATCGGCGAAGGCCGACGCCGGATCACGTGCGGTCGCCGTGATGGTCACCTTCCCGGTCATTCCGTCAGGGCCGCTGAGGGACAACGCCACGTCGCCTTGCCCCGGCTCATTGGTCCAGGCTTCAGGGACCGGCAGCGTGATCCTCGGCGCGGCCGGATCGGACACCTGAGCCACGGTGCCGATGCCGATCCCGGCCGGCCCCGGGAAACAGACGAAAGCATTGGGCGGAATGTGCTCCGGCAACGTCGTCTCGATCCCGGGAGCAGGTGCGCGGTCGCCCGTTGCGGGCTGATGCGACCCGGTCGCGGACTGGGCGGACCCACCGGTCCAGGCAGCGACCCCGTCGATGGTCCGGTCGCAACCCGACAGCACGGCGATCGTCGCCAGAGCGGCCATTCCCGGCAACGCCCAAAGGGATCTCGACGGCAGCTCAGTCACGCGAAAAGGCCAGCTCCAATTCTTTTTCCACGTCTTCATACGGTCGGCCGGACAGGTCTACGGTCACCTTCGCGATCGTGCCGCCGGTGAATGCGAACGGCGCCTTGTACCGGCTGGACACCGCCGAACCGCCGTTGCGTCCGACGGTGATACCGACACCGGCCAACCCGAAGGTTCCCGGGTGCGACTGCACATCGGCCAGCGTGCCGACCGTCGCGTCGTCGATGAACAACGTGACGTCGCCAAGTGGCGTGTGGCTGTTCTGCACGGTACCGGTGCGGGCATAGCGGACTCCGAACACGTGCCGGCCCAACGGTATTGCCGCCGACGAGGAGACCAGCTGCTGACGCTCGCCGAGGAAGTTGTACACATAGTGCAACCGTCCGTCCTGGATGAACAGCACATGCCCGCCGTGGGCGCCGCCGTGCTTGAACAGCACGCCTTCGGCGCCGGTGGTGTCTATCGTGACATCGGCAAGTATGGCGAACGAGCGGCCACGAATCTCGACCGCGGAGCCGGTGGTCACGTCGGCACAATCCGGGTAGTAGATATAGGAGTCACGTTCGCTCACCAAGTAAGGCCGCGTCCGTCCCAACGTCTCGAAAATGTTCAGATCCGCCAGCGGCAGACCGTTGTATTTAGCGGCCTCGGAGAACCACAGCGCCTTGAGTTCTTCCAGCTTGTCGGGGTGCTTGCCGGCCAGATCGTGGCACTGACTGCGGTCGGCGTCGATGTGGAAGAGTTCCCAGCGATCGGCATCGAAATGCCCCCAGCCCGCCGGCGAAGCCGCATGCACGGTGTTGGCGAACCAGCCCTCATGCCAGATGCCGCGAGTGCCCAGCATGGTGTAGAACTGAGTCTGCTTGCCGGTGTCGGCAGACGGATCAGCAAGGGCTGCTTTGAAACTCACACCGTCCAGCGGCTTTTGCGCTATGCCTTTGATCGACTCCGGCGGTGTCAGGTTGATCAGGTCGTACAGGGTCGGCGTGATGTCGGCAACATTGACGTAGTTGTCGCGCAGCTCGCGGTGCGCCGCAATGCCGTTGGGCCACGAGATGATTGCCGTGTCGGCGATGCCCCCCTCGTGCGAGGCATACCTCTTGTAGAGCTTGTAGGGCGTGTTGAAGGCCATCGCCCACCCGATCGGGTAGTGGTTGTAGGTCTCCGGCCCACCGAGGTGGTCGAACACCTTCATGCTCTCTTCGACGGTGTCGATGTAGCCGTTGAAGAACTTGCCCTCGTTCACCGATCCGTTCGGCCCGCCCTCACCGCTGGCGCCGTTATCGGAGATCACCACGACGATGGTGTTGTCCAGTTGACCGGATTCCTCGAGATAGTCCAGGATCCGGCCGATCTGGGCGTCGGTGTAGCTGAGAAAACCTGCGAACACCTCGGCCATCCGGCTGAACAACTTCTTCTCTTCGTCGTTCAGCGAGTCCCACGGCCGAACGGTGTCCTGCAGCGGCCACGGCTCGCCCTGCGGCCCCTTCACGTCGAGATATGGGTTGACCGGCGACAGTTCGGTGTCCTGCGGAACGATCCCCATCGACTTCTGCTTGTCCAGCACGATCTCGCGATAGCGCTCGTAGCCCATGTCGAACTTGCCGGCGTAGCGGTCCGCCCACTCCTGGAACACGTGGTGCGGGGCATGCCCTGCGCCGGGGCACACGTAGCTGAACCACGGCTTCTCGGGCGCTATCACCTTGGCGTCGCGGATGAATTCGATTGTCTTATCGGCGATGTCCTTCGAGAGGTGGTAACCGTCCTCGGGCGTCCCCGGCGGATTCACCGGGTGGTTGTCGTGCACCAGGTCGGGATACCACTGGTCGGTCTCGCCGCCCAAGAATCCGTAGAACCGTTCGAAGCCGCGTGAGGTAGGCCAGTGCCGCCTGGTCGACGCCATACTGGACTCTTCGAGTGGGGACAGGTGCCATTTGCCAACGCAGTAGGTGTTGTAGCCATGTTCGGCGAGTACCTCTGAGACCAGCGCGGTGTCGGCCGGAATCCGACCATTGCAGTTCGGGAACCCGTCGGTGAATTCCTCGATGGTGGCCATGCCCACGGTGGTGGCGTTGCGGCCAGTCAGCAACGAGGCCCGCGTCGGAGAGCACAGCGCAGTGGTATGGAACTGCGACAGCCGCACTCCGCGCTCGGCGATCCGCGTCATCGCCGGCATCTCCACCAGTCCGCCGAAGCAGTCCCAGGTAGCGATGCCCGTGTCGTCCCACACCAGATAAAGGACGTTGGGTGCGCCTTGCGGTGCGGTCGGCGCAGCGAATGGGCCCCAATCCGGTTCCGAATCACGGATATCCAGTTCGATCTTGCCGTTGAACTCGGTAGCCATCGCTGGCCTCACTCTCGTAGTGGACCCCTGGGATTCCGGATGCAGATTACACCGCCGCGCCGAACTGTCGGCCAACATCGCACTGACGAACAGTCACGCCGCCGCAATGGCAAGCCACGGTCTGTCCGCTCCCCCTGCGTCCAGGTGTTCGGCAGTATCGGCAGCTTGCTCACTGGCCTTCGACACATGGTGATTCGAGTTCGGCCGAGACTGCTCATGCGGCAACGTGATACCGGTGATCACGTGGTATCAGCCAGACGACGGGCAGAACGGGTCGTGACCACTCGGACGGATCAGGCTCGTGACACGAGCGGTGACGGCAAACCGTAGACTAGCTATCTAACGCGTCGTCGCGCCGTAGCCCTTCGCCGATCGACACCGGTCGGCGTGCGCGCTGAGCCACCTGGAGAGTTATGGACAACCGGTTCCTGCCATTGGTCGTCGTCGCGGTCATGCTGGCTCTTGGGCTCACGCTCACCGTCGCGGACTTCCAGCGGGCCACCACGGTCCGGCGGCCACTGCTGGTTGCCTTGATTTGTCAGTCGTTGGTGTTACCGGCCCTGTGCCTGCTGATCGCCGAGGGCCTGCACCTCGAAGCGAAACTGGCCGTCGGACTGATGCTGATGGCCGCCACCCCGGGTGGGATGCTGGCCAACATCGTCAGTCATCTGGCCAACGGAGACCTGGCGCTCAATCTCACGCTGACCGCAATCAACGCCGTGCTGGCGATCTTTGCCATTCCCGCGATCCTGGCTTTTTCACTGAACTGGTTCCTGGGCCAGGGACGCTTCATCCCGCTGCAGTTCGACAAGTTCTTGGCCGTGTTCGCGATGGTGCTCATACCGACGGCTGTCGGCGTTGCAATCCGGCACCGGTTCCCGGATTTGGCCCGGCGACTGCACAAGGGCGTGCGGATATTCGCCGCGGTGCTGTTGGTGGTCGCCGTCGTCGCGGGTATCGCCAGCGGTAAAGCAACGCTGTGGAGCAACTTCGGTGTGCTCAGCGCCGCCGTCGCCACCTTCTGCGCGGTCAGTCTGACAGTCGGCTATCTGGTGCCACGATGGATGCATCTGGCTCCGCGGCAAGCCATCGCCGTCAGCCTGGAGATCGGGCTGCACAACGCGGTCGTGGCGGTCGGGATTGCGTTGAGCCCTCAGCTGCTCAATAGTCCCGAAATGGCAATGCCCGCAGCAGTTTACGGAATCATCGCGCCGTTCATCGCGTTGGCGTTCGTCTTTTCGGTGCGACGCCTGGATCCTGCGTACCGTGAGCTCGCGGGCTCAACGGCAGGGGAGATTACTTAGCCTTCTCCAGGATCTCGACGAGCCGCCAGCGCTTGGTGGCCGACAGCGGACGAGTCTCCATCAGCGAAACCCGGTCGCCGGTGCCGGCGTCACCGTGCTCGTCATGCACCTTGACCTTCTTGGTGGTCCGGATGATCTTGCCGTACTTCGGGTGACGCATACGGTCTTCCAGCTCGACCACGATTGTCTTCTGCATCTTGTCACTGACCACGTAGCCGATGCGGGTCTTACGCCGACCGCGCGGCTTCGGGGTGGCCGGAGTGTGCTGGGGCCCCTTGGCATTGCCGTCTTTCGCGGCGCCAGCCTTGGGAGCGGCCTTGGCCGCCTTCGCCGGGGCTGCCTTCTTCGCCTCTGTCATTACGATTCTCCATCTTTAGCACCTTGGGGGCCCGATGCAAGGCCGAGTTCGCGTTCACGTAGCACGGTGTAGATCCGTGCGATCTCATGACGGACCACGCGCAGCCGACGGTTGTTGCTCATCTGACCTGTCGCCATCTGGAAGCGCAGGTTGAACAGCTCTTCCTTGGATTCGCGCAGCTTCTCGATCAACTCGTCGTCGTTGAGCTCGCGCAGTTCGCCAGGCGAAATTCCCACTGCCATCAGAACTGATCCTCTCGGGTAACGATGCGTGCCTTGATCGGCAGCTTGTGGATCGCGCGGGTCAGCGCCTCCCGGGCGGTCTGCTCGTTGGGGTAGCTAAGCTCGAACAGCACGCGACCCGGCTTGACGTTTGCAATCCACCATTCCGGCGATCCCTTTCCGGAACCCATGCGGGTTTCGGCGGGTTTCTTGGTCAGCGGACGGTCCGGGAAGATGTTGATCCACACCTTGCCGCCACGCTTGATGTGCCGGTTGATGGCGATACGAGCGGACTCGATCTGACGGTTGGTGATGTAGGCGTGCTCCAGCGCTTGGATGCCGTAGTCGCCGAAGCTCACCGACGTGCCACCACTGGCAATCCCGCGCTGGCGCGGGTGGTGTTGCTTGCGGTGCTTGACTCTGCGGGGAATCAACATGATTCAGCTCTCCGTACTCGGCGCCTCGACAGCAGGCGCCTCAACCGGTGCCGCAGCTGGCGGAACAGAAGTCTCCTCGGCACTCGACGCGGCGCGTCCGGCCTCGGTACTGGTCGCCGTGGTTCCGGCGGATCCGCTACGGCGCGGACGGGTGCCCGACGGACGCTCGCGGCGGGGACGCTCGGCGCCGGCCGACGGCGCAACCAGCTCGCGCTTGCCACCGACGATGTCGCCCTTGTAGATCCACACCTTCACGCCGATGCGGCCGAAGGTGGTCTTGGCCTCATACAGGCCGTAGTCGATGTCGGCACGGAGCGTGTGCAGCGGCACCCGGCCCTCGCGGTAGAACTCCGAGCGGCTCATTTCGGCGCCGCCGAGACGACCGGAGCACTGCACACGGATGCCCTTGACGTTGGGCTGGCGCATCGCCGACTGAATGGCCTTACGCATCGCGCGGCGGAACGCCACCCGGTTGCTCAGCTGCTCGGCGACTCCCTGAGCCACCAACTGGGCTGTCGACTCGGGGTTTTTCACCTCGAGGATGTTGAGCTGCACCTGCTTGCCGGTCAGCTTCTCCAAGTCGGCGCGGATGCGGTCGGCCTCGGTGCCGCGGCGACCGATGACGATGCCCGGCCGAGCGGTGTGGATGTCCACCCGAACCCGGTCGCGAGTGCGCTCGATCTCCACGTCGGCGATGCCCGCGCGCTCCAAGCCGGTCGCGAGCAACTTGCGGATCGCCACATCTTCCTTGATGTAGTCCGCGTACTGCTTGTCCGCGTACCACCGGGACTTCCAGTCGGTGGTGATACCGAGCCGGAATCCGTGCGGATTGATCTTTTGGCCCACTAGTGCGAGCCTCCCTTCGCGTCCGAAGTCGCTTCAGTCCCAGCGGACTTCGCGGCGGATGCCTTCGCTTCAGATGTTTTCTTGGGGGACGACTTCTTGGCCGGCGCCTTATCGGCCGCCGCTTTCTTGGCCGGCGCCTTGGCGGCGGCCGCCTTCTTGACGGGAGCCTTCTTGGCCGGCGCGTTGCCGGCGGCAGCCTTGCTGGCCTGCGCGCGACGGGCGCGGGTCGCGCTCGCCGACTGCGAACCCCGCGCGTCCTTCGACGGCCGGCTCTCCACCACGACGGTGATGTGACTGGTGCGCCGACGGATCCGGAATGCGCGACCCTGGGCGCGCGGACGGATCCGCTTGGCGGTCGGGCCGTCGTCGGCGTAGACCGTGGCCACCACCAGAGTCGCCGGGTCGAGCCCATTGTTGTTCTGCGCGTTGGCCGCAGCGCTCGCGATGACCTTGGCCACCGGCTCGCTGGCCGCCTGCGGCGCCCAACGCAAAATGTCCAGCGCTTCGGCCACCGACTTGCCGCGTACCAGGTCGATCACCCGGCGCGCCTTGGTCGGCGACACCCGAACGAACCGCGCTACGGCGGCCGCCGAAGGAAATTCAGTAGCCGTGCTCATCGCCGCTTGGCCTTCCGGTCGTCTTTGATGTGTCCCTTGAAGGTGCGCGTCGGTGCGAACTCACCCAGTTTGTGGCCCACCATCGATTCGGTGACGAACACCGGCACGTGCTTGCGACCGTCGTGGACGGCGAACGTGTGACCGATGAAGTCGGGAATGATGGTCGAACGCCGCGACCAGGTCTTGATGACCTGCTTGGTGTTCTTCTCGTTCTGCGTGTCGACCTTCTTGAGCAGATGGCCGTCGACGAACGGACCCTTCTTGAGGCTGCGTGGCATCGGCTGCTCCTAGCGCGATTTCTTGCCGGTGCGCCGGCGTCGGACGATGAGCTTGTCGCTGGGCTTGCTGCGCTTACGGGTACGGCCTTCGGGCTTACCCCACGGGCTGACCGGGTGACGACCACCGGACGTCTTACCCTCACCACCACCGTGCGGGTGGTCGACCGGGTTCATCACCACACCACGGACGGTCGGACGCTTGCCCTTCCAACGCATCCGGCCGGCCTTGCCCCAGTTGATGTTGGCCTGCTCGGCGTTGCCCACCTCGCCGACGGTGGCGCGGCAGCGCACGTCGACGCGACGGATCTCACCGCTGGGCATACGCAGCGAGGCGTAAGTGCCTTCCTTGCCCAGCAACTGGATGCTCGAGCCCGCGGAGCGAGCCAGCTTGGCCCCACCGCCCGGCCGCAGCTCCACAGCGTGGATCAAGGTACCGGCCGGGATGTTGCGCAGCGGCAGGTTGTTGCCCGGCTTGATGTCGGCGTTGGCGCCGGACTCCACCACGTCGCCCTGGGAAAGTCCCTGCGGCGCAACGATGTAGCGCTTCTCACCATCCAAGAAGTGCAGCAGCGCGATGTTCGCGGTGCGGTTCGGGTCGTACTCGATGTGCGCGACCTTCGCGTTGACGCCGTCTTTGTCGTTGCGACGGAAGTCGATCACCCGGTAGGCCCGCTTGTGGCCGCCACCCTTGTGGCGGGTGGTGATCCGGCCGTGCGCGTTGCGTCCACCCTTGCCGTGCAGCGGCTTGATTAGCGACTTCTCCGGAGTGGAACGAGTGATCTCGGCGAAATCGGAGACGCTGGCACCGCGGCGACCCGGAGTCGTCGGCTTGTACTTGCGAATTCCCATGTCTGTTAAGTCTCTCTATCCTCGGCTACGCAGGTGCGCCGAACAGTTCGATCGGCTTGCTGCCGGGCGCCAACGTCACGATGGCGCGCTTGGTGCTTTTCCGTTGTCCGTACCCGCTCCGGGTGCGCTTGCGCTTGCCCTGGCGGTTCGCGGTGTTCACTGCGGCCACCTTGACCGAAAAGATCTTCTCGATCGCGATCTTGATCTGCGTCTTGTTCGAGTCGGGGTGCACCAGGAACGTGTACACGTTGTCGTCGATCAGGCCGTAGGACTTCTCCGAGATGACCGGGGCCAGGATGATGTCGCGGGGGTCAGTGACGGTCGCCATCAGGCCGAAACCTCCTCAGCGGTTTTGGTATTCGAAGCGATGAAGGCGTTGAGCGCCTCCACCGAGAACACCACGTCGTCGGCGCGCAGCACGTCGTAGGTGTTGAGCTGGTCCGGCGAAAGGGTGTGCACACCGGGAAGGTTGCGCACGCTCTTGAGGCCGGCCTCGTCGCTACGCCCGATGACCACCAGCACCTGCTTGCGGTCGGTCAGCGAGGCCAGGAAAACCTTGGCGCTCTTGGTCGACGGCGTCTGACCCGACACCAGTTCGGTGATCGCGTGGATACGGCCGTTGCGGGCCCGGTCCGACAACGCGCCGCGCAGTGCGGCGGCGATCATCTTCTTCGGGGTCCGCTGGCTGTAGTCGCGGGGCTGGGGGCCGTGCACGACACCACCGCCGGTGAACTGCGGCGCACGTGTCGAGCCCTGCCGGGCGCGGCCAGTGCCCTTCTGCCGGTAAGGCTTACGGCCACCACCGCGGACCTCGGCACGGGTCTTAGTCGAGTGCGTGCCCTGGCGTTTCGCGGCCAGCTGAGCCGTGACCACCTGGTGCAACAGTGCGATATTCGCGGGCGCATCGAACAGTTCAGCCGGCAGCTCAACCGAGCCTTCGGTTTCACCGGCAGGCGTCTTGACGTCGATCTTGAGCGCCTTTGCCGCTTTTTCGGCAGCCATTACTTCTCACCTCGTTTGATCGCGCTGCGAACCACGACGAGTCCGCCGGTGCGGCCAGGCACCGCGCCTTTGATCAGCAGGACGCCGTTCTCGGCATCGACCAAGTGCACCAACAGGTTCTGGGTGGTCACTCGGTCGTGGCCCATCCGGCCGGACATCCGGGTGCCCTTGAACACCCGCGACGGAGTGGCGCAACCGCCGATGGAGCCCGGACGGCGGTGAACCGCCTGCGCGCCGTGGCTGGCGCCCTGGCCTTTGAAGCCGTGACGCTTCATGGTTCCCGCGAAGCCCTTGCCCTTCGAGGTACCGGTCACGTCGACATAGTTTCCGGCAGCGAAGATTTCGGCCGTCAGCTCCTGACCGACCTGATAGTCGGCCGCAGCGGCCTCGTCGTCGAGACGGAACTCAGCCAGGTGCCGGCGCGGGTTGACCCCGGCGGCGGCGTACTGACCCGCCAGCGGCTTGTTGATCTTGCGGGGACTGATCTCGCCGTAGGCCAGCTGCACCGCGCTGTACCCGTCAACCTCCGGAGTACGGATGCGGGTCACCACGTTCGGCCCGGCTTTGACCACCGTCACGGGGACAACGCGGTTGTTCTCATCGAACACCTGCGTCATACCGAGCTTGGTGCCCAGAATGCCCTTTCTCGCCATTGCTCGCAGCTCTCCTACTGGATGTTGACGTCGACGCTGGCAGGCAGATCGATGCGCATCAGCGCGTCAACGGTTTTCGGGGTGGGGTCAAGGATGTCGATCAGCCGCTTGTGGGTGCGCATCTCGAAGTGCTCCCGCGAGTCTTTGTACTTGTGCGGTGAGCGAATAACGCAATACACGTTCTTCTCAGTGGGCAACGGTACCGGGCCCACCACGCTGGCGCCTGTTCGGACAACCGTCTCGACGATCTTGCGCGCCGAGGCATCAATGGCCTCGTGGTCGTAGGCCTTGAGCCTGATGCGGATCTTCTGTCCCGCCACGCTTCCTCACTCTCCAGGTCGAGACCCGGTTTCCTGCCGGGCGCGGATCGCCTTGATCGGTCTGGCCGATCAGGGCGCGCGCCCGGTTGTTGCGCCGCTGTTTACCTGTCTTGGTCCACCGGCCCCCGCGGTCGGGTGTGTCGCCCTCACGCAGCCTGGTCCGCGACCGAAATTGGTCTCGTTCCAAGATTGGGACCGGAGGCGCCCGTTTGGACGCCGGTCGTATGCCCGGCCAGGCGCAAACCCGGCGCAAGGCAACCCGAACAGTATGCCCTAGATCCCGGTATCGGCCAAATCCTCCCGACCAGGCCACCGGTCCGGCTCATCAGCAGCGAAACCGCTCGCGCCGCGGTCGCGACGGATGCGTCGGCGACTGCTTCCTACTCCAGAGTAAGGTATGTCATTATGATCAGCTCGACCAGCACATATGCCGCATGGCAGCGCCTTTCCGGTCGTCCCGGCGGCAGCCGGCTGTTTTCGGTGGCGGCGATGGCGCGCGTTCCCTACTTCGCTTCGGTGCTGCCGCACGTGGTGCGGATGGAGCCGGGCCTGGCCGAGGTCCGGGTTCCGAAGTGGTTCTTCGTCTAGCGTGTCGAGGTTTTACACGGTAGCCGCACCCCAAAAGGCGCCAGGAACTCATGCGAGCGCGGCGGCCAGCGCCTGAGTGTCGGGCAAGATGCGTTCCTCGATGACCTTGCCCCACACGACCCGGCCAAAATTCGTACCTCGATAGACCACCTGGCCGTTGCGGGTGGCGGCGTAGCGAGTCGCAATGCGAGTCGACCACGGGCCGCCCTCGATGATCATGTCTTCCACCTCGAAGCGCAGATTCGGAAGGCGACGAAAGAGTTCGTCACGCAGCCAAGCGCGTTCCGCTTCGGCGCCTTGAAGATCCACCGCCAGCTCGTGATCGCCGAGGTAAACGAAGTGGACGTCGTCGGCAAGTGGGATCTCGTCGACGCGCTGATCGGACAGCTTCGCCCACACGGCCAGCGACTGCTTGCGCACAAACCAGCGATAGATCATCGTGCGACGGTATGTCTCCTGAGTGGCTTCTGAGGGGCTTTTCCCATCGCTTGAGTCCAGTGTTCACTGCGGTAAGAACAGTTCTTCGTCAACAACCATCTACATACCGTGCACGCGATCGCATCCTGCAATGCCGCCGAAATCGCGGTGGGGATGCTGATGGAAGCCACTGTCCCGCACAGCCACCGATGGATACCGAAGGCGATGACCGTTCAGTACCTGGCGAAGGCCACCTCGTCCCGGCACGCCCGGGCCCAGTTGGACACGCCGGATTTCACCCAAATCGCCGACGGTGTCGATCTCGTCGTGCGGTCAGCATCGCCGATCGGAGCGGCAACGAAGTCGTGCACGCCGACATCACCACCTGGGTCACGCCGGTCGGCTAGCCACGCACCAGATACGTTCCGTGTCCGCGACGCACCAGGCCACCGTCGAACTCCAGGACCTCGTTCACCAACGTGCCGCCCTGAT
>DATAZN010000174.1:0-3448 GCA_036272035.1 Mycobacterium sp. | reverse complement strand
CCGCCAGTGACGAGCTAGCCGTTGACCAGGTCTTCGGGCCGGTTGATCGGGAAGCCGAACATGTCGGTGACGACGCCGTGCACGGCGTCGGCCAGGGCGAGAGCGGCAGTGCTCAGCCGCGTACGTGTCTCGGCATCCGCGGTAGCCGCGTCCTGTCCGCCGAGCATTTCCCAGCGACAGGGCTCTTTGGAGCGCAGCGACCCGAGGGCAGGCGGTGGCGGAAACAGCTTCGGGTGGGACATCTCGTTCGGGAAGAACATCGTGACGAACGCCGGGTCCCGCTCGCTGAAAAGGAAGTAGCTGCCGGGAGCGTCCTCGTGTGCCCTGACGAACAACTGCTGGTCGTCCTCGACACCGATGAAGGGCTGCAACACGTTCATCACCGGGTCCGGGTGCATCGCTTGCTCGGCCCAAATCGAGAGATCGAGGCCGGCCTCGGCCCACGGCTGCCTGGAGTGCTTGGCAGCGTGCAGCCGTGCCGCCAGACCGCGAACCAACCACTCGCCGTCCAGCCGCTTTTTGTCCTCAGAGCGCTCCTCACGTTTTTTCATCACGCCCGTGTCCGTGTAGTAGGCCACTCCGGAGTCCGCTGGAAGCCCGGCCTTTTCCGCCAGGTCCGGCGTGACCTCGACCGGGCCGAGCAGTAGCACGCCATTGCCCAGCACGAGGTAGTCGCTGCGGACCCATGAGTCCGGGGCGTACGCCTTGAGCAGGGCGTCGAGGTCTGCGGTCGCGTCTGCTGGCAGTAGCAACGTCGGCCCGTTGGCCAGGTGTTTCGCCGTACGGTCGAACAATCCCATGTGTGCCCCCAAGATCAGGAAATGTCGAAGCCCCGACTGCGGAGCTGCTCAGCCATCCGCAGCCGAGCCGGCCGTTCCCAGACGGTCTCGGGCATGAGCGTAAGCAGGAACAACACCGCATACAGACCCAGACACGCCACACTCCCGAGGGCGAGGACCAGGGCGCCGAGAAACACCGCGGCCCGTACCAGTGTGCCGAGCACATCGCCCGGCTTCCTGATCGGCTTCGGCCTCGCCGGTCCTGGGTCATTCCAACGCCGAGTCAACTGGAGGTAGAACCACACCATGGTCGCCAGCGAATAGGCGATCTCCACGCTGAGCACGACGTAGAACCGGGGTACCGACGTCTCCCGGATTCCGGCCAAGAACTCCCACAACGTCGTCGTCGCCAACCCGAGGACCAGTGCCATCAGCAGGAACGACCCGATCCTGCGCAGCCAGTAGCGGACGCCGCGCTCGTACCAGGTGTCGCCGACCATCGGCACCTTGTCGATGGTGACGGTTCTCGGCAGCGCCGACCGCGGTGGAAACCGGACGCGTGCCATCAGCCAGCGGTCTCCGTTCTGCTGAATTACTCTCAGCTGAGCAGGTGAGGGGGCGCATGCGTGTCCACGCTCGACGAGGTGATCACCAGAATACGTGCCGTGCTGGAGCTGTCTACGCAAGCCAGGCAGATGTTGACGAGCGCAGGCGAAGCACTCGATCAGGCGAACATGCGTTTCACTCAAACGTTTACTGGTTCTCGCAGCCCGGAAGCGAAACAAGTCCTGGCTTCTCTCATCCAGGGCAAGCGAGGCGTCGACAATGCGTACCAACTGCTTGGCCGTGCCGAGGCCAACATGCGGGACTATCTGCACAAGATCGGCGCTACCGCAACAGGTGAAGCCGAACAACGTCCAGATCACTCGGCAGGCGGTGTGCCGATCGCAAGCATCGAACAATTGCGAGGCGAGCTGCCGCCACCTGTGACCAGGGGGACCGGGCAGAAGACGCACGGGCGCTGGATCGCACCGGATGGGTCGGCCCGACCGGCCGTCAGCGGGCGGGATGAGCAGGCTGAACGAGTGAACGAGATCCTGAGTGAGATGGGCTGTCCAACTCTGCCGGTCGTTGCCGCGACCGATGTCGAGCTCAAGCTGGCTGCGCTGATGAGGGACCGAGGCCAAGCGGACCCCGGCATGCGACATGTCACCATTGTGATAAATCATCGCCCTTGTAAGGGACGCCTCGGCTGCGAGGGACTGGTACCTGTGGTGCTGCCCGAAGGCTACTCGTTGACAGTCCATGCCCCGAACTACAGGAAACGTTTCACTGGAGGAGCCAAGCCGTGGTGGCGATAGAAGCGTGGTACGACGGCGAGGCCGACGAGCCGATCACCATTCGTACTGTCGAGGACCTGGACGCCCTGCTCGATCGCATGGTGGCTGAGGCGCTGGGCTTCGTAGTGCCGCCGTTGGCTGAACTCTCCTGGCAGGATGCCGACGGTTGGGCGGTCGTGTACGTCGGCATCAGTGCCAAGAACGACCTGGGTGTCATCACGCATTCGGACCGGGACGGTTCGGTGATCAGTTCCAATGGCGGGGACGGTGGGGACGCGGTGAGCTACGACTACATGGGGAACCTGCGTGACCTGCCGGACAGTGCCGAAATTCCGCTCGCGGACGTACGTCAGGCCATGCGGGAGTTCGTTGCCGCCGACGGTGCACGCCCTACTTCGGTGGCGTGGCAGGTCAGCGGGTGAACTGGTCGGCTTTGACTGCGGCGAGGAGAGCCGAGACGTTGGCGGTCAGGGGTTGGGCTGTTGGGTTCTTCGAATCGCGGAGCTGCGTCAGGTCGGCGCCTAGTTCCACGCAGTTGGTGCCAGTGCTGCTGTAGCTGGACTTACGCCACCGGTGGGGACCGTGGTTCATGCTGACTCCCATCCTGCTCTGGCCAGGGCGATCACCGTCAACGAGTCCTCGGCACTCATCGCCTGTTCGGCCACCTTAGTCGTGGCAGCCCGATATGCCGCGATATCCGCCCTCGTGTGCAGGAACATGCCGTTGTCCCGGACCTCCAGGTGGGCCACAGGTGGTTCCGTCTCCGAGTCGATCAGCAGCACCGGTCCTTCCAGGCCGGGATGCCAGTCGCTGTCGAACGGCATGACCCGGATCTCCACGTTCGGCATGGCCGCCAGTTCGATCAGCTTCGCCAGTTGCTCCGCCATGATCGCTCGGCTGCCGATCCGCTGGCGCAGCGCCGCTTCGCCGATGTAGGCGACCAGCCGCACCGGGTCGTTGTCCCGGGTCAGCACCTCGTGCCTGCCCATCCGGATGGTGACCCTGGTGCTGATCTCCTCCTGCGGAACCGATCCGGTGACCATGATCGCCGTCGCGTATTGACGAGTCTGCAACAGGCCTGGCACAAGCAAAGGCGATACATCCGTGATGACGCTGGCCGTGCTTTCGAAATCCAGCAGCGCCGCCAACTGGGCGCGTTGCTCCGGCAGCGTTGTAGCCAACCACAAAGGGTCGTCGGCGCCGTGGGCCAACTCGATGATTTCGTCGTAGCGGCGGCCGGTGATGCGCAAATTGCCAAGTATCTGGGCAACTTCGGTGGGTGGCGGCGTGCGGTCGCCGGTCTCCCAGCGGGACAGCAGGCTGGGGTCG
>DATAZN010000173.1:0-14611 GCA_036272035.1 Mycobacterium sp. | reverse complement strand
GCCCCGCAACTGCAGGCAGGCCTCGTGCAGCAGCCAATAGCCATGCATGCGGCCTGCCGAGAGTTGACCGCCGTAGGTGTTCAACGGCAGCGCGCCGTTCAGGGCGATCCGCTCGGCCCCCTCGACGAACGGGCCGGCCTCACCGTCACCGCAGATGCCCAGCGCTTCCAGCCAGGCGAAGGTGAGGAAGGTGAACCCGTCGTACAGCTCCGCAAGGTTCAGGTCGGCCGGCGTCAGATCGGTCCGCGACCACATCTGAGCCGCCGCATCGGCCGAGGCCATCTTCGGATAGTCGGCGCGGTGAAACCAGCCGCCCGCACCATTGCTGCCCCCGACCGCCTCCACCTTCACTGCTCGATGCGGGCAATCGCTGGCATAGCCGGCTGCCGAGACCACCACCGCGATCGATCCGTCGATCGGCACGTCGCAGTCCAGCAACCCAAACGGCAGGGATACCGGCCGCGCGGCCAGATAGTCCGCCATGGTCATCGGATCCCGATACACCGCGCGGGGGTTCAGCGCCGCGTTACGCCGGCTGTTGACCGCCAGCCAGCCCAGCTGCTCTTTGGTGGTTCCGTACAACTCCATGTGACGGCGACACGTCAGCGCCAGCCAGTTCGCGGCGGAATACGCTTGCGCGGCAACCAGATCGTTGACATCGTCCATCGGGCCAACGACGGGTGGCGTCTCGCCTTCCGGCGTCTCGAACATCCTCGCGAGCGGCGGAACCGGCGCGTTCTCGTCCTGCTTCACCGGCACTGTGCCGCCCAGCATTTGGATCGTCCGGTAGATGATCACGTGCCGCGCATGGCCCTCGGAGACCGCGCGGCACGCCGAGATCACCGGGTTCAGCAGACCGCCGGTGCGAAACCCCGTCCCGCAGTCGGCGGCGTCGATCTGCAGCGCGGCGTTGACCTCGGCAGCGGGAGTGTCGCCCAGTGTGGCGATTCCGTCGATATCAGTAGGGGCCAGGCCTGCGTCGTCGATGGCCGCCCGGACCGATTCCATGGTGAGGTCCAGCCCGGGAATGCCGGTGCGACGGCCGATTCGGGAAATGCCGATGCCGGAAATGATCGCGTCTTTTTCGAAGTAGCTCATCTGCGCCGTCCGTTAGACCAACCCGCTGCCCACCAACCCAAGGCAATTGAGTGTACTGTATTGCCCGTGTCAACCGAGGCGACGTCGCAGCTGCTCATCGAGCACTGCGAGAACTGCGCGCACTGGGTCCATCCCGCGGCCGGCGAATGCCGCGACTGCGGCGGCCCACTGGTCGCGCGACCGGTGTCGGGTCAGGGCAACGTATTCACCTACACGGTCAACTATCACGCGTTCAACCCGGAGATCCCTACGCCGTACGTGATCGCCCTGGTCGAGCTCGCCGAGCAGAGCGGCCTTCGGGTGGCAGCCAATATCGTTGACTGCGAACCTGATTCAGTGACGTGTGGAATGCGCGTCGAGGCCCTGCCGGAGCCCGGCCCAGGCGGCGCAGCACGTTTCGCGCCGGCTTGACACCGCTTGGTCAAGTCGATCAGCGCTTGCGCGCAGTGACCAGCAGGTACTCCCACTCCATCGTCGACGAACCGGCCAGACATCGGTCGCCCAATTCAGCCAGCTCGACGTCCAGCGCTGCGACCCGGTCCGGCTCGCCCGCGATGCCGCGGTACGCCGAAATCGTCGGCCCGTAATAGGTTTTGAAAAAGTCACGGAACGCCGCGCCATCGGCAAACCGGTCCACTCTCAGCGCCCGCTGTTGCGCAGTGAAGTCGGTGATGCGATCCCCCAGCAGACCGCGCACATAGTCTGCGCGGCCCCACTTGGGCGGCGGCTGCACACCGGCCGCAGGCACCGCCACATAAGGCTTCATCGTCGCGAACATCTGCCCGATAAAGCCTTCTGGCGTCCAGCTGATCAGGCCGATCGTCCCGCCAGGCCGGCAGACCCGGACCAACTCGTCGGCCGCGCACTGATGGTGCGGGACGAACATCACCCCAACGCAGGAGAGCACCGCGTCGAACTCATCGACGCCGAACGGCAGCGATTCGGCATTGGCTTCACACCACTGCAGGTTGACGCCCCGGGCCCGGGCGAGCGCTGCACCGCGCTCCAGCAGTTCCGGGACCAGGTCGCTGGCGATGACATTCGCACCGGTGAGCGCGGCCGGGATCGCCGCATTGCCCGCGCCGGCCGCGACGTCGAGCACCCGATCACCCGCACCAATCCCACTCGCCTGCACCAGTACCGGACCCAGCGGTGACACCACTTCGGTTGCCACTGTGGTGTAGTCGCCCATCGCCCACAATGTGCGGTGCTTGTTTTCGAGTTCGTGATCGGCCATCACCACGTCGGCGTCAATTCTGGTAGTCATTCCCAATTGCCCTTCTTCGAGATTCGCCCACAATCGTCGTGCTTGCCGCCGAGCCGCCGCTAGTGTCGGATCTGAATCCAGCGGGGTTCACAATCTGTACTAGTCAATTCCGCTGCGAAGCGATCTACTGGACATATGTCGACATACGGCCAGTTCTGTCCCATCGCCAAGGCGATGGAGTTGCTCGACGAGCGGTGGACGCTGCTCGTAGTGAGTGAATTGCTCCGGGGCAGTGTGCATTTCAACGAACTACGGCGTGGACTGCCGAAGATGTCACCGGCGCTGTTATCCAAACGACTCAAGTCGCTGTCCCGTGCGGGTGTTGTCGAACGCAGCGAGGTCGACGGTCGCACCTCTTATGCGCTGACGCCGTGCGGTCAGGAACTCGCGGGAGTCGTGGAGGCGCTCGGCGCCTGGGGAATTCGCTGGATCGGTGAACTAGGCGACGGCGACCTCGATCCCCACCTGCTGATGTGGGACATCCGGCGCACGATTTCCGTCGATGCGTGGCCACGGGCACGAACCGTAGTGGCGTTTCGACTGGCCGGAGTGGACCGCAAGGCTGCTCACTGGTGGCTGATGGTCTCCGAAGGCGTGCCCGACGTCTGCGATTTCGATCCCGGCTACGAGGTGGCCGCCACCGTCGAGGCCAGCCTGCTCACCCTGACCCAGATCTGGCGCGGAGACCTGTCATGGTCGAGGGCGATGCTCAACGGCAACGTCAACATTCACGGTGCCACTGACGCCCGTCGGGCCGTGCCGGGCTGGCTCGGCCAGTCGCCGGCGGCTGCGGTCCCCCGTCCGGCCTGAGCGCTGCCTCAGTTGATCAGCGGGTCGCGCGGCATGCCCAGGATCCGCTCGGCGATTTGATTGCGGGTCACCTCAGATGTGCCGCCGGCGATCGCCATGGCTCGAGCGCTCATCACCAATCGGCCGGCCAGCGCGCCCGCACCGTCGTGCAATGCGGTTTCGGGCCCCGCCAGCGCGGCCGTGATCGCGCCGCCCTCGATCATGTGGTCGGACAGTTTCAGCTTGGTGACGTTGCCCTCGGGACCCGGGCCCGCTCCTTCGACGCTGCGCACAACGCGACGCAGGTTCAGCAGCCGCAGCACATTCTCCTCGGCCAGGTATCGGCCCACCCGAGTTCGCCCACCCGCCAACCGATCCGGCTGAGCCTTGATCTGCTCCACTAGTTGCGTGGCCAAACCCACGTAGAAGGATCCGCTGCCACCGATGCTGACCCGCTCGTTGCCCAGCGTGGCCCGCGCGACCGTCCAGCCGGTGTTGGGCTCCCCGACAACGTCTTCGTCGGGCACGAACAGGTCGTTGAAAAACACCTCGTTGAAGTCCGACCCACCGGTGATCTGACGCAGCGGACGAACCTCGACCTCAGGGGCGTTCATGTCGACGATCACCGTGGTGATACCGGCATGCTTGGGCGCCTCCGGGTCGGTGCGCACGGTGGCCAGACCACGCGCGCAATAGTGCGCCCCGCTGGTCCACACCTTCTGCCCGCTGATCTTCCAGCCGCCGTCGACCCGAGTCGCCTTGGTCTTGATCGACGCGGCGTCCGAACCGGCCTCCGGCTCCGAGAACAGCTGGCACCAGATCTCGTCTTTACGCAACGCCTTTTCGACGAATCGTTCAATCTGCCAAGGCGTTCCGTGCTGGACCAGGGTCAGGATCACCCAGGCGGTGATGCCGTAGTCGGTGCGTTTGATGCCCGCTGCGCGAAACTCCTCCTCGATCACCAACTGTTCCACCGCATCTGCGGCCAGTCCCCATGGCTTGGGCCAATGCGGCATCACGTAGCCGGTTTCGATCAGCCTGTCCCGCTGCGCCTGCTTGTCCAGCGCGGCGA
This sequence comes from Mycobacterium sp., assembly GCA_036272035.1. Taxonomy (GTDB): domain Bacteria; phylum Actinomycetota; class Actinomycetes; order Mycobacteriales; family Mycobacteriaceae; genus Mycobacterium. The sequence continues at coordinate 10,385 of DATAZN010000173.1, read as the reverse complement.
GTTCGGCGACGTCGGCATGAATCCGGGTCCGCATTTCCTCGGCCTCGGGCGGCAGGTCCAGGCTGCTCTCCCGGGCGACACCGGCGGCGGTGCGCTCGAACACGTCATCGGCGGGTGCGTCACCGCCGAACAGTGCGGTCGTCACCAGCGCGCGGCGCAGATGCAGATGCGCATCGTGCTCCCAGGTGAACCCGATACCGCCGTGCACCTGAATGTTCAGCTCCGCGTTACGCGCATACGCCGGAAACGCCAGTGCCGCAGCCGAAGCCGCCGCCAGCCGGAACTGCTCCTCGTCCTCGGACGCGGCGCGGGAGGCGTCCCACACCGCAGCGATGCCCGACTCGCTGGCCACCAGCATGTTCGCGCAGTGGTGCTTGATCGCCTGGAAAGTGGCGATGGTCCGGCCAAACTGCTGACGCACCTTGGCGTATTCCACCGCGGAGTCGACGCAGTCGGCGGCCCCACCGACCGCCTCGGCGGCCAGCAGCGTCCGGGCCCGTGCCAGCGCCGAGTCGTGTGCTCCGAACAGAACGTCGTCGTCGCTGACGCCGACCTTCTCCAACCGAACACGTCCGGAGCGCCGGGTGAGATCCAGGTTCTCCGGCACCTCGACGGTGACGCCGGCGCGACCGCGCTCCACCACCAGCACATCGTCACCGGCCGCGATGAGCAGCAGGTCGCCGAGGCCGGCCCCCAGCACGATGCCGGCGTCACCGTCGGCGACGCCGTTGCTGAGGCTGACATTGCCGCCCAGGCCGATGCCCGCGGTCGCAGTTGCGTCGATCAGCCCCGGTAGGAGTCGCGACTTCTGCTCGGCGGAGCCGTCTTTGGCAATCACCGCCGACGCGATGACGGTCGGCACGAAAGGTCCAGGCGCTACTGCACGACCGAGTTCGTCGATGACGACGACGAGTTCGGGCAGCCCGTATCCCGAGCCGCCGTATTCCTCGTCGATGTGCAGGCCGAGCCAGCCGAGTTCGACGATGCCCTGCCAGAACGCCGGCCTGTCCTCCTCGGGCGCATCCAGCAGTGACCGCGCTGCTGCGCGGGCCTTCTGCGAGGAGAGAAACCCGCGGGCTACCTCGGCGAGTTCGCGATGGTCGTCGGTCAGTGCGATACCCATGGCAGGGCCTTCCTCTTGGACGGCAATGGCCGGTGGGAAAGAGTGTACTTAAATCCGACGACCTCCCAACCGGGTGGTCGGTCGGCCGGGGATAACGGCTAGCTCGTCACTTGGGTGCGAACCGCTGACCGGCGTCCAGTCGCAGGCACTGGCCGTTCAGCATCGGGTTGTCCACGATGGCCGCGACCAGCTTGGCGTATTCCTCCGGGCGGCCGAGCCGCTTCGGGAACGCCGCGTCCTTGGTCAGCGCGGTGGCGTATTCGTCCGGAATGCCCTTGGTCAACCCGGTCGCGAACAGGCTTGGCGCGATTGCCAATACGCGGATGCCCAACGACCCGAGGTCGCGTGCCATGGTCAGGCACATGCCCGCGATGCCGGCTTTGGCCGCAGTGTAGGCGACCTGCCCGATCTGGCCCTCGAACGCCGCGATCGACGCGGTGTTGATGATGACGCCGCGCTCCTCGTCCTCGGCTTCGTTCTGGCTCATGTAGCTGGCCGCCAGCCGGCTGATATTGAACGAGGCGATGAGGTTGAGATCGATGACCGACTGGAAGGACTCGAGATCGTGCGGGCCTGATTTCGACATGGTCCGCTTCGCGATGCCGCCACCGGCCGTGGTCACCGTGACGTGCAGGCCACCGAGTTTGTCGACCGCGGTCTTCAACGTTTCCTCGGTAGCGGCGAAGTCGGTGACGTCCACCGGGTAGAAGTCACCACCGATGCCGGCCGCGACCTCCTTGCCGTCTGACCCTTCGCGGTCAAAGATCGCGACGCTGGCACCGTGGGCGTGCAGCAACTCGGCGCTGGCGCGGCCCATGCCCGAGGCGCCGCCGATGACGACGACCTTCTTGCCGTTGATCTCCATCCAAACCTCCTTGTTTGTTCGGGCAGTGCCCGCGCGTTAGCTGCACGCTATCGCGGCAGCGCGTGACGTTGACGGTCAGGCGTGTAAAGGTGGGTTGTGCTGCTGATCGACGTGGCGACGACCTCGGTCGACGTGGGTGGCTCGGCTTCGCGACGGGCCAAGGTTGCGCGGATCGCCGAGTTGCTGGGCCAGGCCAAGTCCGATCCCGCTCTGATCGCGATCGTCGTGGCATGGCTGTCCGGCGACCTGCCGCAGCGCCAAATCGGTGTCGGCTGGGCGGCATTGCGGTCGCTGCCGCCCGCCGCGGCGCAACCCAGCCTGACCGTCCTCGGCGTCGACACCACGCTGTCCACGATCGGCGCGGTGTCGGGCAAGGGCTCGCAGGCCCGACGCGCCGACCTCGTCGTCGGACTCTTCGCGTCCGCAACCGAGGTCGAGCAGACATTTCTGCGGCGCCTGCTGACCGGAGAACTCCGCCAGGGCGCGCTGGCCGGTGTGATGGCCGATGCGGTCGCCGCGGCGACGCAGATTCCCGCCGCCACCGTGCGGCGGGCGGCCATGCTGGGCGGCGCACTGCCGGCAGTCGCGGCGGCGGGGCTGGCCGGCGGTGCGGCGGCGTTGGACGCGTTCACCCTGCAGGTGGGCCGGCCAGTTGGCCCGATGCTGGCGCAGACCGCTGCGGGCGTCGGCGAAGCCCTGGAAAAGCTCGGCGGCACAGGGGTTTTCGAGGCGAAGCTGGACGGCGCCCGAGTGCAGATACACCGGGCGGGCGATCAAGTCACCGTCTACACCCGAAGCCTCGACGATGTCACCGCGCGACTGCCCGAGGTGGTCGAGGCGACCCTGGCGCTGCCGGTTCGCGAGCTGATCGCCGACGGCGAGGCGATCGCGCTGCGTCCGGACGGACGGCCGCAGCCCTTCCAGGTCACCGCGTCGCGCTTCGGCCGGTCGGTCGACGTCGCGGCGGCCCGCACCGCCCAGCCGCTCTCGGTCTTCTTCTTCGACATCCTGCACCGCGACGGCATCGACCTGCTCGACGCGCCTACCAGCGAGCGCACCGCGGCGCTCGACGACATCGTGCCCGCGCAGAACCGGGTCGATCGGCTGATCACCTCGGACCCGGCTGCCGCCGGTGAGTTCCTGGATACGACGCTGGCCGCCGGGCACGAGGGCGTGATGGCCAAGTCGCTGACCGCGCCGTATGAGGCGGGCCGCCGCGGGGCCGGTTGGCTCAAGGTGAAGCCGGTTCACACTCTGGATCTGGTGGTGCTGGCCGTCGAGTGGGGGTCGGGCCGGCGTAAAGGAAAGCTGTCCAATATTCATCTGGGCGCTCTCGATGAGGCCGGTGGCGGCTACGTGATGTTGGGCAAGACGTTCAAGGGCATGACCGACGCGATGCTGGAGTGGCAGACCGTGCGGTTTCAGGAGCTGGCAGCGGGCGGCACCGACGGCTACGTCGTGCAATTGCGGCCGGAGCAGGTGGTCGAGGTGGCGTTCGACGGTGTGCAGGGCTCCTCGCGTTACCCCGGCGGCTTGGCGCTGCGGTTCGCCCGGGTGCTGCGCTACCGCGACGACAAACGACCCGACGAAGCCGACACCATCGACACTGTGCGCGCCATGTACCGGGGTTAAGCTGCCAGCGGCCCGATTTCGCGTGGTGACACGACAGGAGGCGCCGTGGCAGCACCGCTGCAGCCAACGCCCGATACCCAACACCTGAGCTACATCCACACTGACGCCGACCTCCCGCCGGTCGCCATCATCGACCGCTCCCCCATCGGCACCAAGCACAAAATCTTCTTCGGCGTGATGGCCGTGCTCGGCGCGGTGGCCTGGGCGGTCATCGCCGTCGCTCGCGGCGAGACGGTCAACGCGGTGTGGTTGGTGGTTGCGGCGATCTGTACCTACGTCATCGGATATCGGTTCTACGCGCGGCTGATCGAGGCAAAGATCGTGCGTCCGCGCGACGATTACGCCACGCCCGCAGAGGTTTTCGATGACGGGATCGACTACGTGCCCACCGACCGGCGGGTGTTGTTCGGCCATCATTTCGCCGCGATCGCCGGGGCCGGACCGCTCGTGGGCCCGGTGCTTGCCACCCAGATGGGCTATCTGCCGTGCAGCATCTGGATCATCGTTGGCGCGGTGTTCGCCGGCGCCGTGCAGGACTACCTGGTGCTATGGATCTCCACCCGGCGCCGGGGCCGCTCGGTAGGCCAGATGGCCCGCGACGAGCTCGGCGCCATCGGCGGCGCTGCTGCTCTGGTCGGGTCCTTCGTCATCATGGTGATCATCATCGCGGTGCTAGCGCTGGTGGTGGTGCGGGCATTGGCCCAAAGTCCCTGGGGCGTCTTCTCCATCGCGATGACGATCCCGATTGCCGTCTTCATGGGCTGCTATCTGCGGTTGCTACGACCCGGGCGGGTAGCGGAAGTGTCGGTGATCGGCTTCGTGCTGTTGATGCTCGCCGTCGCATCCGGCGATGTGGTCGGCGAATCGGATTGGGGCGCATCGTGGTTGAACTTGTCTCCAGTGACGGTGTCATGGCTGATTGTCGGCTACGGATTCGTCGCGTCGGCGCTACCGGTGTGGTTGCTGCTCGCGCCGCGCGATTACCTGTCGACGTTCATGAAAGTCGGAGCCATCGCCTTGTTGGCGATCGGCATCTGCATTGCGCACCCGGTGATTAACGCACCGGCGGTCTCGCGCTTCGCCACTCACGGTGATGGACCGGTGTTCGCCGGGTCGCTGTTTCCGTTTCTGTTCATCACCATCGCGTGCGGCGCGCTGTCGGGATTTCACGCGCTGATCTCATCGGGCACCACGCCGAAGCTGCTGGAGAAGGAAAGCCAGATGCGGCTGATCGGCTACGGCGGCATGCTCACTGAGTCGTTCGTCGCGGTGATGGCGTTGATCAGCGCCGCGATCCTCGACCAGCATCTGTACTTCACCCTTAACGCACCGGCGGCGCGCACCGGCGGCACCGCGGCGACCGCCGCAGACTACGTCAATCACCTTGGCCTGTCGGGACCGCCGGTAACTGCGGCCGAGCTGAATGAAGCCGCCACCGGCGTGGGCGAGAAGTCGATTGTGTCGCGCACCGGCGGCGCACCGACGCTTGCGGTCGGCATGTCCGAAGTGCTGCAACAGGTTTTGGGCGGCTCGGGCCTGAAGGCGTTCTGGTATCACTTCGCGATCATGTTCGAGGCACTATTCATCCTGACAACGGTCGACGCGGGCACCAGGGTCGCGCGCTTCATGCTTTCCGACGCACTCGGTAACCTCGGAGGCCCGCTGACCAAGTTGCGAAATCCGAGCTGGCGCCCGGGCGGGTGGATTTGCAGCCTGGCGGTCGCGGCCGCGTGGGGCAGCATCCTGTTGATGGGCGTGACCGACCCGCTGGGCGGCATCAACACGCTGTTCCCGCTGTTCGGCATCGCCAATCAATTGCTGGCCGCGATCGCACTGACCGTCGTCACGGTGGTGGTCGTCAAGAAGGGCTACCTGAAGTGGGCGTGGATTCCCGGGATCCCATTGCTGTGGGATCTGACAGTCACGCTGACCGCGTCGTGGCAGAAGATCTTCTCTGCCGATCCCAACGTCGGCTACTGGACGCAGCATTTTAAGTACGCCGCCGCCCAAGCATCGGGTAAGACGTCGTTCGGGTCGGCCAAAACGAAGGATCAGCTGGCCGACGTCATCAGGAACACGTTCATCCAGGGCACCCTGTCGGTCATCTTCGCCGCCGTCGTGGTGATCGTGGTGCTGGCCGCAATTGTGATGATATTCAAGGTAATTCGCGGCGGTGGCATACCGCTGACTGAAGACGACCCGGTGCCGTCGAAGATGTTCGCACCATCCGGCATGGTCGCCACCGCGGAAGAGCGGAAGGTGCTACGACAATGGAGTGTGCTGGCTCTGATGCACCTTGACAGGTGAATTGACGAGGCCGCGAATTCACAGCCGCCACATAAGCACACGCAGTATCGCGCCAAGGATGCGTTAAAGCCCTTCGCTTACAGCGTGTTTGGCTGATTTATTGGTCTGATGGCAAATCGCCCCGAGAATGAACGGATGGAAAACGGTCGGCAAAGGATAAGGTTGGACTGGTGGCAGTAACAACCGATGGCCGGGTCCGACGGTTCAAGCGCGACCCACAGACCGAACCAGCGGGGCGCCGCCGCCCCAGCTGGCCGTCCACCGTGCCTTCGCAGCCACCCCTTTCCGCCGACACGTCTGATTCGGCCAGCCGCGAAGTTTCGTTCACCTGGGCACGGCGCGTCGCCGTCAGCGCGTGGGCCCTGGTGGTCACCTACCGGACCGTGACGGACGGGGTTGCGTTCGACCGCGAACTGCTGCTGCTGTACATCGCTACCGGGCTCATCGCCGCGAGCATCGGCCGCGGGCACAAGGTGTTCACCGTCGTGCGCGACTGGCTGCCGTTCGCACTCGTGCTGGTGCTCTACGACCTCAGTCGTGGTGCGGCTGACATGCTCGGCGCGCCCACGCTCTGGCGATTCCAACCCGATGCTGATCGCTGGTTGTTCTTCGGCACCGTCCCGACGGTGTGGCTGCAAGAGCGCATCAAGATGCCGCAGCCACCGTGGTGGGAAGTGATCATCAGCAGCATTTACATGTCGTTTTTCATCCTGCCGTACGCAGTCGCTGGCGTGCTCTGGCTGTACAAGCGGACCGACTGGGCGGCATTCGTCCGTCGGTTCGTTGCGCTGTCGTTCGCGGCGGTCGCCGTCTACGTGGTCCTGCCGGCGGCCCCGCCGTGGGCGGCCGCGCGCTGCACAGCGGCCGACATCGCCAGCGGCCCGTCAAACCCACTGTGCATGTACCGAAGCGCTGCAGGCGTTCCCGACGACGCACTGCTGGGCGCGATGCATATGAGCCAACCGGGTGCTCACCAATTCGTGGAGCGAATCTCCACCCGCGGTTGGGGGACGCTGCATCTGCAGTCGGCCGGCGCGCTGGTCAACTCGGGGCAGGCCAGCGTGAATCTAGTCGCTGCGATTCCCTCGCTGCACGCCGCGTTGACCGCGATGATTTCGATCTTCCTGTGGCGGCGGGTCGGCCGCGGCTGGTGTCCGCTACTGGTGGCGTACCCGTTGGCGATGGCTTTCGTGCTGGTGTACTCGGCCGAGCATTTCGTCGTCGACATCTTGCTGGGCTGGGCGCTCGCCGCAGCGGTGTCAGCACTCCTCGGCCTCCTGGATTCGTGGTGGTCGCGGTGCCGTGCTTCGAAGTCAGCTGCCGCTGCCCTGGCTCAGCCAACGAGCGATCTTGGTCGCAGACTCCCCGTAGAAGACGCGATAGACCTGCTCGGCGACGTAACCGATGTGCGGCGTGGCGATCACGTTGTCCAGCGATCGCAGTGGGTGCCCGGCAGGCAACGGCTCGACGTCGAAGACGTCGAGGCCTGCGCCGCCGAGTCGCCGCGACCGTAAAGCGTCGACGAGAGCCGACTCATCGACAATTGGTCCTCGAGATGTGTTGACTAGCAACGCCGTCGGCTTCATCAGAGCCAACTCGGCGCTGCCGACCAGGCCACGAGAACGCTCGCTGAGCACCAGATGGATGGTCAAGACGTCGGCGCGGCTGAACAATTCGTCTTGCGACACGTAGGTCGCCCCGGCTTGTTCGGCGGCCTCGGGTGTCAGGTTCGTGCTCCACGCGATGATGTCCATGCCGAACGCCTTGCCCACTTGGGCCACTCGGCTACCGATTCGTCCCAATCCGAGCACGCCCAGCACGGTGCCCCCCAGCTGCGGGCCGACGGAGGTTTGCCAGCCGCCGGCGCGCACCGACTCGGACTCGTCGACGATCCGGCGGACGGCGGCAAGGATCAGAGCCCAGGTGAGCTCGACCGTCGACTCCACGTAGCCACCGGTGGTGCTCACGTAGATGCCGCGTTCCTTCGCGGCCGCGACGTCGACGGCGGCGTTGAACGGCCCGGTCGAGGCGATCATCTTCAGCCGCGGCAGGCGCTCGATGACGTCACGCGGCAACGGTGTGCGCTCCCGCATGACGCACACCACGTCGAACGGCGCCAGCCGCTTCACAACGGCGTCTGGGTCGGCGAGGTGATCATTGAACACGGTGATCTGGGCCCGGGCGGCCACGTCGGACCAGTCGGCCATGGTCAACGCGACGTTCTGGTAGTCATCGAGAATCGCGACCCGCATTGTGCCAATCTCGCATATCTGGTTTGGCCGTCATTCGACGCGGGTAGACATCTCGACGCGAGGCAGCAGTGCCCCGAGCAAAGGAGTTGAAGCGCATGGGAGCCCACGACAAGGCGAGCAACAAGATCGACGACATCGCCGGCAAGGCCAAAGAAGGTCTCGGCAAGGCCACCGGCGACGACGAGACTCGCGCCGAAGGCAAGCTCGACCAGGCGAAGTCCAGCGTCAAGGATGCCGCCGAGCACGTGAAGGATGCCTTCAAGAAGTAACTACAACGAGCCAGCGCACAGGACGGCCACCGGTGGACCCGACCCCGGTGGCCTTCCGCGTTTTCCTTCCGCCTTTTAAGGGGCGGTCCAATGCTCGCCCGATGCGACGCCCTCCGCGGGTTCATTGACGCCGAAGACAAATGGAGCGAACACCACCTCGCGACCGTCCGGATCGCGATATGTGACCGATCCCGTTGCCGCCCAATACGGATGTGATTCAACGGGTTTGACCCCTGCCGCCACGAGCCGCGCAGTCGCGCGTTGCTGGCCCGCAGTATCGGGAAAGTACAGGCATAGCTGCTCATGACTATCCACCGCCACCGGTTCGGTCGCCTCGACGATCTCGAAGGTCAGCGCCGAGCCGGGTAGGCCGAATATCGCTCCATTGCTGCCATAGCTCTCGCCGAATGTGGCGCACAGTGGAAGGCCGACCAGGTCGCGGTAGAAGCTGACTGTTTCGTCGAAATATGCCGAGCGCCGGGCGAATCGGAGCGCACCGATCATGCTCAATTCCTCAGGCCAGCGATTGCCCGACGCGATGATGGTTAGTGACATAGCGATGACAGTAAGGCCTCAACCATGCTTCAGGTCAAGGGCGATCTATTGCGTGATTGCGATAGCGTCGGGTCATGGCTGAGATAGACCTGGAAACCCTGTCGACGCCCGAGCATGGGTACACCGTCGACGACAGTGATGATGACGACCCGGTGCTGCTTGACCGGGACGGGGAGCACATCGACACGTGGCGTGAGCAATATCCCTACGACCATCGGATGCCCCGCGAGGAGTACGAGCACCTGAAACGGCGTCTCCAAATCGAATTGCTCAAGCTGCAACAGCACGGCAGACGCATCGGCGCCCGCGATGTGATCGTGTTCGAGGGTAGGGATGCGGCCGGCAAGGGTGGCACCATCAAGCGATTCATGGAACACCTCAACCCGCGCAGCGCCCGCGTCGTGGCATTGGAGAAGCCGAGCGAACGTGAACAGACACAGTGGTACTTCCAGCGCTACATCAATCATTTTCCGGCCGGCGGCGAGATAGTGCTGTTCGACCGGTCCTGGTACAACCGCGCCGGTGTCGAAAAGGTGATGGGGTTCTGCACGCTCGACCAGCACGCCGAGTTCTTGCGGCAAGCACCGCCATTTGAGCAGATGCTGGTGAACGACGGCATACGCCTGACCAAATTCTGGTTCTCGGTGTCCCCTGCCGAACAACGCACTCGATTCGCCATTCGGGTGGTGGACCCGGTACGGCAGTGGAAGTTTTCGCCAACGGACATGGAATCGCTAAATAAGTGGGATGACTACACGGCGGCCAAGGAAGAGATGTTCGCCGCGACGGACACCGATGCCGCGCCTTGGATCGTGGTCAAGAGCAACGACAAGAAGCGGGCCCGCATCAACGCGATGCGTTACGTACTGACCCAATTAGACTACGACGACAAGGACAGCGACGTCGTGGGCGAGCCGGATCCGTTGATCGTGGGGCGGGCATTGGCCGACTGAGCCATTCCCGGCCGCCAGTCTTTGCAATGCGGCCGGCGGCAGGCATCCTTACCGATATGCATCAGATCAGCGGAGTACGCGACCCCGCGACGAGTTTCCCACTCGACATCGCTACCGACGATGCGGGCGAACGCCGGCAAGCGAACCGCGCCGTCGCGATCAGCGCCTTGGGACTGGCCGTAACCGGGCTCGTCGAATTGGCGATCGCACTGGTGTCAGGTTCGGTGGCGCTGCTGGGCGACGCATTGCACAACCTGTCGGATGTGTCGACCAGCGCCCTGGTGTTCGTCGGATTTCGGGCATCGCGCCGACTTCCCACCGAGCGCTACCCGTACGGTTACGAGCGCGCCGAAGACCTCGCCGGAATCGGTGTGGCGCTGGTGATTTGGGGTAGTGCCCTGGTCGCCGGGTTCGAAAGTGTCAACAAGC
>DATAZN010000172.1:0-4363 GCA_036272035.1 Mycobacterium sp. | reverse complement strand
GCTGATGGCCGACCGCCACTGGAGAAGGCGGGCGTGCTGGTGGTCGACGACGTCCGCCCGTACGAGCTGATGAAACTGCGAATGCTCAACGCGGGACACCAGTGCCTGGGCTACTTCGCCCATCTCTGCGGCTTCGAGTTCATCCACGACGCCGCGCAAGATCCGTTGTTCGCCAAGTACCTGCTCACCTACTTCGACACCGAGGCCATCCCGACGCTGCCGCCGGTGCCGGGGATCGACCTGCACGAGTACGGCCGCACGCTGGTCGAGCGGTTCGCCAACCCGGCCGTGCGCGATACCGTCACGCGGATATGTGCCTACTCGTCGGACCGGATCCCGAAATGGCTGTTCCCCGTTATCTGCGACAACCTGGCCAACGACGGGCCCGTTCAGATGGCATCCGCGGCGGTGGCCAGCTGGGCCCGCTACGCCGAGGGCGTTGACGAGTGGGGCGAGCCGTACGAGGTGCTCGACCAGCTGGCGGATTCCCTGGTCCCGATCGCCCGGTCGCAGCACGAGAACCCCAGCGCGTTCATCGAGATCACTGCGGTGTTCGCAGACCTGTCCCACCAGCATCGGTTCGTCGAGGCATACCGCTGGGCGCTGGATTCGTTGCACCGCAAAGGCGCTCGCGCGACACTCGAGGCGTTGGTGCAATGAGTCGCGGGCTGGTGATCGGCGAGTCGCTGATCGACATCGTGCAGGACGGCCAACAGGTCACCGGCGAGCACGTCGGCGGCAGCCCGCTCAACGTTGCGGTCGGGCTGGCCCGGCTGGGCCGTGACATCGACTTTCTCACCCACATCGCCGCCGACCCGTATGGCCGGCGCATCGCCGAATACGTTAATGCCGCAGGGGCGCAACTTGTTTCGGGAAGCCAGAATGCCGATCGGACTACCACCGCGCGGCTGACCTTCGACGCAAACGGGTCGGCCAACTATGTGTTCGATCTGGACTGGCAGCTTTCCGGAACGCCGATGGTGGCACCACCGCTTTTCGTACACACCGGATCGATTGCCGCGGTGCAGGACCCGGGGTGTCTGGCCGTCGCGGCTCTGGTGGGCACCTACCGGGTGTCGGCCACCGTCACCTTCGATCCCAACGTGCGGCCATCGCTGATCGCCGACCGTGAGCTGGCTATCGCACGCATCGAGCATCTCGTCGAGCGCAGCGACATCGTGAAGGTCAGTGAAGAGGACCTGCGCTGGATCGACCCCTACCGGTCGCCCGAGCAGATCGCGCAGACCTGGCAATCGCTGGGCCCGGCCATCGTGGTAGTGACGATGGCCGACCAGGGGGCCGAGGCGGTGTGCGCGGGCGGAGAAGTACGGGTGGCGGCCCGACCCGTGCAGGTGGTCGATACCGTGGGTGCCGGTGACGCGTTCATGGTCGGCCTGATCGACGCGCTCTGGGGGCAAGGGCTGTTGGGTGCCGGGCAGCGCGCCTCGCTCGCCGGAATAGACCTGGATGCGTTGACGGTCGCTCTCGAGGCCGCCAGCGGTGTTTCGGCGCTGACGGTCACCCGCGCCGGCGCTGACCTGCCGGATCGGGATGCATTGGACGCAGCCGCGCGCCAGCCTGGCTGAACCGGCATAGCGGGGGCGGCCCCCAGCTACCGTAACGGTCAGCAAAGGGGTCGCTATGCGCAGTGGGTGGGTCGGACGAATCGGCACAGCCGCAACCGACACCAACGAGGTCGCGCTGCAGAAGCGTCTCGCAGTTGTGCTGTGCGCGGGGACCTTACCGCTCACGACGCTGTGGAGCGTGATCTATCTGCTGATGGACATCCCGCTGGCCGCTGTCGCGCCGGTGTTCTACACGGTTTTCACCGTGGCGAACACGGCTTTGTTCGCCTGGACTCGCAACCTCAAGTTCTATCGCTTCACTCAACTGCTCGTGATCCTGGTCTTGCCGTGGCTAGTGACGATCGCGTTGGGTGGATTTCAGCAGTCCAGCGCGGTGATCGTCTGGGCGGCACTCTGTCCGTTGGGCTCGCTGTTGCTCGAAGAACCCAGACGGACGTTGCTGTGGATTGTCGGCTTCGTCGCGCTGCTGCCCATTACGGCACTGCTGCAGCCGCACCTGACGCCGGCGCATCTACCCGACACGTTCGTGACATGGTTCTTCGTGCTCAACCTCGGAACGGTGATCGCGGTCGTATTCGGGCTGCTGCATTACTTCGTTCGGCGCCGCGACTTCTTCCAGCAGAGCTCGGAGATGCTGCTCCTCAACATCCTGCCGAAGGAGATCTCCGAAGCCCTCAAGACCGAACCCCGCGCGATCGCCGCCCACTACGACGAGGCCAGCATCTTGTTCGCCGACATCGTCGGATTCACCCCGATGGCGGCGACCATGCTGCCGCTCACCCTGGTCGACCTGCTCAACGACGTATTCGAGTGCTTGGACGATCTTGTCGACAAGTACGAGCTGGAGAAGATCAAGACGATCGGCGACTGTTACATGGTCGCCGCAGGCGTGCCACGCGAACGGGCGGATCACGCTGCAGCGTTGGTCAACTTCGCACTGGATATGCGCGCCGAGATCGACAAGCGGACCTTCGGTGGCCGAAGGCTCTCCTTCCGCATCGGCATCAACTCCGGCCCGGTGGTCGCGGGCGTCATCGGCCGCCGAAAATTCATTTACGACCTGTGGGGTGAGACAGTCAATATGGCAAGCCGCATGGAATCGCACGGCACCAGCGGCGTCATCCAAATCACACGCAATACCTTCGACCTCGTCAGCGAACATTTCGATTGCCAGGCCCGCGGGCCGATTGAGGTCAAAGGCGTCGGTCGGGTGGAAACCTGGTACGTAACCGGCAGGACGCCGACGCATCGTCGTTAACGGCGTACCCGCCTAGCAGTATGGGCATACTGGCACTATGCGTTCGATCTGGAAGGGCTCGATCTCTTTCGGGCTGGTCAACGTCCCGGTCAAGGTGTACAGCGCGACCGAGGACCACGACATCAAGTTCCACCAGGTGCATGCCAAGGACAACGGCCGCATCCGGTACAAGCGCGTGTGCGAGGTAGACGGCGAAGTCGTCGAGTACCGCGATATCGCACGCGCGTATGAATCCGACGACGGCCAGATGGTGATCATCACCGACGACGACATCGCGACATTGCCCGAAGAGCGCAGCCGCGAAATCGAAGTGCTGGAGTTCGTCCCGGCCAGCGAGCTCGACCCGATGATGTACGACCGCAGCTATTTCCTCGAGCCTGACGGCAAGTCGACGAAATCCTATGTGCTGCTGGCAAAGACTCTAGCGGAGACCGACCGGGTGGCGATCGTGCATTTCGCGCTGCGCAACAAGACCCGGCTTGCGGCATTGCGGGTCAAGGACTTCAGCAAGCGCGAGGTCATGGTGATCCACACGCTGCTGTGGCCCGACGAGATCCGCGACCCCGACTTCCCGGTGCTGGACAAGAAGGTCGAGGTCAAACCCGCCGAGCTCAAGATGGCCGGACAAGTGGTCGAATCGATGGCCGACGATTTCAATCCTGATCGGTACCACGACGACTACCAGGAGCAGCTCCAGGAGTTGGTGCAGGCCAAACTCGAAGGCGGAGAAGCGTTTACCACCGAAGAACAGCCTAAAGAGCTCGACGAAACCGAAGACGTCTCGGATCTGCTGGCCAAGTTGGAAGCCAGCGTCAAGGCGCGCTCGGGCGACAAAGCGCCGGCGAAAAAGACGGCCGCCAAGAAGGCTCCCGCGAAAAAGACCCCGGCGAAGAAGGCCTCGGCTAAGAAGGCTCCCGCTAAGAAGGCCGCAGCGAAGTCCTGACCGCTGCCAAGAGCGCCGCGCGAAAGAGCCTGCGCGTTATCGCCTCGAGGGGCGGGTTGTCTCCGTGCCGCGTCCTGATTCCGCGGAGCCGCCAAACTCGATCCGCGAACAGCTATCCGCGGGTATTGTCCGAAGGCAGTGCGGCAGATCCAGGCCGCGTTCAGGAAGAGCTCGATATGGGTCGCATCCATACAGCAGCAGGACTCGCGATCGCGGCTTCCGCCGCGATGTACGGCTTGATCGGCGCCGCGCCGGCCGCCCACGCTGATCCGCCGATTTGCGGCAGCCCGGACAGGCCATGTGCAGGCCCGAGCCCACTGACCCCGGAGCAGCAGTGCGCGTTGACCGCATATCGCATGATGATGCCCTGCAACTGGCTGGGCCAGCAGGTGCCGCAGGGCACCCCGGGAAGCTGGGGCTAAAGCGGAACATATTGGCCCGCTGAACGTTTGGAGCACACATTGACACCGTCGACCAGCTACCGGCTTCTTCAAATCGCGTTGGTTTTCTTCGGCGCGGTGATGTTGCTTCTCTATCCACTGGCCGTGGTGTGGCCTTCGGGGTGGGCATGGCATC